>JAADII010000056.1:18313-41798 GCA_013151415.1 Chloroflexota bacterium
GACCTGCCGCCCGATTACAGCGACGGCATGCGTTCGCTTTATTTGCCGTTCCAAATGCGAGGTTAGACATGGTCCATTATCGGCGCTTGCCGCGGTGTGAGAAGCGGTGTTAGAATGATGATGTCCTATCGATTCTGGGAACGCGTTCTTTTTTGGAGTGAGATCATGTCTGCTACCGCAACATACCAACATCCTGAGCCGATCTTGCTCGATGCGGCCAGAGACCTTTCTGAAATCGCGCACAGGTTGGGCGAAATCAGCCGCGCGTTGGCTGCGACGGCCGAAGGCGAACACAAAAACGCACTCATGGAATCCGAAGAAGCGCTGGCGCAACTCTCGCAGGAAATGAAAGCCTTGCAACAAGAGAAAGGGGCGGAGCGAAACCGAAAAGAGGAAACGGAGCGACTGCGGCGAGAAATCCTCGCCGCGCTGCGTCGCGGGGGGCCGGCCCTGCCCATCGAACTGGCCGCGGCCACTCTCTCTTTGCCCGAAGAAGTGAATCCGGTGCTGGAGGACATGGCCGAGGAAGGGCTGATCGCGATTGGGCATGTGCTGGGAGGACATTGGATCACTCTGCGGAGAACGGGATGTGTCGCATAGTGCTGGAGGAAGACTTTCATGACTGCGTCTACTTTGTATGAGGCTCTGACCACATTCGACACACGGCCTCTCCGCAGTCAGAGCGATATGAATCGCTACTATGTGGAGCATACGCCAAGGCTTCTCAGGCGGTTGGCCACCATTATGAGGGCTAAGTATCCTTACAAGGTGCTCTTTACCGGGCGCCGCATCACAGGTAAGACCACCGCGCTCAACCGGCTTACACAGAAATTGCAGAAATCCTTTTTCATCGTTCATCTCGCCATCCCCAAAATTCTCAACACGTTCGATGTCGATTACACTGATTTCATGCTGGCCTTGGGCACGCGTCTTTTCCAGGATGCCACCGATGAAAAGCATTTCCCAAAGGGCATCGAGAGTTTCATACGCGATGATCTGTTGGGCGACATTTTGCAATGGCTCGAAGAGCGGGTGAACCGCATGAATTATGTTATTGGTGAAGTGGTGCGAAAGAGTGAGAAACATGTGCTTTTCATTGTGGAGGATATCGACAAATTAGACATTGAGCCGGCGCGACACCTCTTTTTAGGGCACGCGCGTACGCTGACCTCGCCTCGCGCTTCCATCATCTATAACATTTCCAAATGCATTACGATATTCGATGGACTTTCCCCAAATCAAGAGCAATTTTGACCAGCATTTTGTATTGCCTATCGTACGCATCGTGGAAAGAAACGACGCACCGGCCCCGGAGGGCCGCGAGACTTTGAAAAGGGTCTTTCATAAGCGTATTCGACCAAATTTAGTCGAACCGGAGACACTGGATATGCTTGTTACGGCCAGTGGCGGCCTGATCGGTATGTTGATTCGACTGGAATTATTAGCCGCGGAACACGCGTTAGCCGATGGCGAGGATCGACTGAATACGGACAGCGCTGAAAAGGCCATCGCCGAGGTAAGGGGGGATTTCAAAGCCCTTTTGCGTCCACGAGATTATGACGTATTAGGGCGTTGTCTTAACGGAAAGAGGTTAACCAATGAGTCCACAGTTCAGGAATTGCTTTACACCAGCGCTTTAATCGAATATCATAACCACAAGCCATGGATTCGCGTCCATCCTATGGTCAAACCCTTAGTTCAGGAATATGGAGCATGACTGTCGCCACCTTAGCGCCCCCGATCGAGGATAAAAAAAGCTTTGAGCAGTTCATCCCTTATTCAGAACTGGATCGTCTGCTTCTGCTTTTGGAGCATGGACGGCAAGGAGTGTGGATCTTTTGCCTGTATAACACGGTTGCGGTGCGCGAGGCAGTGACAGAGGTTTTGCGAGAACAGTTGGAAGCCCTCCCCGTTTATGAGTTTTCTCTTTCAGAAGACCAACCAAATCCATTGGCATACCTCGAACAGCTCCCTGAGGACGCCCGAGCGGATCCGTGCGTCATAGTTTTTCATGGCGTGGAATCAGCCATGGGCCAAGGCTTTGACCGGTATTTAGAAACGTATCGCGAGCAATTCATGGCTTTGCCCCATAGTCTGGTGTTTTGGGTAAGACAAGGCGCTTGGCAACGTTTGATTCGCCACGCGCCCAATTTTTATGCTCGTAATGCCGGGATCTTCGATTTTCGCGTTCATATTCCCGAACACCTACAGACCCGTAGCATCACCGCGTCAGCGCCTTTGGAATGGAAAGACGCCCAGGATATGGAACGATTGGAACAGCTCTATACGAATCTTTTGGCCGAATATGAGCGTGACAGAGAACCGGCCAAAGATATGATGGCCGATCTTTTGGGCAAATTGGGCTTTATCCATTATTTCAAAGGAGATGTGATAGAAGCCATTGATCATTGCCGGAAGGCATTGACTATTGCCCGCGAAATTGGCGACCGCTGGGCCGAGAACGCATACTTGGGCAATCTGGGCAACGCCTATTACAGCCTGGGGCGGGTGCAGCAGGCCATTGAGTATTACCGGCAAGCTTTGGAGATTTCACGCGAAATCGGCGACCACTCGAGAGAGGCCAACGTCCTAAAGGCCCTGGGCGATCTGGCCCTGCGCCAAGCCAGGCTGGACGACGCGCAAAAGCACTATCAGCGCGCCCTGCACATTTATGCTTCTATTGGTGAGCGAGTGGGCCAAGCCGACCTCTTGAAAGTGTTGGGTGATTTAGCCGTGAAAAAAGCTGATAGCTAGAGATATCAAGACACCATGTCCTCAATCCTTCGCCGACACGGAGCTCTGCTCGGCCTGCTTGTTTTGTTGGCCCTGGTATTCACCTGGCCGCTGGTCGCGCGCATCTTCACCCATGTTCCGGGGAGCGACACCTGGGCCTACGATGAATACACCTTCATCTGGTCCATGTGGTGGTTCAAGCATAGCCTGCTGGACGGGGTCGGCTCGATCTTCTTCAGCCCCAATATTTTCTATCCCCTGGGCATGGAGCTGATCCTTTATTCCTATAATTTGATGGCCGCGATCCTGGCCTTGCCGCTGGGGTTGGCGAGCGAGAACTGGGCCTTCGCTTCGAATATCAGTCTGCTGTTCAGCATCGTCATTTCGGGCTATGGCGCGTATCTGCTGGCCTTGTGGACGCTGGCGGGCGCGGGGGCGAATGGGCGAGAGGGCGAGGGGGCGAGGGGAAGAATGGGCGAGGGTCAGGCGAGGGCCGCGGCGCTGGTGGCGGCCATCATTTTTGCGTTCGCCAGCAACCGCATGATCTATCTGGCTCTGGGCCACTACAATATTCACAGCGTGCATTGGCTGCCTTTTTTCACGCTCTATGTGCTGCGGGTCATGCGCCGCCCCACGCGGCATGACGCCATCATGATGGGTTTGTTCGGGGCCTTGAACCTGCTGGTGGACATGCAATACGGCGTGTTCATGGCCTTTCTGGCCCTTTGTCTGCTGCTGACGCGACCCCTCAATCGGCTGCTGTTCCAAAAGGAGACCGCGGGCAAACGCTGGCTGGCTCTTATCGGCGGCGGACTGGTCGCTTTGTTGCTCACGCTGCCCTATTTTTGGGAGACGGTGCGGGCCTTTTTGCACGCGGATTTCCTGATCAGCGGCTGGGGCGACGCGCTCAAGCTCTCGGCCGATCTGAAAGGCTGGTTCACGCCCACCGCGTTGCATCCCTTGTGGGGCGCGGACTGGGTGCGACGCTTGCGCGAGGTGCAGGAGGGAACCGCGCCGTTCAACGATGTCAACACCGTTTTTCTGGGCTATGTCACGGTGATTCTGGCCGGGGTGGGCGCGGTCGCGATATGGCGCAGGATGCGAGGCTGGGTGATGGCCGCGATTCTCTCCGCATCGTTTACATTGGGGCCTCTCTTGCAAGTTGGCGGTCGTTATTATTTCAATTTCGATGGGTTGGAAACGGGCGTTCCCATGCCCTTTTTGATCTTGCACTACATCCCCTTTGTCAAGGGCAACCGCACGGCCAACCGCTGGAGCATCGTGCTCATGCTGGCGCTGGCCGTGCTCGCGGCCTGGGGCGCGGCCTGGATTTTGCGGCGCTGGCGACCGCGCGCGAGCATCCGCGCCGGCGTGACTCTCGCTCTGGCGGGCCTGCTGCTCTTCGAGCATGCGGCCATGCCCCTGCCCCAAACCGACGCCCGCATCCCGCCTGCGATTCAACGACTGGCCGAGATGGAGCCGGGCGCGATCCTGCCCATCCCCATGGGCTGGCGCAATAGTTTTGGCGTGCTGGGCGTCGAGCGCACCCAGGCGCAATATTACATGACCGCTCACGAAATGCCCATCCTTTCGGGCAACACCTCGCGCAATCCGGCCATCAAGTTCGATTATTTCGCGCGGCTTCCCCTGGTGCAAGCCATCGTGCAGCAAGAGACGGGCAGCACACCCGATGAGGCGACGCTGGCCGCGGCGCGCGATCAGGTGGATGATTTGATCGCATTGTGGGGCGTGCGCTATCTCATGCTCTTGCCGCCTGTTCCCGGCCGTTTGCCCTATGCCGACACATGGCGAGCCAGCCAGCAACTGGCCCTCGACCTGATCCCCCACTCGCCCGAACCCATCATCGACGACGGCTCGATCCAAATCTACGCGGTGAATCCGGCCCCGCCCTTGCCGCTGGAACTGGATTTCGGCGCTATGAACACCGACGCCTGGCGCGGCGCGGGCTGGGGAACGGACGAGCCGGATGTGGGCGGCGCGAACGGCGTCTGGGCCACGGCCCGTCGCGCGCAAATCGTGTTTCGCAGCGAAGACGCCGCCCCGCGCGCATTGCGCTTTCGCGCCCTGCCCTTCACCTGGCCCGACGCGGACGAACAGCGCCTCACCATTCGCTTGAACGGCGATACGGTCGCGAGCCTCGCGCTTCCACCCGGATGGAACGAATACGAACACCGCATCGCGCCGCGACCGGGCTTGAATCAGCTCTGGTTCGAATTCGAGCGGGCCGATTCCCCGCGCGACAGGCTGGGCCAGGCCATGATCGCCGCGACCGGCGTGCAAAGTCCGGTGAATATCGAGATTCACGCCTTCGAGCAGGCCTTCATCACCCTGCAAAATGCGGATGGAACGACCACCGACGCCTCCTTTGGCCGCCGCGGCTACAATGTGACCGTGCTGGACCCCAAATCGGGCGAGGTGTTGGACGAGCAGGGCTTCGACACGGTGGCCAACGCCTACGAGGTGGAGCGGCTGGTGCGCTATCTGAACGAATTGCCCCAAGGGCGCATTGTGTTGCTGGCCACGCGCGAGGGCGCGGGCGATTTCGTTTCGGATGAACTGGTCGCGGCCTTGCAACGCCTTGGCTCGGCCATCTCTTCTCCTGCTCAACTAAAAGGCCAGGCCCACGCGTTCGCGGGCGTGGCGGCCGCGGCGCCCGGAACCGCGGCCGAGACCCTTGATCCCGCCGACGCCTATCTTGCCATCTCCGGCGACTTTCGCACCCTGGCCGCTGCCTTCGATTGGCTGACCATCGAGTGATCACAAAGGGATGACCGACTGAACCGAAAAGCATTTCATCCACTTTTTATTTGGGGCGGTGGGCGTTGGGAGAGGATTTAGTCACTTTTGTGGGGGAGACTTAGCGGAAAAGGTATTGACATTTTTTTATCGAGCGTATATACTTTCTTACATTCAGAAAGTAACTGACCACCCGGTCATCGGTTCGTTTCGCAATCCCTCCATCTTTCAAGTGAGCGTTCACCGTGCGCAGAAATCTCACAGCCAGTTTCATCCGGAGCCTGAACCGTTCCTCCATTCTGAACTATATTCGCGAAAACGGCCCGGTGTCGCGTTCGCAAATCGCCAGAGATCTAAACATCAGCCTTCCTACGGTGATGCGCATCGTCGAAGACCTCATCGCGGATCGTCTTGTCAAAACCACCGGATATAGCAGCTCAACAGGAGGACGTCCCTCCACCTTGATCGAGTTCAACGGGGAAGCATATGCTGTGTTGGGCATTGATTTGGGAGGGACGAAAATGTATGGCACGGTGGCCGATCTTTGCGGAAACATCCAGCACCGGCTCTATGTGCCTCATCAAGCCGAGGGCGAGGCCGATGGCGACGCTTATATCGAAAAGCTCATCGATTTCATCCACCAATTGTTGGATGCGCCCCGGCCGCCAGGGCAGGCCATCCGGGGCATTGGCGTGGGGGTGCCGGGCATCACCAAAGTGCCTGACGGCGTGGTGGTTTGGGCGCCCGCGCTGGGATGGCGAGACCTACATCTGCAAGATATTTTGACCGAGGCGTTCGATGTCCCTGTGACAGTGGAGAACGACGTGAATCTCACCGTATTGGGCGAATGGGGTTTTGGCGCTGGAAAAGGGGTGAACACCTTGGTTTCCATTGCCGTCGGCACAGGCATTGGCGCTGGCATTTTAATCGATGGCGCACTGTACCGCGGTCATGCATTGGCGGCTGGCGAAATTGGCTACATGGTGCCCAGCGTCGAATATCTGGGCAAGCGATACGAGGGGTTCGGCGCGTTGGAGATATTGGCCTCGGGCACGGGCATCGCCAAACGAGCGCGAGCGCTGCTTCAGGCGCAAGGAGCGACTCTCCCGACAAAAGAGCTCAATTCTCGCGATGTGTTTGCCGCGGCTCGTCAGGGGCAATCCTGGGCGCAACAGGTTGTGAATGAAACGGTGGATTATCTGAGCCTCGCCATCGCCAACATTAGCGTGGTGTTGAACCCTGAAATGGTGGTCATTGGCGGCGGCGTGGCTGGTTCGGCCGACTTGTTGATCGCGCCCATCCAGCGGCGGCTAGATGGCGTCATCCCCAGCATGCCGCGCATCGTCGCTTCGCCCCTCGGTCGCGATGCGGCCGTGATGGGCGCCATCATGCAAGTGATGAACGCCACTGAGGAGTATTTCGTGGCGTATCAAGTTTTCTAGACGCAGAAGCGTCTCTTTTTTCGACGAGCCGCAACGAGCGATGGCTCCATCATTCTCCTTAGAAAAATTGGTCCGATCCGGACGGCGCGGAAAAGGAATGGGCGCATCCGCGGCTCTTCGCTTTACTTTTCTCGCGCTTCCGCAACCTTAAGGCATTTTCGATCCAAATGCCATCTCAAATCAATCGGGAGACGCACTCATGCACCAGGGCTTTGAAATAATCGACTTCCACGCCCATTTTCCCACCAATCGTCCCTGGCTCTCCGACGAATTGGAGGAAACCATTAAGCGGTATGAAGCGCAAATCGGCCCAGAGCGCAGGCGCATATTGCGCGAGCGGGCCCGACCTTATGGCGAGCATTGGCGACGCATGTGGGGCTTTCCTGAACCCGAACCCCCAGAAGCGCATCCCGGCGATCGCGAACAAGCCCGGCGTTGGCTGGCCGAACTGGACAAGTACGGCATTCGCGCCATTGTGTTCGTCACGGGCGGCGGCAATGAACACCTGGCCGAGATATGCAGTTGGCACCCGGGGCGTTTCATCGGTTTCGCCCATCACTCCCCATTTTTGCCTGATGCGGCCGAGCGGCTAAAACAGGCGGTGGAGATGGGGCTGCGGGGCTACAAACTGCTCGCCCCGCTGATCGAACAGCCCATCGAGGATCCGGCGGCTTTTCCCGTATGGGAGATGTGCGCAGAGCTCGACATTCCTGTCTTGATCCATTTCGGCATTCAGGGCGGTTCGGGCGGCATCGCCTGGCATCAAAACATCAATCCATTGAAACTGCACAACGTGGCCAAGGCTTTTCCCGAAGTCAATTTTGTGATCCCCCATTTCGGGTGCGCTTGGGAGCGAGAAACCCTGCAACTGGCCTGGAGCTGCCCCAATGTGCACGTCGACACCAGCGGCAGCAACCAATGGGTGCGCTGGGTTCCTGGCAATGTCACTGTGAAATACTTGTTTCGCAAATACTACGAAACCATTGGGCCTGAACGCATTATCTTCGGCTCCGATTCGAGCTGGTTTCCGCGCGGTTTCGCCATTCGCTATTTGCAAGATCAGCTGCGCGATTGTCTCGATCTGAACATGCCGGACGAACATATTCAGATGATCTTCGCTGGAAACGCGGCCAGATTGCTGAAACTGGACCTTGCAATGACAGGATGAACATCCTGGACGTAAATAGTGCGCAGGCGATGCTGAAACTGCTGTGATCTCTGCGCTCTATGGCATTCCAACATATCCACATCTTCTTCATTCAAACAGGAGGGAGTATCATGTCGAAATCGAGAATCGCTCTTTTCGTCGCCTTGTTGATTGCCACTCTGCTCGTTGTCGTCGCATGCGCGTCTCCGACGCCCACCCCTGAAGCCAAGCCCAGCGAGCCCACCGAAGCGCCGCCCCAACCCACCCCAACGCCGGAAAGCGAGGCCCCGCCAGAACCGATCGAAATCGAATACTGGCAATATAATTTCGGTGCGCGCGTCGACGCCATGAACAAACTCATCGAAATGTTCGAGGCCGAAAATCCGGACATCAAAATCATCCACAACTCCGACATCCCGTATGACAACTATCGCGACAAGATCGCGGCCAGCGTGCCCGCGGGCGTCGGACCCGATGTAGCGACGTTATTCTATGGCTGGCAACCCGCCTGGATCGACGCCGGTTACATCGTGCCTTTGCCAGAAGACCAGTTCCCGCCCGACATGGTGGTCAAGGAATTTAGCCCCATGGTCCAGGCCAGTTTCTTTGACGGCACGCTCTACACCTTGCCGACCGCGGTTCGCACTCTGGCGTTATTCTACAACAAAGACCTGATGGAAGCGGCTGGACTGGACCCCGAAAAACCGCCCGCGACCTTGAAAGAATTGGAAGAGCAGGCCGTGCAATGCACCAAGCGCAACGGCGACGAGTTCGAGGTCTATGGATTCATCGTCAACCCGGCCGGCCAGGCTCATCATTGGTTCCGCGAAGTTTTGCTACGCCAGTACGGCCAACAGCCATACAGCGACGACTATCGTCAGGTGTTGTGGAACGCCAGCGAGGGCGGATATGAGGCCTGGAATCAATTCTTAAAATTCGAGACCGAATTGGAAACCGGCCGACGAGACTTTGAAAGCGATCCGGACGGCTTTTTGGCGGGCAAGGTGTGTTTCCATATCGATGGCTCCTTCCGTCTGGGCACAATCGCCAAAAAGGCCCCCGATCTGAATTTTGGGGTGACCGAATTGCCGGAGCACAACGGTGTGAAGAGCACCTTTGGCAGCTATTGGACCCACGGCATCACCACCAAAGCCGCCGCCGATCCTGCGCGCCTCGAAGCCGCCATCAAGTTCCTCAAATTCATCACATCGCCTGAAGCCGGACGAATTTGGGTGGACATGGTGGGCGAATTGCCAGCGCAACTGGAAGCCGCCGACGACCCCGATCTGTTAGAGGACCCCAAGCTGGGCGCATTTGTGGCCGGCCTCTCTTATGCTCGCTCCACCTTCTTCGTGGATGAGAGCAAAGACCGCCAGGCGATCATCGATGCATACGACGCCGTTGTGTTGAACGGAGCGGACCCCGCCCAAGAGCTTGACATTGCCGTGCAGACGGTCCAAGAGTTGTTGGACAAATTCTGGGCCGAGCATTAAGCTGTTATGGCCTGAATAAAAGCCCGCGCAAAGACGCCCGCGGGATAAAACGCATATCCAATGCGTCCCCGGCGTCTTTGCGTGCGGCTTTTTCACTCCGACAAACCATGAGGATCGTTGTTCTCATCCACCATTCTTGCGCTCGCCATCGGTTATGCGACCATGAAACTGACTTTGCAGCGTCGTCAAATCATTTGGGCTTACATCTTCTTGAGCGTTAGCCTGGTGTTCTTTGTGGTCATTCGGTGGTATCCCGCCATTCTCGCTCTGGGCATTAGCTTTCGCGACTGGAACGTTTTCAAGGGCGAAGGGCCGTGGGTGGGCCTGGCCAACTTCCAGGCGATTTGGGAAGATCTGTTCAAACCGCGCAGTTCAGTGCGAGCGGCTTTTCTCAACACCTTCAAATATGTGTTGTTGGGCGTGCCGTTGCAACTCACTCTGGCGTTGGGCGTGGCATTGATGTTGAATCAAATCCGCAGGCTATCGGGCTTTTTCCGAGCCGCCTATTTCGTGCCCTTCGTCACTTCGTTCGTTGCGGTCGCGTTTGTTTGGAACTGGTTGTACGCACCCCAGATTGGGCTCATTAATCAAATTCTTTCTGCGCTTGATTTACCCACCCAGCCCTTTCTCCGTAGTCCCAAACAAGCCTTGCCCTCCATCGCGGTGGTGGCGGTTTGGCGCAGCCTGGGTTTCGCCGTGATCATCTTTTTGGCCGGCTTGCAACAAATTCCCGAAATGTATTACGAAGCCGCCAAAATTGCAGGCGCCAACCGCTGGCAAATGTTTCGGCATGTAACGCTGCCTCTTCTCAACCCGGTGATCGTCTATTTGGCCGTGTTGCAAACCATCCAATTTCTGCGAATGTTCGATCTGGTGCAAAACATGAGCACCGACAACGCGGGCGGGCCTCTGAAAAGCACAACCACCGTCGTGCTCGAAGTCTATAAAGAGGGGTTCTCTTCGTATAACATGGGTTATGCCGCCGCCCTCACCATCATCCTTTTTCTCGTGATTATGGTCATCACCTTGTTGCAAATGCGCGTGCTTTCGCGTCGAATCGAGTATTGATAACCGGCCCTTTCATCTCTCCATCGATGAAATCATGACCACCACCGATATCGAAACGATCACTCCTTCTCGCAGACTCGAGCTGGCGGAGCAAGTTGTCAGCGCGCCGCAGCGTTCTCGGCAACCCCTTTCCTGGTTGATGGCATTGGTTTACCTGCTGCTTAGCATAGGTGCGGCTGTGATGGTCGTCCCCTTCATCTGGATGCTGCTCACCAGCTTGAAGCCGGCTTCGGAGTTGGTGCAATTTTCGTTTCTGCCCAAGAATCCTACGCTCGAGAATTATGTGAGCGTGTTGTCCACCAACAGTTTTGGGCGCTGGTACGTAAACAGCCTGATCATCGCCACCATTAGCACCGTCAGCGTGGCTTTCTTCGATAGTCTCGTTGGCTACACCTTGAGCAAGTTCGAGTTTCCTGGCAAAAACCTTATTTTCATTGGCATCCTGGCCACATTGATGGTGCCAACCGAAATGCTGATCATTCCCTGGTACACGATGAGCGTGCACTGGGGATGGACGCAAGGGCCGGCGCAATATTGGGGCATCGTCTTCCCGGGCGTCATCACCGCCGTAGGCATTTTTCTTATGCGTCAATTCTTCGAAGGCGTGCCCAATGAATTGCTCGACGCCGCGCGAATCGATGGTTTGAACGAATTCGGCATTTTTTGGAACATCGCCTTGCCCCTGGTTAAGCCGGCCGTGGCCGCGTTGATGATCTTCAACTTCATTGGCAATTGGAACGCCTATCTCTGGCCCCTGATCGTGTCCAGCGAGCGCGCCTATTATACGCTGCCCGTAGGGCTGAGCTTTTTCCGTGGCGAATCCATTACCGAGTGGGAAAAAATCATGACGGGCGCCAGCCTGGCCACGGTGCCCCTTCTATTGGTCTTCATCATCTTCCAACGCCAAATCATCAAGGGCATCGCGCTCACCGGCATCAAAGGCTGATCTTGTTCACATGACATCACCCGTCGCTTCTTTCCCCAACCCCATATACAGCAAATTTGTGCTGCAACGCGCATATCGCGACGCTCAAACCTATTTTTTCGAGCCGTTGATGGCGGCCAATGAAGCGCATGTCTTGATGCTTGTCCAATGCGACATCATCGAGCCAGAAAATGGCGTCGCCATCCTCCAGGCCGTTGAGCGCATTCGCGAAGAGGGGCCGAACGCCTACGATTACCAACCGGGCGTCGAGGATTTGTTTTTCCGTATCGAATCGCGAATCATCGAGTTGGCGGGCGCAAATTATGGCGGCAATTTGCAATTGGCTCGAAGTCGAAATGATCTTGGACACGCCCTGGCTCGATTGGCGCTGCGAGATGAAATCTTGGCGCTTTTCGCGGATTTATTGGGGCTTCGGGCGGCCATGCTGCATCAGGCTCGACGCCATCTTCACACCTTGATGCCCGGATACACACACACTCAACCGGCTCAGCCCGTCACCTTCGCGCACTATTTGGCTGGCGCGCTCACGCTTCTGGCCGCTGAGCAAAAACGCATTCAGCAGGCGTTTGCAAACATCAACCGCTCGCCTTTGGGCGCCGTGGCCTTCACCGGCACCGGCTTTCCCATCAACCGCAAACTGGTGGCCGATCTGCTGGGTTTCGATGAGGTCATCGTCAGCAGTCAGCACAGCATTGGCGGGCACGACTATCTCACCGACATCGCGTTTTCTTTGCAATCTCTGGCCATTGGCCTGAGCCGCATCACGCACGATTTGTTGATGCGCTCAACTCGCGAGGCCAACGCCCTGCGCGTGGATGACAGTTTCATCCAGATATCCTCCATCATGCCGCAAAAGCGCAACCCGGTGGTGCTGGAGCATTTGCGAGCAAGATTGAGCCAGGTGATTGGCTATGCCGCCGCGGTGGCGTTGCAATGCCATAACATCCCCTATGGCGACACCCAAGATATCGAGGATGAGATATTCCCGCCTTTGATGCACGCCCTGACCGCGGCTCGCGAATCACTTCAGATATATCAAACTTTCTTCGAAACATTGACGCTGAACGAGGCGCATTTGCGTCGGCAAGCGGGTGAGGGATTCACCACTGCATCGGAATTGGCCGACACCCTGGTGCGCGAAGTGGGTTTGTCGTTTCGGGTCGCGCACCAGATCGTATCCAAAATGGTGCAAAAAGCCGTTCAAGAGGGCCTGGATTTTCATGATCTAACATTGGCGCTGTTGCAACGCTCGGCTCAAGAAATCATTGGCCGTTCATTGCCGTTGACGCCAACCGCGTTTGAACGAGCGCTAGACCCAGAACACTTCATTGCATGTCGGCGGACATTAGGGGGCGTCGCGCCCGAGGCAACCGACGCGCTTCTGAAACAATTGGCCACGGAATGGCGCGCCGATAAAACCTGGCTGGAGCGAACACGCCAACGCCTGGCAAAGGCCGACCGCCGACGTCGCGCCAACGTCGAAAAGCTATTGCAACGCGTCGTCACCCGCCTGTCAGGGTGAACAATGAGATTTCGGGTGAACAATTGAAACGATAGGGAACGCTAATCTCGCCCAAACCGCGATTGGTGTAGAGCCACATGCGGCCAATTTGATACAACCCAAAATCATACTTGCTGCCCAGATAGGGAAGCACCAGCGCGCCGCGACCCGGCAAACGCACCTGTCCGCCATGCGAATGCCCGGAGAGTTGCAGCGCGCAGCGTCCATCCGGCCCGTAAACGTCGGCCAAATCGGGTTCGTGCAACAAAAGAACGACGGGGGCGTCTTGCGGCGCGGCGTCTAACGCGGCGTCCAGGTCGGGATGGCCGCTCCAGCCATCATCCAACCCCGCCACCACCAACGAACGTCCTCCCAATGTGATGGGGATGTGTTCATTGATGAGCAAGGGAATTCGGGCCTGACGAAAGCCCTCTTTGACCAGATCAACATCCAACCAATAATCATGATTGCCCAAAACAGCGCACACGCCGCGCTGGGCGTTCAATCCGGCGATGATAGGCGCGAGTTCGAACATGCCTTCCGGCTCTCGCCACACATAATCGCCTGTGAGCACAGTGAAATCGGGCTTGAGGCCGTTGGCGACCGCCACCGCCCGGCGGAGGAATTCGGGTCGGGTGAAGGGCAAGAGATGAATATCGCTAAGCTGGGCGATGGTGAAGCCTTCGAACGCGGACGGCAAGCCGGCGATGGGGATGGTGACGCGCTCGATGGCGAGCCGGCCCTTTTCATTGGCAAGAGCCAGCCCTCCGCCCGCGGCCGTCGCGCCCACGGCCAGCGTCGTTGCGGCGTATTTCAAAAACTGACGTCGGGATATGTGCGCGGGCATGTTTATTCACCAACTCGGGGCTGCTCCGCCTCCTCCACTGGGACGCCATTTTCCCAGAAATACTCGAATGTGCGTTGGAATTCCGCGATCGCGTCCTGATTGTTGGTGGCGAGATTATACTCCACCAGACCGCGACCATCGCCCCAGGCGCTATAGTGGAAATTCTGGCTGCCCACCACCAGAAACGCGTCGTCCACCAAAAAAGCCTTGGGGTGCATCCGGCCAACATAATAGCGAAACTCGGCCTGCTCACTCAGGCCGCGACGGGCCAACTCGGCCCGCAATGCTTGAATGGCCACGCTGTTCTCAATACCGTTCATGTTGACATCGGTGACCAGCACGCGAATCCGCACGCGGTTTTGCTCTATGACATCGACCAGGGCTTGCATGTAGGCCAACGAATCTTCCATGGAGCAAAAATCATCCATAAGAATGCCCAGGGCGCAGTAAGCCTTTAACGAGAAATTGACTTCAAAGACGTCGATGGTCTTTTGCGCCGAACGGATCAACGCATCGAGAGCGCGATCGCTTTCCGGTCGATTGTTGGCGCGCAACAGCGAGAAAGCGACATCGTCTGTGGCGGCCGGATAATAGAGCAGAGCTTCGGGGACATGATCGGCCACGGCCTCGCCCTGGGTGCAGTAATTTTGCCAGTCGCCTTCGGGTGGGTTTAGGTCCGGGCAGAGAATTTTGGTCGAGCCGGACCAGAGATCATCGTAAGCGGCCACCGCATCCTGCGCCACCGGCCCGCGCATGAGCATGCCGAAATCGACCAACGAGACGCCCAGACCCGAGGGGTGGTCTTCATTCAAATGCAGATAGCTGTAGTTGAAGCCCGCAGCCATGACCTCTCGACCATCGATAACCAAGAATTTGGCATGACTGTGAGGGTTTTGGCCGTCGAAGTTGGCCAGCTCCACTTTCCAGCCCAGTTCGGCATTTTCCATTTCGGGCAAGCCCGCTTTTTGCAACACATCCATCACATTCCACACCTGCCCGCCAAAGGTGAAGGTGGCCAATTCAGGATAATTGCCCAACAGGATGCGCACGGTCATGCCGCGCGGATAGTCCTCAGGGTTGGCCCTGACCTTCTCATAAAGCGCGGACACTGCCTGGGCGAAGACAAAACCAGGACTATCTTGATTCTCGTCTTTCATCCACTCCATGGTGGTGAACAACACCTCGAAACGGGCGTTTACAATCTGGTCCGCCACACTGTCGAACGCTCCATAAGGCGAGGGCTCAGCCATCGAAGCGGGCGCGGGGTCGGGAAGATAAAGCAGTCCCAAAAACTCGTTTCTACAAAAGGGAATGGTTGCATTGGCCGGTCGAAATGGGCCGTTCTCCAAGACATCCAAAATTGCATCTCCGTAGATGGAGCCGGCGCTATCCGGGCAGACATAATGAGGTTGGACGCTCTGCAAGGTCGCGCCCGATGGATCGGACCAAAACAAGAACAGAGCGCTTTCCGTCCCACCGACCATATGAGGCGTCGCCTTTTGCCGCAGCCGCGCAATCACATAGGCCGGAGACCAGCCCGTCTCGAGCCGCACGCTATCATAAAGAAACAGGCCGGGTTTGACCACGCCAAAGTTATTGACGATCTCGTCTGCAGCCCAGACCAAATGCATGCGACCGTTGGCATCTTGTCCCAAGGCAATATCGCCCGCGCATCTGGGAAATTCGACGATCTCGGTGAAATCTTCGTCCAGCAATCGATAACGTAAGCGAGCGTCGGCGCCGCACCAGGCCGCATGAATGCGGCCGTCCATATCTCGAAATAGCGCCGGATTTGCGCCCGGCTCAGCGAGAAAAGGAGCCTGCCACGCACCATCGCGACGTCGGGCGAACGCCACGCCCTGGTCGGTTTCATAGGCCAAAATCAAATCGCCACCGCCAACCGCAACTAGCCGGGGTCGAGCGCCAGAATAAGGTGAACAATCGGGAGTGGGAGAGGGAGCGTTGTTTTCTGACCAGGAAGCGAATAACAGGACGCCATTGCCGCCCTCCCACACCACCATCGTTGTGCTCGCATCGTCCACCGCGATAGCAGGAGCGGCTTGCGTTTTGATCTCACCGGCGCATGCGGGGAGTTGAGCGGCGAGATCAAGCGGGTCCGAACAAGAGCCCTCTTCACAGCGGGCGTACATGATCCGCGAGAATGCATCGGCATGATCGCTCGCCTCCGCCCAAACCACGCGCCAATAGCCCTCGCCATCAGCAACGACTTGCGACGCGCCGGTCTTGTTTCCGTTGGCGGAAACCTGTATGGGATCAGACCAAGAAACATCCCCGGCCGATGAAATCGCAGCCAGGCTAAGCATGACCTCGGACGTCTCGGAAGACCATGCCAGGCCAAGCACCCCATTCTGATCCACCGATACATCGCTCGCGTCCAAAACGCCAACCACGCGTTCCGGTTCTGACCAGGCAGCGGCGATGGTTTCGAGCGCGAGCACGGTTGAGGTGCTGGCTGGACGCATGGCGGCAAATGCGTATAACTGGCTAAATACGCCGGCCAGATTCAACAACACCAAAATCATCGCCAAAACACCGACGAAGCGCCAGAAACGGCCGATACGGTAAGGAAGCCGCCCTCCTGCACGACGCGCGCGATGAAACCAACTGTAAATCAGACCCAGCCCCAGGCCAATGGCTCCATAAAACGCCACCAATATAAGCAACAGAGGCGCCCCCTGCTCAGAAGTGACCTCGCTCGCGCGCACAGCCCCCACCGCGATTCTCAGTAGCCATCCAGTCGACGCGCCGCCGAACAACCCGCTGATCATAGAGACCAACAGCACCCCCCAGCCATATTTGAATCCCACACTGACAAAACCAAAGATCATTCCCGCCATCATCCCGTAAAAAAGACCAAACAATCCAAACAGAATGGGCAAATGCGTGGGCTGAACATCCACATCGTTGTTATAATTGCTCATCAACGCGACCAGGAGAATGACAATGGGGATCAGGATCGCCTGAGGAACGCCAAAAGCCATGGCCCCCGCCCATATATAACGTCGTCGGGAAGCCGTAAAATCGATGAGCGCCAACACCCAACCGCCAATAGCGCCTATTATCATGCCCGAAAAGCCCATGCCCATAACAAAGAACAGGATGGCGAGCAACAATCGTTGCAGAGCTTGATCCTCGCCCGCCAAATTCAAACCCCAACCAACAAGTGGGCTTTTCAAGAGAACAACGCCCAGGACTAGTCCCAAAGCGCTGGCCACCACAAACCCCATCGACGCCACCAGCGCGCCGCGAAGGTAACTTCCACGCGTGAGATCAGGAAGCCATTGAGAATGGTTGTTGAAATAGTGCATAAGTTTGGAACGGCCGCAAATGCAGGATAGGGGCGAGCACGAGATAAAAGGGCGCGCTCGCACCCTCTCTCTGCATTATACTGTCTCTGAAATAGTTCCACAATAGCGGAAAGGGTTTGTGCGGCAACGCTACGCCATGATCACATCTTTCCAAAACGCGGTGCGGATGGCCGACATGGGATAGCGTTTGACGTGGGGTTTGATCAGGAGATGGTCTCGTTCGTAGAGCAGGGGCAGGATGGGCGCTTGGTCCACCAAACGCTGCTCGGCCCGGGCGTACAATTGCAGGCGTTCGCTCTGGTTCAACGAGCAGCCGGCCGCGCGCACCAGTTCCTCGTATTCCTCATCCCGCCACGCGGGCCAGGCTCGCATTCGGCTCAGGCGCAAGAAGTTGTCGGGATCGGGATAGTCGGCCACCCAAATCAGGTTGACGATGTGATGCCCGGTTTTACCCAATCTGGCCGCGTATTCGACCCAGGACGTTATTTCCAAGCGCACTTCCACGCCCAGAATGTCGGACCACGCGCGCTGCAAAAAGCGATTGCGCTCGGCCACCGGCTCGAACGCGAAAAGCGTCACCGGCGGCAGGCCGCGACCATGTGCATGGCCGGCTTTGGCCAACAGGCGTCGCGCCGCGTCGGGGTCGAAAGGGAGGGCGATGTCGGCCACGTGCCCCCACATGCCGGGCGGGGTCAGTCCGCCAAGCGCGGGCGCGGTGCGGCCCTGCAAGATTTCGTTGGCCAATGCCTCGCGATCCGTGGCCCGAACGAACGCCCCTCGCACGCGCACATCGTCGAAGGGGGGACGGGCCGCATCGAAAGCCAGGAAATGGGTCTCCAGCCAGGGTAGCGAGACGTATTCTTCGGCGTGTTGCAGCCGCGCCTCCTCGAAATCGGTCGCCGAAAAGAAAGAGAGACCCACAACATCCAATTCCCCGGTTTCGTACATGCGGCGTCGTCGGCCAACGTCGTTTATCGACATCAGAATCACTTCCTGCACGTTGCCCCGGAAGCGACCATGATAATGGGGGTTGCGTCGCAGGATCAGGGCTTCGCCTTTGCGCCAGGTGTGCAGGGAAAAAGCGCCATTACCGACGAAATGGGCGGGGTCCGCCCAGGCGGGGCCGTGAGCCTGCAGAGCGTGGCGGGGAACGGGAAGCCAGGCCGCGTGAATGAGCAATTGTAAGAAATAGCCGCTGGGCCGTTCCAGTTCTACGGCCAGGGTGTGATCGTCCAGCGCTTGCACGCCTATCTCATCGGCCGATCCTCGGCCCTGATGGTAAGCGCGAGCGCCTTTCAAGTCGAACAGAATGGGCGCGGCGCGGGCTGCGCGAACCGGGTCTAGCAAGCGCTTCCAGGCATATTCGAAGTCATGCGCGGTGACCGGTTCGCCATCGCTCCAATACGCGTCCTTTCGCAGGTGGAAGAGAAAGCGTCGCCCCGCCTCGCAAACTTCCCACGAATGCGCCACATCCGGCGTGATATTCATGCCGGGCGTTAGCTGCACAAGGCCGCTGAAGAGGTGGACGAGCAGATTGATGGTGTGCTCGTCGGTCACGAGCGCGGGGTCCAGGGTTTCGGGTTCTTGCCAACGTAGCCGCAGGGGTCGCGACGCGGGTTGAGCGGCCGCGGGCCGCGCGGCCACGCGTTGCCAGAGTGTGAATGCCCGATCGTAAGCTTCCCGGGAGTGAGAAAAATCAAAGGCGTTGTGATGGGTGAGGCCCAGTTTCATGAGCGTGCGCGCGGCCTGTTCATGTTGGCCCAACTCCTGCATGATGTCCAGCGCCTGGCGGTAGTAATTTATGGCCTGCTCATGGGCGTAGAGCAACCGGGCCTCGTCACCCGCGCGCAGCAGATGGGGGAGCGCCGCCTGCGGTCTTTCGGCCGCAAGCCAATGATGGGCCAGGAGCGCCGGGGGAAAGTGGCGGTGGGGTTGAATGCGCTCCAGGGTTTCGGCCACCCGCAGGTGCAGTTCGCGACGCAGGTCGGGCCGCACGGCATGAACCACCGCGGCCTGAATTTTATCGTGTCCGAAACGATACGTTCCCTGCACTCGATTTTGGGGTTGCACCAAACGCCGCGTCAGCCATTCGTTCAGGTGGGCGTCGATTCGCTCCCTATCATCCCGAGACAACGCTTGCAAAAGGGGGCGGTCGAAGTCGCGACCGTAGATGGCCGCCAGCCGGAGCAGACGCCGGGCGTCGCGGCTGAGCCGCCCCACGCGTTGCAAAATCACATCCTGCATCGCGGGAGGCAAGAGGTCCGTGTACATCTTGTCCGCCCAATTAGGAGATGAGGTCGCGTCGAGCGCGCCCATTTCTCGCAAGTTTTGCAGCCATTCGCCGATGAAGAGGGGATTGCCTGCGGTCTCGCGGTAAAGATGGGCGCCCAATGCCTCGCTTTCGTGGGGATGGACGGCCCCGGCAATGGCTTTCACCGCGGCTTCAGAGAGGGGTTCGAGGATGAGTCGGTTCACAAGATGATCGCGACCCAGGCCCTGGCGCAGCCGGGTGAGAGGATGGCCGGCGTCGAGTTCCTCGGGCCGATAAGCGCCCACCAACCACAGCCCCGCTCGGGCCGTCTGGCGAACCAGATAGTGCAAGAGGTCGAGGGTGGCGGGATCGGCCCATTGCAGGTCATCGAGAAAGAACAGCGCGGGCGAAGGATGGGACGACGGTTTCGTTAGGGTGAACATGCGAAGGAAACGGGCCACAGCCTCGAACAGACGCTGTCGAGCGGCCAATCCGGCCGCCTGTCGCGGCTCGGGGAGATCGGGGCGCGATTCGCGCAGTTCGGGAACCAGCCGCGCAAGCTCGGCCAACCAGATGTCGCTCAGGTTCTGAATTTTGATGCGAGAACTGGAGATGGCCGAGCGTAGGGCCGCGGCAATAGGCTGATAAGGCACCGCGTCGCCGAATTCATAACACCGTCCATGCAGTGCGATCGCGCCTTGGGCTTCGATGTAACGCGTGACCTCCTCCACCAGCCGCGTTTTGCCCACGCCGGCCTCGCCCTCGATCAGGGTGAGGCGGCTCGCGTCCTCTCGCGCGCACTCCCACCAGCCCACCAGCGCGGCGTGCTCTTCCTCGCGCCCGCGAAAGGGGAGACGCGACGTTTGCTCCTGGAATGATGAGGAGAGCTGCTCGCTCCAGTCCCCTTCCAGCAAACGTTGATAGAGCGCGGTGGTTTCCGGCAACGGGACCACGTTCAACTCTTGGGCCAGGATGCGGCGACAGCTTTCATATTGGGCCAGGGCCGCGTCCCGCTGGCCGCTGTGTGCGAGCAAAGTCATGAGCCGAACGTGGGCTTCCTCCCAGAGCGGTTCCAAAGCAGTCTGTTTGCGCGCATACTCGAGCGCGCGTTCAAACGCGCCGCGACGCATCCAGAAAAGCGTCAAATCCGAGAGTGTGGTCAAGGCCCGATCGCGCAAACGGGCGCGCTGGCGCATGGCCCATTCCTCGAATTCGCGACAATGGGCGATCTCGAATTGAGCCAGAAAATCGCCCCGATAGTATTCGATGGCTCGCGTCTGGCAGGCGATGGCCGCGGCCTCGTCACCTCTGGCCCGCAGGGTTTGGGCTTCGAGCAGGGCCGCGTCAAAGGCTCGCGCATCCACCATACAGGGGATGCGCGAATTCAGACCCACCGAGAGCCGGTCGCATTCCACCAGATCGGGGTGCAAGCTCTGACGCAAATGCCACACGGCATGACGCAAATTGCGCCGCGCGCGCGCCTCGGACAATCCACCCCACAACAGTCCGGCCAGGCGGGTGCGATCATGTTGGCCGGGGTTCATGGCCAGGAAAATGAGCAGGGCCTGATTCTTGCGCAGTTTGAAATTGGGTATAGGCCGATCTTGCCAGAGGATCTCCAACCGACCCAGAGTGTGAATCGTCAGGCTCATGGAGCAAATTCCCCATACGCGGTCTGCTCAGTATGACGCCGATAAAATCGCTTGCGCCGACCAACATGAACCACCATTGACCGGCCTAGACCAACGTAGACCAACATCGACCAAGCGACCATCGTCCCCATCGTCCCATCGTCCGACTTTGGACAGGAGACTTCGGACACGATTTACGACCAGCCTCCACAGGCCGCCGATACCGATGAAAATCGCTTGCGCCGACCAACGTAGACCAAAGGAGACCAAGATAGACGAGGGGCCTTTTGGTCTTGTTTGTCCTATGGTCTAGGTTGGTCTGGCCGCTCATCACGACATGACCTGTCCGACCGACCTCGGACTTTGGACTTCGGACGCTATTTACAGAGCAGTATAACGCATAAAGGCGACCTGTCAAGGCAAAATGCGACCGCAGATCAACGCTGAATCAACGCAAAGGCGATACATTATCAACGAATGCGCCCCCCTTTCCCGTCATCCCACTGTTTTTCTCACCCGTCCATGGCCGGGGGCCGGACGCCGCTCGGTTAATACAGTGCAAGGCCTTGTCGGGCCTCGCCACTTGCCCATCGCCTTCACAACCCCACGCGCCCGTTCATGTCCCCTTTCCCGAAACACTGGATTCAGCTCCTCACCATCTGGCAGGAGCGTTCGGCCTATGGTGAGAATCCTGCGGTATGGCGTTTCAGCCTGGAAGACCCGCATTCCGAGCGGCGACATAGTTTTCAAAGCCTGGATGATCTGGTGGCTTTTCTACAGAGGCAAATGGAGCAATCAGAAAAGGGGGAAATCATGTCGAACGATGCGAGAGCCCAAAACGAGGAGAATCCACCATGAACAAAACCAAACGACCCATTGCTTTTTGGATCATCATTGTCTTCTTCATTTTTTCACTGCTCATGCTGCTGATGGGCCAGGCCCTGGCCGTCGTCGATTACGAGCTGACAGTGCAGTTGGGCATGCAGGAAAGCGTCGAGGCCATCAGCGAATTCGGCGTGCAGATCAACCGCGGCGTCGGCGCAGCCGACACATTGGTGCAACTACCGCTGATCCTCCTTTCTCTTGTGGGGCTGTGGCGTCGAAGACGCTGGGCGCTGACGACCACGGCGGCCGTCATGGGCGTCACCGCCTACTGGCCGGTGAGCGCCGCGTTCATGATGCTGTTTCTGCAGGGCGCGCCCGGATACGCGTTCGTCCCGCCGCCATCCTATTGGTTCATCCTCACGGTCCTCGCCGCGTTCGGCGTTTGGGGATTGTTCTATCTCGCGTTCAGAGGCGACCAACTTGTCGAATGAAAGCGCGACCCCGCGTTCGCTGACGTCGTCCATCGTCCGGCGGGTTCAGGCGATGGGTTTGGACTCAATCAAAAACGTTCATTACGCAATTCGGAGAGGAAGATCATGTTCAACAGAATTCATTTCCAATGGTTGCAGGCGCTGGCCGTTCTTGGCCTCTTCATTGGCGCTCTGGCTCCGGCGGCGGCTATGAACGCCGGAGAACGCGATGCGATCATTGAGAAGCGGAACTTCGCGCAAACCCAGCCCACACCCATCGATCCCGGCGAGTGGGACCAGGAATGGGTCAGCGCCGCGGTCGGTCCTGGCGGCGGCATTCATGCGGTCTGGAGCGATAATCGGGACGGATCATATCGTCTACGCTACAGTTTCAAGCCGGCGGGAGGGACCTGGCAAGGCAGCGCGCCGCTCGATCCCGGTGGAACCGGCTTGCAGTGGGGGGTGGAGATCGCGGCCGATGGCCGCGGCAATCTGTACGCCATTTGGTTGGACGGACGCGGGGAAAAATTCCAGATCTATTTCGCCACCCGGCCGGCCGGCGGCGACTGGAGCGCGGGCGCGCCCATCAGCCCCACGGCGCAGGAGCAAGGCGCGCACAGTCTGGCCGTAAACCGGCGCGGCCAGGTGATTGCGAGTTGGACGGTGAGGGAAGCGGGCGGGTGGAACGTCTTTGCGGCCCTGCGTTCGCCCGATGGAACCTGGGGCGCGGTCGAGCAGGTCACTCCCGCGGCCGACAACATCTATCAACTCTCCACGGCCATCGACGATTGGGGTCGGGCCTCTGTCAGTTGGCGGCGACGGGATTGGGGAGAGGAGCTCACTTACAAAGTGTTCTTCGCCACGCGGCCCGCGGACGGCCCCTGGGGAGAGCCTGAATTGGTGTGCGCCTCGGCCGACTCGTGCTGGAGCCCCAGCATTGCCGTGGATCATGACGGCAATGTGCATGCCATCTGGCGAGGGCGCAACGGCGTCTATACGGCCTATCGCCCGGTGCGCGGCCCCTGGTCCACCCCTGTTCAGGTGG
>JAADII010000123.1 GCA_013151415.1 Chloroflexota bacterium
GTGGGTGTGGGGGTGATGGTCGGAGTAGGCGTGATGGTGGCCGTGGGGGTGTTGGTGGGCGTCGGGGTGTCGGTGGGGGTGACGGTGGGCGTGGGCGTGGGCAAGGCGCCGGAGGAGGGGAGGGTGTATCGCAGCGTCAGTTTGGGCCGAAGAGAGGGGTCCGCGGCGTATTCGGCCGAGGCCACGAGAAAGCGGGAGTTGGTTCCGGTCAGTTCGATAAGCCAGCCATAATTGGGGGCCGAACCGCCGACGAACGCGGCCGCGTCCGCGGTCACATCGAACGAAATCCAGCCCAGGCCGGTCATGAGTTTGCTGTCGGTGGGATTGGCCGCGCGGTCGTTCGCACCCTGCGCGCCGGCCGCCTGCCAAGGCGCGGCGTTCGCGGCCTGGTTCCAGGTGGCCGCGTTCACATCCCACTGGCGAAGCAGGCGATAAACCTCGACCGTGAGGTCCTGGCCGCCGTCCAAAGTGGCGTAATAGGCGAGCGTGGCCTGGTTGATGATCGCGTCCGCGGGCAGGCTGCCGAGATCGAAGCGCACCAGACCGCTCTTGGAGGGCGCGTTGGTTGTGCCGCGCCATTCCAGGGTCGGGTCCGAACCGTGGTTGCGGTCCGGCTCCCATGAATTCAGAAACGTATCCTCAACGCCGGCATAGCCCTGGCTGCCCGGTTGCAGGATGAGCTGATAGGCTTCGAGCTGGATTTGGCCCAAATCCGCGAACACGCCGGCCGGGCTGGCGCCCTCCCACACGAGCCAGGTTTCGGCCCGCGCGTCGCCGGCGTCGTCATCCGCGAGCGCGAGGTTGAAGCCAAGCGTGCGGTTGTGGGCCAGGGCCGCGCCCAACATGCCGCGCGGGATGGCCATCTCGATCTGATAGCCGTTGGCTGTAGTCTGCACAAAGGCCAGAGCCTGCCCCCCGCCCGAGACGCCGCCGTCGGCCCCGATGCGCATCTCCCAGTCGGACGGCCCGCCCTTGCGGCCATCCTGGTCGCCGTCGAACGCGAGATAGACGGCGTCGCCGCCGCGAATTTGCTCATCGCGCACCGCAATCCCCAGGAAAAGATAATCGGGCCACCAACGCACGCGCACATCCGCGCTGAGGTCGGCCGCGTTGACGCTTTCGCCCTGAAGCGTCGCGGCCGAGCTGGTGTCGAGCGTCAGGGTTTCGTCCCCGCTCCACTCGCCGAGATCGCCGTCCATGTTCAGGGTTCCAGCAGGGAGACCGCGCAAGGTGCGAGGCGAGCCGCCGAAAGGCGTGAGGCCGATGGTGGCGAACGCGGCCGGGTTGCCCGCGACCACCGGATCGGCCCAGACCAACGCGCTCTCCTGGCCCGAGCCATCGTCGTCGAACAGCCCCATGTTCACGCCGATGAAGCGACCGGCCGCGAAGTCGCCTCCCAGAGCGTCAGCGGGGATTTCGATCTCGAGGCGATAGCCGCCGGGGTGGGTCTGGACTGCGCTGATCAGCGCGACGCCGTCATCGTCCACGCGGCCATCCGCGTAAAAGCGGAACAGATGGTCGTCTGCGCCCCCGCCCCGGTTGTCGTCGAGACCATCCAACGCGATTTCGACCCGATCGCCCGCGCCCACCGCGTCATCGCTGACATCCACGGCCAGGAAGAGACGGTCTTCCCACCAGCGGCCGCGCAGCCTGGCGCTGAGATCGGCCGCGGTGGGCGCGACGCCGGTGACGGTGTTGGCCGTGTCCGCGTCGATGATGACCAGGCCCGCGGGCGTCCAGTCGCTCAGGTCGCCATCGGTGACGGTGTTTTGCTGGGGCGGCGCGCTCACGTTCAGGGCCGAGCCGGTTTGATAGCGCAAGATGACATGGCCCTCGCCCGCGGCGTAGGCCA
Organism: Chloroflexota bacterium; assembly: GCA_013151415.1. Taxonomy (GTDB): domain Bacteria; phylum Chloroflexota; class Anaerolineae; order J102; family J102; genus JAADII01. The sequence continues at coordinate 1,853 of JAADII010000123.1, forward strand.
GATCGCGGTCGTAGACATCGACGCTGTTGAGACCCTCGTCCGCGGGGACGTTGAGTTGCGACCAGGTCGCGCCGCCGTCATGAGTGACGGCCACGATGCCGTTGATGCCCACGACCCAGCCGAATTCACCGTCCACCATTTCGATGTCGAGCAGCTTGGAGGGATCGGTGGGGAAAGTGAACGCGCTCCAGGTGAGGCCGCCATCGGTGGTGCGCAGAACCGCGCCTTCGCGACAGGGGTTGTTCTCGCTTTCGTGCGCCCAGTCGCCCGGCGGCCGCGCGCATCCGGCCAGCCAGGCCAGATCGAGCGCGCCGTCGCCGTTCTGGTCGTAGGCGTCCACGCCCTCGAGGAACCAGGTGCGGTATTGCGGCGGCAAGGCGCGATTGAACCAGTTGGCCCCGCCATCGGTGGTGACTTTGAGATAGGGCTTGAGGATGGCCATGACGCCGAGGTTTTCGTTGACCATGGCCAGATCGACGCCCGGTGTGTTGCCGCCGTTGTTGACCGCGTCCTGCCAGCTTGCGCCGTTGTTGTTGGTGCGGAAGTAATGCCAGGTTCCGGTGATGAGCCCTTTGTTGGCGCTGCTGCGACCGACATCGTACAAGTAGCCGCCGTATCCGGGCGCGTATTCGCGCGTCCAGGTCTGGCCGCCATCGGTGGTGTGCAGGGTGAGCGCGAAGCGGCCCACGGCATGACAATCGTTGGGGTTGCCGGGGACGCAATCGGCGCCCAGCAAAAACGCGCCGATGTTGTTGGCGGTTCCGGGCGTGGCCGGATCGGTGCGCATTTCGTCGTAGAGTTCGCGCCAGGTCTGGCCGCCGTCTTCGCTCTTGAGCGCGACCACATGATCGCCCACCGCGTAGACCACCTGGTCGGACGCGGCCACGATGTCGAAGAAGCGGGGAAAATGGCCGCCGATGCGATGCCGCCAGTTGACGCCGTTTTCGGTGGACCAGATGAACCAGCTCTGGCGTTGGGTGGGGCCGCCCCAATTGCCGTCGTTTTTGGCCAGCACGCTGCCCCCGGCCCAGGCGAAATCGGAACTGGCCGCGGTCAGGGCCGTGAGATGATAACCGTTGCTGGGGTTGCTGATGGTGGGCCAGGTCGCGCCGCCATCCGCGGTGCGGGCCACGCGGCCATCCGGCCCGGCCACCCATCCCACCAGATTCTGGCCCGGCGCGAATTCGATCTCGGTCAGCGCAAAGCCCAGGGACGCGCGCACAGACCAGCTCGCGCCCCGGTCATTCGTGTAGTAAATTTTGCCGTCACTGCCCACAAACCAGCCCTCATCACCCTGCACATGGATGTCTTGTAGCAAAGCGGACGCGGGCGCGACGCCGGCGCGCTGGGTCCAGGTCGCGCCTCCGTTGTCGGTGGTGAGAAGGAGGCCGTTGTCACCGACGATAACGCCATGTTGACTATCCGAAAAGATGCTGATCGCGTTCAACTTGCCGCTCACGGGGCTGGTTTGCGTCTGCCAGGTCTGGCCGCCATCCGCGGTGTGCAGGATCAGGCCCGAATCGCCCACAATCCAACCTTGATTGGCGTCGATGAAGTGGACGCCGTTGAGGTTTGCGCTCTGTCCAACGTCAACCGTTCGCCAGGTCGCGCCGCCATCGCCCGAATAGAGCGCGGTCCCGCCCTGTCCCACGGCCCAGACGTTTAGCCCCACCACACTGATGTCGTAGAGGTCGCTTCCCGGCAAAGGCGACTGATAGCCCCACGTATCGCCGGCGTCGTCGCTGCGCAGGATCATGCCGTCCGAACCAACGCCGAGCAGGTTGCGGTTGTCCAGGGCCGCGAGCGCGTAGACCCAGCCCTCGCCTTTCCATACGCGTTGCCACGAGCCGTCCACCGTAGCCTCGGGCGCGGTCGCGGGGCGCGGCGCGCGCATGGCCGAAGCCGCGGGAGCAAGAAGCAGAAGAATAAGGAGCGCGGAAAGAATGAGACGGGTTTTGGACATGATTTCTGGATGCGGCCAGACCAACATAGACCATAGGACCAACATAGACCAAAAGACCCATCGTCTATCTCGGTCTACTTTGGTCTACGTTGGTCGGTGCAGGCGGTTTTCATTAGTATCAGCGGGCGATCGCCCGTGAAGCTTGTCTAAAACATAGCACCCCCCGAGCGCGGCGTCAAGAGGATTTGGACGATCATGACAAGACTGTCATGGCGATTTTGTGAGGTTTTTGGGCATGATGAAAGAATTGTCATGGGAGTGAGGATAGCGTCCGACCTCTGGCGCGATGCCTGGGAGAGGGCGCGCATCATCACCGAGCAAACCGTCGCCGCGGCCAATGGCTGTGGCCAGGCGACGGCGGAGTGGACGGTGAAGGTGACAAGTGCGGAGAGCCGCATCTACCTCCCTCTGACCCTTGAAAGTCACGCGGCGTCCCCAACGCCCACCCCGACGCCGACGACAACGCCCCAGGTTTTCCGGTTGCAGCGTTTTAGCGACGCGGGAGGATGATATGAACCGCAATCGTGCGGGGAAGATGACTAAAGAATCCGGCGCGCGTTCTTGATGCTTCGGTAGTCACTTACCACACCGCAACAACAATCTCGGCATCGTGTATTTCTGGATCAGATGTAACGAGCGGGGCCTCTAACCTCCGAGCAAGCCCCGCGATAATTCGATCGTGCATTTCCGGTATCTTGCCGTGCTCATCAAAATCAAGCACGTGATCGGCTTGGAAAGGTGCGAAACGGAAGTACGGCGCTGCTTGCAACCGTCGGAATAGTTGCTGAAAATCGGTGAAAAGTCGAAATTTTTTGTCAGCGTAATACAATTCTGCGATAGTGATGGCCGAAAGCACCAGCATAGTATCCCCACGTTCGGCCGCTGCAAAAATGCTTCTCGCCTGTGAACCGAGCTTTCGAGCGTTGGTCAAATACCAAATAAGTGCGTTGGTGTCTACAACATAAAGAGGTTCAATTGTCATAAGCAACCAGTTCTGCTAGATCGCGCTTCCAAGTTGTGGATGATTCTTGGATAGCGGCGCGTAGCTCTTCGTCATCTATAGCGTTCAGGTGAGGCGCCGGGTAAGCATCGCGCAGACTCTCGGCGCGGTCGAACGCGCCGCTCGCGCGCAAGGCTTTCCATTCAGCAATAAGCTCTGAACGCGTGGGGCTTTGTGAAGTCTCCTCAATTTGAAGCATATGAAGCAGAACGCTCTTTTGTTCGCCGGGTAAAGAGCGGACCACTCGGAGCACTTGGTCAAAAGTCAAATCAAGCATGGTCATGTTCACTTGAACTGAAGTCTTTTTGATAACAACACCTTTTCAATCATATCCCATCACTATTGTTTTCGCAACCTGACCCGATTTCTTGAACCTTATCAGGGGCGCAATTTCCGACGCACGCGCTTCAGCCGATGCTCCAGTTCCGCGAGTTGATGGGCTTGCAGAGACGCGGGGCGCTGCGTCTGGATGCGGCGGATGGCTTCCTGCGTCCAATCGAGCGCGGCCTCCAGGTCGTGCGTCTCCCATTCATGATATTTGGCCAGCTCCACCAGCGGTTCCACGTCTCCCGCCAGATTCATCGCGGCCAGTTGCTCCCACCAAAACGCGGCTTCATCGCGTCGTTTCTGACGTTTGAGAACCTGCGCCAACTCTTTCATGGCCGATATGCGCTGGGAATGGCCCAGGTTTTCATCCAGCGCCCGCCGATACATGGCCTCGGCCTGGGCCAACATGCCTTGTCCCGCGTAACTGCGCGCGAGTGAAAGCGCGTCCCCGGGGTGAGGCTCGAGTTCGCCATCGTAAACGCCGCACAGCGCATGAGCGAGCGGAGCCATGCTCACCACGTCCTCTAAATTGTGGTAGAGGATGCGGGCCATGTCGTTGGCGGCGCCCTCTCCGCGGGCGAAACGGAACCAGAGGGTGGGGATAAGCCAGGAGGGCGCGTCGAGAGTGGAGCGTTGGTGGCCGAGAATGTGCGTTTCGAGGTGGCCGAAGTTGCAAGCGCCCAGCCGGGCGCGCCACAAACGCCGCGCGGGGTGGAGCAGGTCGAGATGGGGCAATCGTTCGGTCGCGAGCGGAACGCCGGCGAGGATGAAACGGCTGCGCAAAAGAGGCATGTCGAAGGCCTTGCCGTTGAAGGTGACCACGCCCTCGGCCCGCGCCAATTGTTCGGCCAGATGGGGAAGATAGGCCGGCTCCTCGGCCGGATTGCGCGCGAAATATTGGCGCACCACATAATGATCGCCCTCGAACCCGCCCACGCCCGTGAGAAAAACAATGGTTCCCGCTCCCCCGGCCAGGCCGGATGTCTCGGTATCCAAAAAGAGGACGCGGCGAAAATCGAAAGGGGCGAGGTCGGGGTCGCGTGCGGCCACGGCCGCGGCCTGATGGGGCAATTCCAGCACCGCACCCAAGCGCGTCGTCCCCTGCACATGCTCCAATTCATAGCGCACGGTGCGCAGCAAAAACCGCCCGCGCGAGGTGCGGACTTCCTCCACGCCGGGAAGGTCGAGGAGATCGTTCAACGTCGCGGGAGCCTGGTCGGATGGGGAGCCAAACGAACGAGCCGCCTCGGGCGCGGGAACGCGATCGGGCCGGTCAGCCACAGTCGCGGCGGGCCGAATGGGCCGTTTCAGTCGTCCGGCCTTGCGCAGGCGTTGGAGTCGCTTCTGAATGTCGGACATGAACCAGGTGCATACGCCAGAACTATGGACGGCTAACTCTCCTTTGAAGGATTTTCAGCCAGCAATGTCTGCTCGATCTCTTCGATCAGATAAGGTAGATTAGCCTGTGAAAAACTTAGTCCTGGCGCAGGGAGTCGGTGATGCTTGATATCGGGCGGCACATGCTTATGATGCGGATGCGTGGTGGCGAGGGTCGAATCATTTGGGTGCGGTTGTGAATCATACCAATATAGAAGTTCGTCATTTTGCCAAACTTCGTACCCATAACCCTTGATTGTTCCCGGCGTAGAAACGAACGAAAGCTTTTCGCGCACGCTTAATCGCACCCCTTTGTTAAACTCAACTTCCCCTCTCAATACGGCAACAGTCGCCCCCCGGCGAATGACGGTCAATGTCGAGCGAACAATACTGGGATATCGCTGCGCCAGCGTGTAAACGAAAGATTCGTACTCAGACAGCGACCGCAATGCGTTCATGTCGGGATGTTTGCTCGATTAGGCGCGCGAAGCTGGTGTCAAGCAGAAGTTGTCGTACAGCTTGCTCATACATTTCAAGACGTTCTTGCAATATCTCGTAAGTGCTCGCCCATTCACTCCAATCCAACACCCAACCAGGATCGCTTGGCTCTTCGCCTTGCAGATAAGCCTCGTAAAAGACCTCAGTGGGCATGCCGTATTTTCGCTCGAAGACCAGTAGATCTTCGCGCATGGCATGAATGTCTTGCAGGATTTCTTCCAAAGTCATCGTTATTCACTCCTGACATAGGCAAGGGTCATCATTCCGGCCTTATCGTATTCGAGTTCGTGTGAATCGTCAAGACGACCTGCTTTCTGGCCGCGGCGCGTGGCGCACCGCGTCCCAGGCCGCGCGCAGTTGGGCCAGCTCGGCTTCGTCTACGGGAACCTGACCGTACTCGAACGCGTTGTACGCGTCGGTGATGCGGCGTAACGCCTCTTCCGCGGTGGGGAAAGCGCGAATCAGTTCGGGCAAGTAATCGTTGGGGGTTTGGGCTTTTTGGCGGGGATGGCCTCGCTCCGCGGCCAGGCGCTGCACATTGGCGTAGATGTGCCGCACCGACAGGGCCGCGTAGAACTTGCGCCCCAGCCCAAACCGCCGCGCCATGCCCACATACTCCCTCAGCCGACGCAGCCCCTCTCGCACCAGCCCGGCCTCCTCTCCGCTCACGCGCGTGGTTTCTCCCCCGCCCTCGCTTTCCCGTCGCGCGCGACGCGCTCGATCCAGCCACCACACGAGCAAGATCAAGGCGACGATGACGATTAAAGCGGGGATGACGTAAGTCATGAAAAACGCCAGCCAGGCGGGCGGGGGTCTTTCTTCCTGAGGGAACTGCTGCGAAATTTCCTGAAAGCGCTGCAAACCCTCGAACGCGCGGTCGAATTCGCCCTGATCCACGCGCAAAAAGAACCCGCGCAAAAGCCCCACCAGCCATGTGATCAGCGGCCCCAGCACGGCCAAAACCAGCAAGCGCACCAGAAAGATGAGGGGCTTCAAGATCACGGCGAGCGCAGGTTCGATGAATGCATAAAAACCCGCGAAGCCCTCGCGGCTCCAGAAGCGGTTGAACAGAGCCGCCACGCCCACCACCGCGGCGCTGCTCCCGGCCAGGATGAACAGCCACTCGCGGCTAAATCGTCGGCCGACGCCGCCGTTTACGTCGCGTTTGTCTTCCACCCGGCCCAGGCTCACGGCCATAAGGCTGAAGAAGAAAAAGAGATAAATGAAAATCCCAGGTGAACGCCGCGTCACCAATCCGTAGAACGACGCGGTCACGGCCAGAGCCAGCACGCCTTTGCGAAAATCGAGGCCGATGGTGAAGAAGCTCATATCTCGCTGCAAAAAAGTCACGCTTCGCCACCACAGCCAGCCCATAGTCACCAACACCAACACGGTTGGACCCAACCGGCCCGGTTCAAAAATAGCCCGTCGCGGCCATGAGAGATCGAACAGAGCCGCATCCCAAAACACATACAGCCGAATGATGAGCAGCGTCATCGCCACGATGGTTCCCAGAATCGCCATCTCGAACAGGGGCGAATCGATCTGCCGCACCGCGAGAAAATGGGCCACGGCCATCATCACCACCATCACCGCCCACAAACCCGCCAGATAAAAGATGGGCGGCTTATTCCAACTGCGCCCGTCCAGCGCCATGACAAAGGGCGTGAACCAGGCCATTTCCATGCCCACGAGCGCGAAGAAGAGGGCGTTTCGTCGCCAGGAAACGCCCTCCCAGAATCGGAGACTTTGCCAAAAATCGAGCATGGGAGGAAGAGATTAAAGCTCGGTGATGGTGGTCGTTAATCCTTGAATGGCCAGATGCTGCAACTGAAGCGGATCGAGCATATCGCGTTGACCGGCGATGGGATGGCTGAGGTTGAGTTCGGTCATCTCACCGCGCGGGACGCGATAGGTTAAGACGCCGCGCAAGGGATCGGGAAGAGGAGCGGGATCGAGGGTGATCAGGGTCAGGCGGCGTCCCAAACGCTTGAGATCGAGCAGGGTCGCGGCCAGACCGTCGGTCACCAAGGGCGTGACGACAACCAGCGTGCCTCCCCAAGGCAATTTGGGGCTTTCGGAGATGATAAGTTGCTCGATGGGCGCGGTGACGAAAGGCGTGACCGCGGCCAAAAGCTCCATGATGGTCGTGATCTGCGCGGGCGATCGACCGGGCATGACCTTGATGGGCTGGTCGGAATGGGGCAAAGCCGCATTGACCACAAGACCGGTGGGCCAGCGTTTTTCCAGACTATAATAACACACCGATCCGGCGATGCTGATGGCCTGCTCCAAAATATCGCGAAGCACCCCGCGCCAGGGGCGCTCTAATGTGGCCGCATTGAGAAAAACCACCAGGTTGTGCGAGCTTGCCGGTTCCAGCACTCGCGTTTGCAAAGTTTGGCGGCGGGCGCTGGCCTTCCAATGCACCCGGCGGAAGTCGTCCTCGGGGCGATAATCGCGCACGCCCACGGTGCGAATGGGGTCTTCGAAGGTGAAGCGCGGCGCGCGGCGGTCGCCGAAAGGCTCTTTGGCGGGCAAACCCAAATGAACGACCGGAACCAGCTTGGGATAAACGATGAGCGTTTGCGGCTCTTCAATGGTCTTCACCGAGCGAAAAAGGCCAAAGAGATCGCCCGTTTCCAGACGCACCGGGCCGTATTCGTAGAAACCCCGTTTCAGGGCCCGGATGCGGTAGGCTTTGCTCGCTTCTTCACGCCATTTGAGCGACCAAAACGTGCGCATCTCGGCCTTTGCACCGCCGGTGGAGGGTAAATTCACCTCTTCGATGGGCAAGGCTATGGAGACGCGATCGCGCACTTGGAGCCAACTTAGGGGAAGGAACTTGCGGTTGGAGACGACAAGGCGCATGGTCACGGTCTCGCCCGCGAACGCGCGCTGCTCCGAAAACTCTCGTCGAAAATGAAGCCCCAAAAACGCGGCCCAATTCCACAACCACGATATCCCCGCCAGCGCGAGCAAAGCGCCCGCTATCAGGAGCAACGCATCGATGCGCGTCCAGAGCCCGATCACGGTAAGGATCAGGGCGATGGCCACCCAGGCCTGGCTGAATTGCTCCTCGACCTCAACCAAACGATACCGTCGCCATTGAAACCCCCGCTCTTTCATCCAAATCGGAACCTTCTTTTCTCCACCCATTTTCGACGCCGATTCGTTTGCCAGCATGGCACTGCGAGTCTCCGCGGGTTCGGGGCCTCGCAACTTGCGCCGAATATCTCGCATTGTTTCAGGCATAGAGGACGCTCAGGCGTTCGCGGAGGCGTCGCCTTCTTGAACTCCTTTCTGCCAAGCTTCTTGCCAGGCTTCTTTTCGCGTCTTTTCCATGGCCTCATCCAGCCACATCTTCTCGACTTTGAGCGACATTCTCATAACTTCACCTCCGAGCTCGGGTGTGTCTTCGGTCGGGAGATACGTCCCGAACAGATTGATTAAAAACAATTTATCCCCTTCTGTCAAATCGCTTTTCCATATGGGCGTCGCTGCCGGCGGCCCGCCGATGCCGATGAAAACGACGATGAGACGATGGGACGATGGGCGATAGAAGCCGCCAATCCCATCGTCCTATCGTCCATCGTCCACCAGCCAACCAACCGACCTCGGACTTTGGACTTCGGACTTCGAACGCTATTTTCAAAGCAGACCTATTCGAAAACAGGCGCCTCCACCTCATCCACGATCTCGGCGATGACCTGAGCGGGTGTGCGGCCGCGCAGGCGGGTTTGAGGGCTGATGTGAATGCGATGAGTGAGGACGAAAGGAGCCATGCGCTTTACGTCGTCGGGCAACACATAATCGCGACCATGAATGGCCGCGCGAGCTTGCGCCGTCCGATAAAGGGCCAGGCTCCCACGCGGACTGGCCCCCAAATCCACGGCCGGGTGGTCGCGCGTAGCCCGCACCACGCGCACCAGATACTCTCGCACCACATCCTGCACCCTCACCCCGCGCACCGCCTCTTGCATGACCAAAATCTCAGATGCGTCCACCACCGGCTCCAACGCGATCATGGGATCGCGTTTGGCGTAGCGGAGTAGAATTTCATTCTCTTCTTGTTCATTGGGATAGCCCAGCGTCGTCTTGATGAGAAAACGATCCACCTGCGCCTCAGGCAAAGGGAATGTGCCCTCAAGTTCAATGGGGTTTTGCGTAGCCAGCACAAGAAAGGGCCTGGGCAGTTCGTAGGTGTCGCGATCCACCGTGATCTGCCGCTCTTGCATGGCCTCGAGCAGGGCCGATTGCGTGCGCGGGGTGGCGCGGTTGATCTCATCGGCCAGCACCACTTGCGCCATAATGGGGCCGGCGCGAAACTCGAATTCTTGCGTTTTTTGGTTGTACCAGGAGATGCCGGTTACATCTGAAGGAAGCAAGTCGGGCGTAAATTGGATGCGAGAAAACGCACATCCTAATGAGCGGGCCAGCGCTTTGGCCAGCGTGGTCTTGCCAATGCCAGGCACATCTTCGAAAAGAATATGCCCTTCGCACAAAAGAGCAATGAGCGAAAGTTCGATGATATCCGCCTTGCCAATAATGACCCGATTGACATTGGCGAGAACGGTTTGCGCAAACTGATGAATGGAGGGAGTCATGAAAAGGGACGCTCGAATGGAGAAAAATTTTAGCAAGAATGTATGCGCATATTACACCGGAAATAGGCGGAAGTCCACCCCAGAACCCCTGCTATCGCGCTCACGCTTCATCCTTCAACACAAAACCCACTGTGGCCATGCCCAGACCCACCAAAATCCAGAGCAGCGAGGTCATGTGAGGATAAGTGAGATTGAAAAGGTAATGATCGAATACGCCGGCGGCCAGGAGACCGCCCATCGCGCCCAACACGCCGAGCAAGATGGCATCCAACTGCGCGTCCGAACGGCGTCGTAAGGCGCGAATGAGCGCGTTCACAAACAACAAAATCGTCACAAGAAACACGCTCAGGCCCACCAAACCCATGTTTTCGGCCATGAGCAAATAAAGAGAGGAAACGCCAATGTAGAGGTCGATCTCGGGCGCGGCGATGAAGCCGACGCCAAACACCGGATAGCGGCTGATCAGCGTAAGCGCGTCCTTGTATTCGCCAAAGCGCATTTGCGTGGCCCGATCTTGCCCTGCAAAACCCGCGAGCAAATGCTGTACGTAATCTTGAGTGAAGGGCATGATGAAAAACAACACGGCCCCGATAAAAGCCATGACCAACAGCTTGCGATAGCGAAACAGGCCAATAATCACCGCTCCGGCGGCGAAACCCAACATCGCCCCGCGCGAAATGGTAAGATAGAGCGCCAAAATATCCAGCGCCGTCATCACCATGATCCATCGTCGTGGAAAGAGCGGCTTCTCGACGAACAATTGGGGCAGAGTCAGCAGGCCCACCAAGATCATCAACCCGCCCAACACGTTGGGATCCACGCTGGTGCCGATGGCGCGCATCAGGCCCTCGGGATCGTCGTTTACAAAACGCAGCGCGCCAAATCCGCCCGGATAACCCAATCGCGCCAGTGAATCCAGGATCGTCACCGTGGTCTCACGAGGGATGATGTAAAAGAGAATGGCCAGAGAGGCCGCGATGGCCCCGCCCACCATGAAAGATTTGGCCAGAAAGAACAACTGCGCGCGCGTGCGAACCACGTTGACCACAACAAAAAAGAGGGAGATGCTGATCACCATCTCCAAAAACTGGCGCAAATTATTGGGCGTGGGCCGCGCATATTGAAGCCCTAGCGCGTAAGTGAACGCGGCCAGAGCCAGAAACAACGCGACGGCCACGCCAATGCTGGTCGCATTGAAGCGAGTCTCTGCTCGCACCGCATAGTTCAGCGCCCACACGCCAAAGGTGGCGAATACGGCCATATCGAGAAACGTGGGCGTGACGCCGATGTCGAAAGGCGCGGTCGCAAAAGGCAAAATGGTGCTCACAAGCACGACCCCCACAAGCCCCCACAAAGGGCTTTGCAACACCAACCAGGCGCCAATGCTGGCGACGGCCAGGGCCAAAGCGACAATGGGCCCCGCCACCCCAACCAACAGACCCACCAACAACCCCGCCACAACCAGCATCGTCAACACAGCCCAACGCTGCCGACGCGGATCAGGGTGGACCAAAAGGCGCCGGATGGCCAAACCCAATCGCGCCATTTGTGAAATGCTTGAGCGAGGATGAGATCGTTGCATAAAAACAATTCTACGGCCTAAGTTGGATTTTCGTCAACAAGGCCGCGCGGTCGCGCACCAGCTCGTCCGGCCCCGCCACCGGCAAACGCTCCAACGTATCCAGGCGATAAAGACCCACAGCCACGGTGTAAAGGGGTTCGACGGTTAAATCTATGGGGATGGGCAGGAAATATTCATCCCGCAAGGTGCGGCCCGGCTCCCAAGCCGATGTGGGCCAACGTCCGTCCAGAGGCGCTTTGTCGTATCCTGCCACCCGCGCGCCTTGTTCGTCTAACAAATGCACAAAAATCTGATAGTCTTCGGTCATGGCCTGCTCGCCCCGCCAATAGAGCGCCAGACGCAGAACGCCGCCTGGTTTCATGACCGAATCATCCAAGATCTCGTAACCCAAAAGCCGGGCCTGAGCGCCGAAATCGAAATCGACGGGCTGTTCGATATCGTACTTGGGTGGGGAGGCGGCCAACGCGCGAAGCGAAAGAAGGCCCGGAGGCGGCGGTTCGCCCGATAGAAACCGCGCGGCATAGCCGCGACCGCTGGCATAATCGTACATGCCCACATCGACCTTGAGCAATGTGGGCGTTTCCAAACCAAATGGAACGGTCAGCCAATACCGATCGCGAACGATTGGCCCCACGGGCCATTGGCTGGTGGGAAAACCGCCCCAGCCAGGATACGCGTTGATCTCGGCCACACTTTGATTGCTCCAATCAAGCAAGCGAACAAAGAGACTGGCATCGTAAGGAACCTGAGTTTGCGCTTGCCAGTAAAGGGTGAGATCGAGGCGCTGGCCTGGATGGAGCGTGGTGGGGGCGGCTTCAAGGTCGAGCAAGAGAATGCGGTCGTCGATGAGAAGCGAGGTCGGGCTGGCGATGACGGCGTTGGGAGGAAGCAACGACGGTTTTTCGTATGCTGGACGAATGACCGCGAACAGGCTAAGCAGAGAGAGAATCAAAAGCGCTGCTGGAGGGACGATCAGGGCCAAAGCCTGATGACGCCAGAGCTGACGCCAACCCATTAAAAGCAAAAAAGCATACGCGGCAATAGCCGGAAAAAGCAATCGACCTTGTGAAGCGGGGGTCAACGATGTCCAACGAAGCAAGGCCGCGAGCGCCAACAAGAACCAAAGAAGCAACAAAAACACGGGCGACTGAAGCGCCGGCCCGGCAAGATGCAGAGGGTGAAGAGCAAGGGGCCAGCGTCGGACCGGCGCTCTCTCATACTTCACCCGCCGCTTGCTGCGCCGGATTTGTTTCCAGACCGCAAAGAACCCGCCAACGCCCGCCAACGCCCAAAATACGGCCCATGCTTTATAGATTGGCTCAGGAAGCAAGATGTTGAACCAGCCAAAAATAGCGAGCAGACTAATATGCAACCCTTGCAGTTCGTGAGGCAAGCCCTGCCAGGTAAGAGGCGAAACGCGCGGCCCGACAATGGTCAGAAACGGCGTCAACGCGCTGGCGTCGCCATACAATTGCAGGTTGCGCGCATACCACCAACCCGCGATGAGCGCCGCCAGAAACGACAAGATCACTACGCGAAAAACCGCGTCCCGCCACGCTTTTTCACGCCATCCTTGCATAAACAATGCAAAGAAACTCAAGCCTAACAAGCTTATGGCGCTTAGCTTTATAAGCAACGATAAACCCAGAAAAACACCCAATAACACCGCGAGTTTGTGTGATTTTTGCAAATTTCTATCACTTTCTTCGTAATAGCATATTTTTGCCAACAACCACAAAATCAAGGTGGCCAGAAAAGTCATCAAATTATCATTGCTCACCGCGGCGGAAATAAACAGAAATTGGGGCGTGAATGCGACCAGGGCGCTCGCGGCCAGCGCCAAAGCCCATTGCCCCGGTCTTACGGCCAGCGCCAAACGATATGTGAAATAGACCGTCCCCAGACCCAAAAGGATGGAAAAAAGCCGGGCGGCGCGCACCGCGCGAGTCAGATCATCCCAGGGCCAGCTTTCGCCCTCGGTGTGAATGAAGCGGTTCTTGTTGCCCGGCTTCAAGGGATCGCCCAGGTTGGCGTGAGGATTTTCGGCCAGAGCGGTCATCTCGTCCGCCCGCCCCACCCAACCCGTAAGCATGGCGGCCAGCGCATAATAAAGCGGGGGTTGCCCGGCCTCTTGAGCGAGCAAGCCGGGGTTCTCGACATCCATCACCGGCAACCCCTTCCCCGCGGCCAGGTGACGCACATAATAGAAATGATGGTTTTCGTCGGGCGCCTCGAAGATGGGGACGATGAGATTATAACCCAAAGCCAACAGTGCAAACGCGGTCAAAACCAGCCAGAGGCCCCATGCCCGCAGCCGGCTTGGCGAACGCCAATGCCGCGACATCGTGGAGGAAGGGTGGGTGGAGGACATGGAAGAGGGGTATTGCCGGTGCAAAAAAAGAATTCACGAGCGCTTGCGAAAGCCGCGTGAGCACCAGGATTCTACAAGAGATATGGGGGGCCGCGCAATCATTTCGAGCATAAACGCTCGCCCTCCCCAGGCATTGGCGACTATTTTTGAGCCGATGTAAGTGAAGCGTGAACGCTCCGGTTGAAACCGGTCAGTGCGGGCCTGCGGCCGGAGGTCGGTCTACACCGACCTGGCCGCGCGTCGTCTACGCAGGTGGACGTTCGGCCCGGCCCGCAGTGACCGACTTGAGTCGGAGCGCGTGTGAAGAGGCCCCAAACCACAAAGCGATCACGGCCATCCATGTCACGGCCGCGATAAGCAGACCCAGGAAGAAGGGACGCGGGCGAAAACGCAGACGCACCTCGTGGCTGCCGGCCGGAACCTGCACGGCCTGCCAGACGCCATTCGCGCGCAAGACCGGTCGCCATTCGCCGCGGTCGATGCTGGCCTCCCAACCCGGATACCACGTTTGCAACACCACCAACGTGGCGGGGTTGGCCGCGTCGGTGCGCACCGTCACATCGTTGACGCCCCAGGAGATGATTTGCGCCTCTCCGCCCGCGGCGTTCTGGCCCTCACCGCCTTCCAATACGACCTCGGCCAGCGGCTCGAAATCGGCCGCGCGGATGGCCTGTTGCGCCGCGGCCAGGTCGGGTGCGATGCGCGCCCGACCCACCAGCATGACTCGGGGGTGAAATCGCCGGTTGCGATAGAGGTTCAGGTCGGGGTCGCCCTCGAACGCCGGTTCCCAGACATCCCAATCCAACACCACGTCTTTGCGCGCGAGCACATATTTCACATTGAGCAGCGCGTAGAGGTCGGAGCTGCGGCTGCCGGTCGCCTGAAGAAAATCCTCATAATAAGCCAACGTCAAGGGATTGGCCACGCCCGATACATCGTCAAGACCGTGCACCTCGGCCGCGCTGGGCTGCCAGAAGGCTTGGATCTCGGTGCGCGCATCGAGGCGATAGAGATCGGAATCGTTCTTGAGAAAGGAAAGGAGGGGTTGCCGATAGAAATTGGCCGTGGGGTCGCTTTCAGAGATGTCTTCATACGCGCCGAGCATGGCCAGATCGATGAAAAGGAGGAGTATGGCCAGGGCGGCCAACGCGTCCGAGCGAATCCAGCCGCGCGCGCGGGCGAAGAGCAGCGCCATTCCGGCCGCGAAGAGGAGCAAAAACTGCATCACGGCGATGGTGGCCACGCTGGCGCGCAAGTGCAGGGTGGGCTCGGCGGTTTGGGTGAGCAGCAAAACCGCGTAGGTGACGGGGACGCCCACCGCCAGGGCCAGAAGCAGCAAATGACGCAGAAAACGCCATCCCCCGGCAAAGACGCGACGATCTTCATCCCGCCACGATGTCATCAGCGCCTGCAAGCCGCGCGCCGCCAGCAAGGCCAGGGCCAGATCGAAGAGAAAGATGAAACGCGCCGGCGCGCGCAGTTGTTCTAAGCCGGGCAGAAGCCAGGTGAACCAACCATGAACAGGGCTATAGACGCCCAGGCTAAAGGCCAACGAGACCGCAGCCAGCCCCAGCAACAGCCAGGTCAGGCGGTCGCGACGCATGAGAACGCCGAAAAAGGCCAACAACAGGGTCAAAATCCCCACATAGCCCATTTCCACGCGCGGCCACAGGCCCCAATGGAGGGCCGGGCCGCGACCAAAGAAATTGGGCATGATCAGGCCGATGAGTTGAGCCGGAGAGAGGGAGAAGCCCACGGTTTGCGCGTAGCGCCATTCCCCACGCGCGGTCATGTCGGCGATCTCGAAGCCCGGTAGCAGAACCGGAGCGAGGACGCCTAAGGCGATGGCCGCGGGAATGACCAGGGCCATGAGCGCACGCGACCAGCGCGTGCGAACCCGCTCGCGGTTCACCAGCAGCCAGAATCCCACCCACAGGGCCAGGGCCATGAGCGAAAAGAGGGTCATCTGAATGTGTCCGGCCAGTGATCCCACGCCCAGGGCGACGCCCGCGGCCAGCGCCCAACGCAAGCCGCGGCCTTCCAATGTTTTGTGAGCGGCCAGCAAGACCAGGGGCAGCCACGCGGTCACCGCAATCAGGTTGAGATTGCCGAAATGGATGATGAACAGGTCGCTAAACATGAACGCGACCGCGGCCAACAACGCCGGCCCTCGCCATAGTTTCAGCCCCCGCGCCAAAAGATAGGTCGTCGCGCCGGCCCACCAGATGTGTAGCATGGCCAGGCGCTCCATATCCACATAACGGAGTTCGGGGCCGAGAAGAAAGCGCAAGAGATGCGGCGGGTAGAGGATGCCGGACTGAATTTCGGCCACAAAAGGCGCGCCGCTGTAAAGATGAGGGTTCCACAAAGGCCAAACGCCGGCTTTCAGGCTGCGCTGGATGAATGCATAGGTGGGGAAGAGAAAGCTGGCCAGGTCGCCGCCGTCGGCCGGCATATAGACATCGCCGCTCACCACGCGCCAGAAAAAGGCCAGGGTCAGCCCGCCCAACAACCCCACGGCCAATCCGTCCTTCAGCCAGGCGCGACGACGCCATCCCAGCCAGAGAAGGAGCAGGAGATAGAGAGCGAACAGAACGGAGAGCATGGGGTGAGGGTGAGGTTGAGGCTGAGGTTAAGGCTGAGGTTGGGGTTTGGAATCCGGTTTGGCGTTTTGCTCTGGCAGGGGTTCGGCTTCCTCTTGAACGCTGGCCTCCATTTCGGCCAGGGTGCGCGCGACCTCGGAGATGGCGACGCGCTGTTTTCGATAAAGGTCGCTCTCGCTCATGGCGAGACGGTTGGCCACCTCGCGCACGCGTCGCCCTTGAATGAATTTCAGATCCAAAATATTGTAAAGAAGCCATTCCGAGGTGGTCATGCGGCGCTCGCCGGGCGGACGTTGACGCTCGATGGCCGCCTGCAACACAGCCCGCAACGCGCGCGTGGGCGATCCGCCATATTCGGCCTGGACTTTGCGCACGATGCGCAGATCGCGTAAGGGGCTATCGCTGAGCTTGGGGCCGCCCCAAAAATGTGAGAGCGCATCCCGCACCCATTCGGTGAATTCGGGCGATTGGGTCAGGTCTTCGCTTTCCGGCTGTTCGGTGGAGATGACGTAGGGCACCGCGCCGCGCAGCGCCTGCATCACTTCGATATCGGGCAAAATGGGTCGCAAAGCTTCGAACACGTCCAGCTGCAAACGGCGATCCTCCACCGCGATCTCCGCGCGTCGTAGAAGATGGTCGAGCACCACGCGGGTGGTGGGATCGGGATGTTGAAGCTTGGGCGCGGGCCCGCGCACCGCGATAATGCCCATGGGCTGATCGGTGTGGCGGTTGGTCAGGGTGCGAATGAAATAGCCGTTGACCTCATGAAAGGCTTCGTCCGGAGCCTCGATCGCGAGCAATTTTTGCGCTTCGGGCAAGGAAAGCGCTTTTCTCGCCTCTTCCTCGCTGCCCACAACGGCTTCCAACCGCGCTTCGGCCTCGCCGGGCAAAGCCACAAAACCGCCGTCCGTCTCCAACGCATCACAAATGGCGATGAGCACGTTTTCTAGAAACTGGCGTAGATCGCTGCTGGTCATCAACCGGGCGTCCAACGTGCGCAACCACTGCACTTCGTCGGTTTCGTTGCGATAAAGCAAGCGATCGATCCAGGGCTGCAAGAGATGGATCAACACCTGGGCCAGCACAATGGTGGCCACAACCAGCAGGGTGAGGGCCGTGTCGCTGGGCAAGCCCAAAGTCGCCTCGATATGCGGCGCGGTGAGGATCAGGCCAATGACAATGACGGCCACCACCGGCCCGCGCAGCAAGAAATAGACCAGTTGTCGCTTGACCACGCGGTCGGGCGAAAGCACCCCGAAATAGGCGACGCTGTAGGCCATGACCACCAACATGATGCCCACAGCGACATTGGCCACAATGGCCAAGAATAAAACGGCTCGCGGGTCGGCCCGGCCTGCGGCCGAGGCCGAGGCCAGAATCAGATAAGGAAAGACGCCCAGAGCCGGCGCGGCAAAGCTCCATAGCAGGTAGTTCAGTCGCCGTCGCGAGGCCATGGTGCGGGTGTGTGCGCGGGCTTGAAGAAGATTCCAGCCGCCCCACAGAGTCGCGCTCACGAAATAGAGAGTGAAAATAGGGAAAAGAGGGCCGGGCTGGAGATGGGTTACAGGAATCTCTCCGGCCGCCGGACGCACCAAGATATTGCCAGTGACGGCCATGAGCGCGAACAACGCGCTGGCCACATAGGCGCCTCGCACCAACGTTCGCCAGTAGGAGGCGTTGGATTGCAGCCAGGTGGCCAGGAGCACCTCGCGCGAAAAATGCAGGTAGGCCGCGGGCACCAGGGCGATGCCTAGCCATTGAAAACGCAGCCAGCTTTCGGCCCAATCCACGCGCGGCAGCACCACATCGCCCGAATAAACAATGACCATGCCCACCAAAAGCGCGGCGAACGCCCGCCCCACGCGGCTATGGAGGTTGAAGGTGAGAATGTAGACAAGGAGTGAGAAGCTGAGGATCAGAATGGCCGATGAAAGAATGAGATTGCCGAATTCCAAAACACCCAGCCAATCGGGAAATTCCATGAAAGACATTGCGAAAATCCTCATCGCACCGGGCGCGTTAACTCCAATATGATTTCCTGATCAGGGTGGAGCCCCTCGTTGAAGCCGCTGAAAGAGAAGCCGTGCGCCAGATAAAATGCGGTGGCGGGATGGTTCTTCACGCTCAACTGCACTCGCAGGCTTCGCAGGCTTCGTTGCCGCGCCCACTCCAATGTGTGTTGCAACAAGCGCGCGCCAATGCCCTGACGCCGATGCTCCGGCGCGACCACATGCCGATGAATCAAGCCAGAACCGATTTCGGGTTCGGGTATCATATGAATGAAACCCACCAAATCTCTATCCAATTGCGCGGCCAACATGCAATCGCCTCGTTTCCAGGGGACGAGCAGGTTATCAGATATGGGCGGCGCCTCGACAGTAATGGGCCGCGGCAATTGGACTAGTTGAAAATGGACGAGGATCGAGGTGGATTCGAGCTGCAAATTCAGTTGCCAGACGCGCTGCGTGGTGAACGAAGCGTCCAAACGAACGCATTCATTGAGATCATGAAGGGTGGGACGACGAATGAGAAGCATGCCCTATTTTGGATACGCGTAATGGGAGAGAGAAGCGGAGATGTCGGCCCCTCGCTCCAGTTTATAGGTGGGAATATTGCTGGCCCAAAGTTCGACCAACGTTTTGTCATATTTGGGCGCGGGGCCGAATGTATTGGCGGCGATGAGCACGGCCACGCTTTTCACGCCGCGCCGGCTCAGATCGCGCAACGCGGCCACCCAGGCTCCATCGGCCGAAGGGGTGATGGCGATAACGGTGCTGGAGCGATCCAGGTAATGACCTTCGGCAAGCAACACCCGATCGAAAGGCAAGCTCCCGCGCGGCTCCAACACGGCCAATGTCTCCAATATCTTGCTCAACTGACGCTCTCCCCGGTCGGGTTGGATAACTTCGCGGTGAGAGGTGTAAGCCAATAGCCCCACCGCGCGACGTTCGATCAGATAGCGTCGAGCCAACGAAGCCGCGGCGGTCACCGCGTACTCGATGGTGGCCGGAATCAACTCCACCGACCGCACGCGATTGTCCCAGAGGGCCGCAGGCTCGGCCTGGGCGTAAGGAGGCGGCTCCCAAGGCAAGGCATGATGCCACGTCGATTCCAGATCCAGCATAAGCCAGATGTCGCTGGTGGGATCCAACTCGAACTCTTTGACCATCAGGCGGCCCGTGCGCGCGGTCGAACGCCAATGAATGCGATTGAAGCTATCGCCGGGCGCATAATCCCGCACAGTGGCCACATTGGTGGTGAGATAATGCGTGCGATGACGCGTGGCCTCGCCGCCGGGAACATGGCCTTCGGGCAGTTGAAACCCGGGCGCTTCAACCGTGGCGGGAAACACGAGCAGGCTCGAAGTGAAGGGAACCGAACGCGTCACTTCGAAGATGCCCAAAGGATCGCCGCTGCGAATGGTCAACGGGCCTAATCGATATCGTCCGCGGCGATAACAGGGCGTGCGCACCAGCCAAAACCGACGCTGTCGCCCGCCCAACGAGCTGACCACGCGCGAGGCGTAATGCCCGGGCAACGTGGAATGATCGCGGATATCCAGCCACAATTTGGGAAATCGCCCGCGATTGATGATCTCGAACTGCTCCTCGGCCATGCGCCCCACCTGGCTGCGCCGCGCTCGCGTCGTGCGAACAAGCCTGAGGTTGCTGACATTGAGTCGCGCCCAAATCCACGAACCCGCGAGAAGCGCAGTGAGCAAATAGAGCGTGTTATAAAGAAGCTCGGCGCCTGTGCTCAACGCGGCGACCAGGCTGACGGCCCAAATGAGCAAAGCGAACCAAGTGTTGCGACGCAAGATATTTGCCTATCCAGTGGTGACTCGAGCGCGAGCGCCCGGGACCGAGATCGCGTCCAGGGTTTCGCGCACGATGGTGTCGGGACTCACGCTCTTGATGCGAGCGGAAGGGCTGATGATGATGCGATGCGCCAACGTGGGGATGGCAAGCGCCTTCACGTCATCGGGAATGACATAATCGCGGCCTTGCACGGCCGCGAACGCGCGCGAGGTTTTATAGAGAGCCAACGAGCCGCGCGGGCTGGCTCCCAAATACACTTCAGGGTGTTCGCGCGTGGAAGCTGTCACCGATACGATATACCCCTTAACCTGTTCATCCACATAGATTTGCTTCACCGCCTCTTGGGCCGCGCGCAGCTCCTCGACCGTGACCACCTGCTGGATATCCTCGATGGGGTGATGATCGCTTTGCGATTCCAAGATAGCGATTTCGTGACCGCGATCGGGATAACCCAGGTGAATGCGCATGATGAAACGGTCCACCTGCGCCTCAGGCAAGGGAAACGTGCCTTCATATTCGATGGGATTTTGTGTGGCCAACACCAGAAACGGCTTCTGCATGATATAGGTCTCGCCGTCTACGGTGACCTGTCGCTCCTCCATCACTTCGAGCAACGCGGCCTGAGTTTTGGGCGTGGCCCGGTTGATCTCATCGGCCAACACAATCTGGGCAAAGATGGGGCCAGGACGAAATTCGAACTCTTGGGTTTTCTGGTTATAAACCGAAACGCCCGTCACATCACTGGGCAACATGTCGGGCGTGAATTGTATGCGGCTGAATGTGCAACCAATAGAGCGAGCAATGGACCGCGCCAACATGGTTTTGCCCAGACCGGGCACATCCTCGATGAGCAAATGCCCTTCACAAAGCAAAGCCAGCAACGTTTGATGAATGGCTTCGCGCTTGCCGAGGATCACTTGTTCGACATTGGCGGTGATGCGCTCGACGAAGTGTTGAACAATGGTGGGGTTGGACATGAAAGACTCTCTGAGAAAAGGATGAAACGAACGATTGCGCGTTACGCATATCGTCGGAAAAAGGAGGCGACACCAAATGCATCGGGCGTTGGTTGGACTTGAGTTGGTCTCGTCCTCTGTGTGTAAAACCGCGCCGGTTCACCAAGGCCCGCATTGCAGCCGCGCCGCGCCCGATGTGCGGCGAACCGCGCCCTGAAATTGTAGCACAGGGAAAGCCGAGGAGCTAAGTGGGACGGAAGGCAAGTTGCGAGATCATGGTGATTTGGCATACCATTACAGGCGTCGCACGCGATTTACGCCGCTTTATATCGCCATTCCCAACCCTGTTGCTCAGATGGCATCGCCCATTCGAAAAGGTGAGATCATGCGCGTCAACCGCTGGGCGGCCGTGGCCGTCTTCTTTTTCTTCATGCTCCTTCATCAATCGGACAAACTCCTCATCGGGCCGCTGACCACGCCTATCATGGAGACATTTGAGATCAACGAAGCGGCCATGGGCGCTGTGTTTACGGGCGCGCTGTTGGTGGGCGCGTTCATGTATCCGGTGTGGGGCGTTCTGTACGATCGTTTCACCCGTCCCAAATTACTGGCCCTCGCCTCGTTCATTTGGGGCTCCACCACATGGCTGAGCGCCATCGCGCCCACCTATCCCACGTTTTTGGCCACACGCGCCTCGACGGGCGTCGATGATTCCAGCTATCCGGGCATATATAGCCTGATTTCCGATTACTTTGGCCCTGAAATGCGGGGCAAGATATACGGCCTGTTGCAACTGACGCAGCCTTTGGGTTATCTGGTGGGCCTGGTGGCGGCCACGGTGTTGGGCGCGATGTTGGGCTGGCGCAGCATCTTTTACATTACAGGCACATTGGGGCTGCTGCTGGCCGTGGTGATCCTGTTCGTGGTTAAAGACGCGCCGCGCGGTCAGGCCGAGCCAGAAATGGAGGGGTTGGAGGAAATGGGGGTCTACCGCTTCGAGTGGAAGACGGCTCGCGGCCTGTTTCGCAAACGCACATTGCTTCTCCTTTGGGCGCAGGGCTTTGTGGGCGTCTTCCCGTGGAACATCATCACCTATTGGTTTTTCCGTTATTTGGAAACCGAACGCAATTACAGCCAGGAAAGCATCCTTATTACTATGGGGCCAACCGTGCTTGTGTTGGCGTTGGGCTATTTTCTGGGCGGCATGCTGGGCGATTTTTTCTTTCGTCGCACCCCGCGCGGCCGCGTGCTCGTGGCCCTGACAGCCGTCTTCACCGGCGCGGTGCTCATGTGGTTCACCATGAACACGCCCGTGGAGAACCAAACCCAATTCATGATCTTGCTCATCCTCACGGCCTTGTTCATTCCCTTCGCCTCACCCAACGTGCTCTCCACCGTCTACGACATCACCCTGCCCGAGGTGCGAAGCACCGCGCTTTCGGTGCAATATTTTATCGAAAACGGCGGCGCGGCTCTTTCGCCGCTGATCGCCGGCATCATCGCCACGCGCACATCGCTGGGCGACGCCATTCTCACCCTATCCATCAGCGCCTGGCTGCTCACGGCCTTTTTCCTGGCCTTCGCGGCCTATCTTGTTCCGGCCGACATTGCGGTTCTGCGCCGTCAGATGAGCGAACGCGCGGCCTTAGAGATGGCGCGCGCTCGATAAAACAATTTGCTTCAACACCGCTCTCGTCTCAAAGGGGGATCCAGCCATGTCTGGAGGACTGTACGGCGAACTGTCCGTTATCGGCGGCTCGTGCAACCCCGCACTCACCCAAGAAATCTGCGATTACCTGCGTCTGATTCCCGTTCCCGTCACCATCAAAAAATTCGCCAATCAAAACATCTTTGTGCAACTGCAACAAAGCGTGCGCGGCTGCGATGTATTTTTGATCCAGCCTTTGGGCCAACCCGTCAACGACATGGTCATGGAGCTGCTCATCACCATCGACGCGCTGCGTCGCGATAGCGCCGGTCGCATCACCGCGGTCGTTCCCTACTACGCGTATGGCCGCACCGACAAAAAAGACCAGCCGCGCGTGCCCATCACCGCCCGTCTCCTGGCCGATTTGATCACCGTGGCCGGGGCCGACCGTTTTCTCACCATCGACTTGCACGCTGGACAGATCCAGGGCTTTTTCACCATCCCCACCGACGAATTGACCGCGATCTATCTTTTATGCGATTTCATTCGCGATGCGGGTTTGGCCGAAAACGCGATCGTGGTCTCGCCCGATATCGGCGCGGTGCGTCGCGCCCGCAACTACGCCCAACTATTGGGCCTGCCCCTGGCCATCATCGAGAAACGGCGACGCCTTGACGGCGCAGGCACCGAAATTCACACCCTCATCGGCGATGTCGAAGGTCGGCGTTGCATATTGGTGGATGATGAGATCGATACGGGCGGCACCATTTGTCAGGCGGCCGAGTATCTGAAAGCGCGCGGCGGTGAAGAGGTCTTTGCGGTGGCCACCCACGCGGTCTTCTCGGACCCCGCGGCCGAACGACTGGCGGCCAGCCCCATCGATCAGATCATCGTCACCAACACCCTGCCCGTCCGGCCCGAAACCAAGGCTCAACTGGACGACAAACTCGTGCAGATCAGCGTCGGCTCTCTTTTGGGCGAAACCATCCGGCGCATCCACCAGGGCATTAGCGTGGGGGCCATGTTCCCGCAATGATCGAACGCATCCACATCTTGCCCGGAACCCTGGCGCGCTCGCCGGGCCACATCCACGAACAATGGCCAACGCCCATGACCGCGATCCGGGCCGTGGCCGGCTGGCTCGCGCCCCTGCCCGCGGCCCTGCGAAAACGCTGGTTGAACAGCCCATCCGGACGCATCGTGCTCAATCCCGACCGTCATGGCTTTGCAGCCGGCCTCAACCGCGTGGGCGAACGCGTTTTTCGCGATGTGGCCTGGCTAAAACCGGCCCTTTTGCCCGATCGAGCGGCTTTCTTGCTGCCAGTGGGCGAATGGTTGGTCTGGCTCATCGGTTGGGGCGAGGAAAGCCCGTTCGAGCCCGCCTTGAAAGCTTGGAGCCAGTTCGAAAGCGGGGTGCAAAGCTGCTTTCGGGCCGGATATGGGCTTAGCCCCGCGGCGCGTTCGGATCCAAAAGCTTATCTCATCGAGGGCGTGGCCCATTTTCTTGCGGATCGTCGCTCGCTGAACCTGAACGACCCGCGGCTGGAAAAGCTCCTGGCCGCAACCCTCTTCAACCAGGCGAGTTACTTGCGCACTGAACACCGGCGTTTTTTCCATCTCGATGCGAATGAACACGAATGATACGAATCGCTCATGACATCCACCGCCACGATTCATTACCTTGGCCACGCCACCCTTCTCATTGAAATCGATGGGGTTGCGGTGCTCACCGATCCGGTGGCGGGAGATCGCGTGCTTTATTTGCGACGCATCGGACCTTCGGGTCATCCCTGGTTGCGCGACCTGCCTGATCCCGATCTTATTCTACTCTCTCACCTCCATCTCGACCATTTTCATCTACCCACCCTTCGTCGGCTTCCACGCGATATTCCCCTTATCGCGCCGGCCGAGACCGTCCCCTTTCTGAAACATATCATCCCCCAAAACATGGAAGGGCTATCGCCGGGGGAAAGCAAGCGCTTGGGCGGGGTGGAAATTCACGCCGTGCCAGCAAGACACGGCCGCAACTGGCTGCGCACGCCTTTGGATGCAGCGCAAGGATATGTGGTGCATGGAAGCAAGACCATCTACTTCGCTGGCGACACCGACATCTTCCCCGAAATGCGCGAGATCGGCGACATGGGCCTGGATCTGGCCTTGCTCCCCATCTGGGGGTGGGGTCCGCGGCTGGGCGCGGGGCATCTTGACCCAGCAGGCGCGGTGGAGGCCATCAAACTGTTGCGTCCTCGGCGGGTTGCGGCCATCCATTGGGGCAGCTTCAATTTGATCGGCGGTCAGCTTCTTGGCTTGCGGGCCCACCTGATCGATCCAGGCGACCGATTCCAACGTCTTGCACGCGAACGCGTCCCCGAAACAACCATCATTCTTCCCAAACCAGGCGAAGCGTTTGGACTTGATTGACGAAAAACACACAAAAACCATGAAACCTCCTGACTGTCGCGAACCTTCCCCACCCGATGTCGAATCGCTCGCGCCCTTTTTCGAACCGCGCGGGGTGGCCGTCATCGGCGCATCGGCCACGCCGGGAAAGCTGGGCTATGGCGTGGTGTACAATTTGCTATCGCATGGTTATCAGGGCCAGATTTATCCTGTCAATCCACATCTCGATGAAGTTTTAGGACGCCGATGCTATCCTGATATCGCTTCGGTTCCCGATCCTGTCGACCTGGCCGTCATTATCATTCCGGCGAAAGCTGTGCCCGCGGTGTTGCGGGCCTGTGGCGAGCGAGGCGTGCGAGGCGTGGTCGCGCTTTCGGGCGGATTTGCTGAAACAGGGCCTGAAGGCCAACGGTTGCAAGAGGAATTGATCCGCATCATCCACGATTACAATATGCGTTTGGTCGGGCCAAATTGCGTAGGGGTGATGAATCTCCATAGTGGGTTGGACACCACCTTCGTGGGCATGAGGCCCCCGCTCGGCCCAATCGCCTTTCTTTCGCAGTCGGGTGCGATGGGGGGCGCGGCCATCGACTGGGCGCGCGGGCGCGGATTGGGCTTTTCTTATTTCGCCAGCCTGGGCAACACGGCCGACGTCACGGAAACGGATATCATGGCCCGGCTCGCGCATGACGAGGACACGCATGTCATCGCGCTTTACATCGAAGGTTTTCACGACGGCCGCGCTTTCATGCACACCGCGCGCGAAGTGACTCGCACCACGCCCATTTTGGCCTTGAAAGTGGGCGGCACCGAGGCCGGCGCGCGGGCCGTGAGCTCGCACACCGCGTCGCTGGCCGGTTCCAACGAGGCCTATCGCGCCGCGTTCAAACAAAGCGGCGTGGTGGCCGTGGACACAGTGAGCCAATTGTTTGGCGCCGCGCAGGCTCTGGCTTATCAGCCGCCGCCCGCAGGCAAGTCCGTGGCTGTGCTCACCAATGCAGGAGGACCGGGCGCCATTGCTTCAGATGCGCTGGCTCAATTGGGCTTCGAATTGCCCATGCCCGATGAAGCCGCGCAAGCCGCATTGCGCGCGGCCCTGGGGCCGAGCGCTCAATTGGTGAATCCCATCGATATGCTGGGCGGGGCCTCGTCATCCGAGTATGAGGCCGCATCTCGCATCCTGCTGCAAAGCTCCACCTACGACGCGGTCATCGCCATTCTTGTGCCCAACAGCGCCAACGATCCAGCAGGCGTGGCCGAAGCGCTGGCGCGCGCGGCCTCAGGGGCGAACAAGCCGCTTTACGCCTGCTTCATGGGTGATGTGGCGGTGCGCGAGGGCCACAAACGTCTGCACGAACACCGCATCCCGCCCTATGTTTTTCCTGAATCGGCCGCCCACGCTCTGGCCGCGGCCTGTGAGTGGCAATGCCGACGAACGCGCGCTCGGCCCCAACCCACGTTTCCGACTCAGGCGACATGGCCCGCGCGCGCGTGTGAAATCCGCGATGACTTGTTGGCCCAAGGCCGGGCCGCCCTTACGGAAAGCGCGCTTCATCCTTTGTTGGAAGCGTTGGATTTTCCTGTGGCGCGGGGTGAACTTGCGCGCGATCCCTCAGAAGCCGCGGACATCACCAAGACGTTGGGCGCTCCGGTGGCGCTGAAGATCGCCTCGCCCCAGTTGCTGCACAAATCAGACGTGGGCGGCGTGCGATTGAACGTAAAATCGCCTCAAGCCGCTGCCCAAGCCTTTGGCGAATTGGTGACGCCGATCATCGACGCTCATCCCGAAGCCGAAATTCAGGGTGTTTTCGTTCAGCGCATGGCCGAGCCTGGTGTGGAAGTTATCGTAGGCATGCGTCGCGACCCCACCTTTGGCCCGCTAATCCTGGTGGGCGCGGGCGGCGTTTATGTGGAAATTCTCAAGGATGTGGCCATGCGCGTGGCGCCGCTTGCCTCCGACGATGCGCGCGATATGATCCGTGAAACCGTGGTAGGTCGGCTGCTGCGCGGCGCGCGCGGTCGCCCGCGCGCGGATGTCGAGGCGCTGGTCGATTTACTCCTGCGCGTGTCTGATCTGGCCTGCTCGTGGCCCGAACTGGCCGAATTCGAGTTCAACCCCGTGCTTGTGCATCCTCAAGGCCGCGGTCTCACCATCGTCGACGCTCGCGCCATCCTGCGCGGTGAACATGCATCTCGTTGAGAGCCGGCTTCGGCTGCACCGAAAGATCCAAGGCAATGATTCTCGATACTTTAGCTCGGCGGGCCAGAATTCCACCGATAAGACGCTATTCATAACTTCCATGCATTTCACCCTTATCACATTCGATCAGGTCGAATCCACCCAAGATTGGGTGCGCGCGTGGGCCGAGTTGGGCGCGGCCGAGGGGCTGGTCGTGCAGGCCGGGGAGCAGATCGCGGGCCGGGGCCGGTTGCAACGTTCGTGGTGGTCGCCGCCTCGCGCCGGACTCTATCTCTCCCTACTTCTGCGCCCCGACATCCCCCTGGCCCAAAGCCATTATCTCACCATGTTGGTTTCCTTGGCCGCGATAGACGCGTGCCGCGCGGTGGCGGCCGTTGCTCCGCGGCCCAAATGGCCCAATGATTTGTTACTGAGAGGGCGTAAATTGGCGGGGGTGTTGGCCGAGCTGGCGCACGAGCAAGCGCGATTGCGTTATGCGGTGATTGGATTGGGTCTCAATATCAATCATCGCTTTGCAGGAACCGAGCTGGCCGAAATCGCCATCAGCTTGAGCGAAGCCACAGGTCGCGAATTCGCCATCGACGCGGTGCGGGATGCTTTTTTGCAGGCCCTAAGCCAACGATACCGGGCTTTATGCATGGGCTGGTCGCCGCTGCACGAATGGCGCGAACGGTTGGAGCCTTTAGGCCGCCGCGTGAGCGTGGCGCAAACCGAAGGGAAGATATGGGTGGGCGTGGCCGAAGATGTGAGCGAGGCCGGCGCGTTGCTGGTGCGGGATGAACAAGGGGTTTTACACACAGTTTGGGCCGGGGATGTGCGCGTATTCGAACAAGTGGAGGCCGGGTATGCCGCCCATTGATTTCGATTGGCGCGAGGGCGACGACGAGTTCGCGGGAAATCGGGCCGAGCCACTGCCGCCGCTCGATGCATCGTTCGCGCCATCGCAAGCCGACGCAGCCGAACCGACCATCATTTCCCGTCCCCGCCGCGGCCCCAGCAATTGGGTGCTCTTGCTCATCGGCGTGGCGCTGGGCATTGTTTTGGGCGTAAGCGCCATCATCTACATCGGGCAGATGAACGCGCGCGCGGACCTGGAGCCCCTGGTGCGATTGGAGCATCAGGCCATTGCCGCGCGCGATGTCGATCTGCTTCGCAGTCTATGGAATGTGGAAGCGCGTCCATTGCTGGCGGAAGACCTTGCCGCGCTCGGGCTACTAACCGATAAGCCGGAATCGACCCAAGTCGGATGGGTGAAGATTGGCGGGGATTATGCGGAAATGACCCTGGACATCCGCTACGCCAATGAAACTTATAACCGTATCGAGGCCGCGCGGCTGACGGAAAAGGGTTGGTTGCTGGCGCCTGTGGAAGCGGCCAACTGGGGCGAGATGAAAGAGGCGAGCGGTGAATGGGTTACGCTGCATTATCGTCGGCGAGACGGATTTTTGCGCGGCTATTTGCCCGAATTCGACGCGGTGGCCGAGGCGTTTTGTCTTCGTTACCATCCTCCCGAACCTTGTCGAGTCGAACTTCGTATAGACATTTTCCCCGAACAACAACCTTTTTTGCCCGCTACGGGCGCTTCGCCGCCCCCGCTTTTGCTCCGTTATCGTATTTTAGGCGCAGGAGACACCGAATATATTACTTTGAATGGAACCGGCGAAGAAATGCGAGATAAGGCGTTTAGCGAGCTTTTACTCGCAAACTTTCCGGAAGTTCACCGAATTGCTCAAATCTTTCCGGCCCGACTTGCGTCGAACGAAGCGCAAGAGGCGTCTCGACAGCGTCTTTATGGCCAGGTCATGCCTTTGTCTTTCATTTCCCCGCGGCTGGCCGGGGTTGCGGGCAAAAAAGTGCATCCAATATGGCGAATTTCACTATACGAAGCGATTGGCGATGTAATCATGCGGCGGGCCGTGGGGCCAATAACGGCCGAGGATAAGGCCGCGTTCACGCTTTGGGCGGCCGCGCGCGGGGATGTGGCGCTATGGACCGAGCGCTTCGCGGAAACCAGGCTGCCCCGCGAACCCATCTCGCCCACAACCGATCCCGCGGCTGTGGGCGAGGCGCTGGCCGGTCGCGGTTCGTTGGCCGATCGCAACGCCGCGCGCAGCTTCATCGAGTCGCTCTACGCTTGTTTTGGCGAACAGACCGTGGTGGATTGGTTCACCCAGGCCCGCGAACGCATGGGCCAGACCGCGTTATACGAACCGTTAGGCGCGTCGCCAAACGACCTGGCCGAAATATGGAGGCGACAGATGCAGGGCGCGGGCTGCCTATAGAAAAGTTTACTGATGCCAGGATCGCGAAGTCAAAGGCGGGTGGTTAGGTGTGCGAACCTCTGGAGCGACCAATAAAAGACAACACCAGAGCGCCGACAGTTCACTCCCAATGGAGATGCATCTGCCGAGGAAACCATAAGGTTTCGGTCAATTCTGGTGGCGGGGTGATATGCCACATGGCGATGCCCAAAGAGGATTTGTTTCCTGCCCATCGTAAGTATCTACCAACCACGTACAATTCTCGCCCATTCACAATAGCCATTGCCGCCACCTCATCATCAACACCGTCTCCAAGGGCATACCACCGAGATCCATTCCAAAGCGCCACATTATTGGCCAGAGTTGAGCCTGCACGTCCAAAGCGTCCCCCTACAAATAGCATTCCGTCATACAATGCAAGAGAAGTCACCTTAGCGCTCTCTCCGGGAGTTGCCCCAATGCCTGTCGCGAGTGCAAGCCATTGTTCGCCATTCCAGTAAGCGATATGATTCAGCGTCACATCACCGGCTTTAGTGAATTGGCCGCCAGCATATATTTTGTTTCCATTGGTAACCAGCGCATAAACAGGTCCATCAAACGGATTTCCCACAGGATGCCATTGTTGACCATCCCAACGAGCAACAGTATGTGTGACTTGGGTATCGGGTAATTGAAATTGACCTCCAACATATAAGGCGCCATCATCGGCCACGGTCAAAGCGTTGATCACACCGTTTGTGAACATGCCTAACGTGGTTATCTCAGAACCATCCCACATGATTACAATATACTTCCCATAAGGCATCTCTTTGTAACTGATGTATAGATTACCCTCCTGGTCCACTGTTAATGCATTCCCAGGTTGTCGAGTAATTCTCTCCCAACGATCCTCCACTAGCACGCCGCATCCTTCAAGATGGTATTTTTCGCAGGCGTATAGAACGCCATTTTTATCAACTGCAAGAGCGACGACTCCCTTTTCTGAACTGTTAGGATCGACCTCCAACCCATTGTCCAAAGAAAGCCATGACTGGCCATTCCATTGGGCCACAGCATGAATGTTCTGAACACCTACATTTGCAAAGTTTCCCCCGACATACACATTGCCCAGTCGATCGGAAATCACTACATTGACGCGTCCACGAATTCCATTTCCAATTCGCGTTTGGTTATATACTGGATACCATTGACTTCCATCCCAACGAGCAATGAACTGAATCCCTGCATTTTGTCCGACTTCGAAAAAGCCGCCTCCGACATAGAGTTGTCCCTTATGCATCAAAAAAGCATGAACAGCAAACGGGCCGGTCGATGCACCCATAGAAATCGCATTCCATTGGCTACCATCCCAGTGATAAACGTTTGGCGCTCCAAAAACAAAAAGCTCGCCTTCGCTCCAGTATAGCGCTTGCACCGAATTGGGCAAATCGATGCCCGGATTGCGCCATTGTTTGCCATCCCAATAAGCCAGATTGCTCACAGGAACTCCCCAAGCGTTTGTGAAGCTACCCCCAACATAAAGACCGCCATCATCGGTTGTGGCTAAGGAGCGAACGCTCCACCATTGTTCAGGCTCAGTGTCACTGAGTGATCGCCATTGACTTCCATCCCATATCGCCAAACCTCCGTATATTCTCACATTCCCGTTCGCCCAATCGAAATCGCCGCCGACATAGAGATTGCCTTGCCGGTCTGCTGCAAGCGTCCGGACAACGCCATCGACCCCTTCTCCCAGAGAGCGCCAATTTTCTCCATCCCAACGGGCAACGCGATTGAGGCGAGCCTCTCCCACATATTTGAAAAAACCGGCGGCATAGATTTCTCCATCGGGAGAAATGGCCAGCGCTGTGATTACGCCATAGAATCGTTCGCCCAAAACGCGCCAGGTCTGACCATCCCACCATTTGACGTAATGTACAGAGCTGCCGCCATCTTGAACTGCGGCATACAGAATTCCTTTCGAATCGACGAGCAAAGCTCTTACTATGCCGCCAATTTCACCCATGGGATGCCAACGCTCGCCATCCCAGCGTGCTATTGGATGAGTGGGAATTCCATCGATGAGAGTGAATCTGCCGGCGGCGTAAACATTTTCGCCGTCAGTTGCTAGAGCATCGATACCACTGTTGGGACCAGAACGGAAGAACCGATCATCCCAGCCGTCGTTGCCACATGATGTTGTGTTGTCAGGCAACAATAAAGGCGGCTGGCTTTCCATCCATATTTGCGAATGAGCGGCCGGAGTGTTGATGAGTAAAGGAAGCCAAAAGTAGATCATCATCCAGAAAAACCCAACGCGAATGGCTTTCATCATTATTCCTCCGCAAAAAATTGAGTAAGTTGCGCTCCGTAATCAATCACGGGCGGAAGGAATCAAATCATCGCTTGCGAGGTAATAATATACAATAATTTTGACCTCGCTAACAAACCAAGATATACTTGCTGCTGAACCTTTGTATGAACGCCAGATATTAAGCTCCATTTACCCATTCAATCATGACTGCATTTGAAAAATGGCTTGCCACAATGATTTTGGCAATCATTATGGCAATATTGACAGTGCATGAGACCGGAAGGGCGAACGATGGAGCTTTGGTGTGGAACAGCTATGGTCCCCCAGGAGGCGTCATCTCCGCGTTCGCCATTGATCCTCGCCAATCGTCCACGCTCTACGCGGGCGTAGTGGGAGGCGGCATATGGAAAAGTGTTGATAATGGAGCCAATTGGCGTTACTTGGGATTGGATTCGCACTATATTCGGGCGATTGCAATCAACCCCAAATTCCCGGAAAGATTGTTTGCCGCCACAAATAATGATTACCTTTACAAGAGTGTAGATGGTGGCAACACATGGACCCGAAAACATAGAGGATTTCGTTCTCCATCCATCACCGCCATCGCCATCGATCCCAAAGTGCCTGTGGTTATGTATGCTGGCACGAAATTCGGAGTATATAAAAGCATAGATAGCGGCGAGACCTGGAAAGAAAGCTTTCCTTACTCAGCTTCCGTAACAGCATTAAGCATTGATCCTGAGTCACCCACCACGCTCTTCGCGGCCGTAAGTGGAAGAGTTTATAAAACTGTAAACGGCGGCTTAACCTGGGAAAACGTATCGAATGATCTGTCCGATTATCACGTTGGGGTTCTATCACCAATCGTTCAGTCCACTACTCTCTATGTAGGCGCTTTAGCAAACGGCATTTATAAAACCACCGATGGGGGCGAGCATTGGGTGTGGAGTGGGGAAGGGCTACCGTCGCATTCTGTTAGCAGTATTGCCGTTGATCCCGTCACTCCAACGCTTTTATATGCCTCTCTGTATGCACCGTCTGGATCTGGCGGACTTTACAAAAGTTTGGATGCGGGAGAGCATTGGTTTCCGGCTTATACTGGTATGTATTCATCCGGTGTTGGAATAGTTTCCATTGATCCGTCTTCGCCATCAACAATCTATGGAGGAACCCGCGCTGGCGTGTTCAAAAGCACTGATGGCGGTGAGTCGTGGCTCTTCAGTAGTTCAGGGCTTGCAGCCTCTCATGTTTGCGCCTTGACCACCGAACCCCAAAAGCCATCGACAATTTATGCCGGTGCGACTGAAGGCGGCGTCTTCATGAGCTTGGACAAAGGCGAGACTTATCATTCCATAGGACTGACAGGCCTCTCTGTTAGAGCTTTGGCCGCCAGCACCCTGACCACAACTGTATTATATGCTGGCACGGACGAAGGTGAGCTTTATAAAACCGTTGACATGGGTGCGCATTGGCAGAAGATCGGTTTGGCCCAGAATGGCGTTGTTGAAGTCATTGAAATCAATCCGACAAAGCCAGAAACCCTCTATGTTAGCATTGTAGAATCGAGTGGAGAGACGGGATTATTCAAGAGTGATGATGGCGGTAAACACTGGCGGCAGTTAACAGATACTCATTTTCATGATGTTTACAGTCTTGCCATAGACCCCCAATCATCCTCCACTGTTTATGCGGGGATGAATGTGTTTGGAGAGTCATGGCAAACAGGACATGCCATTTACAAAAGCCTTGACGGGGGAGACCATTGGACACCTATTGGAACAGGAATCAGGGCCGACACTGTCCATGCTCTGGCAATCGATCCTGTTGCGTCAGATATCTTGTATGCGGGGACATCCGAGGGTGTTTACAAGACGACTGACGGGGGCGAGAGCTGGAAAGCAATCAATGACGGTTTACAAGGTTGGCTTGTGTATACTCTGGCAATTGATCCTAACCACACCGCCACGATCTTTGCTGGCACCACGGCTGGTGTTTTCAAGAGCGTCGATGGTGGTGAACATTGGAGTAGGGATAGTATGGGAATTACAACAAACACGATTTGTAAACTCAACATAGCCCCAACCATATCAAGAATATATGCAGCTACGGTAGGAGGTGGGGTGTTTGTTGCATCATACCCTTCCCACAAATATCGTATTTATCTTCCCATGAATCTACACATCGATTAATCGTCGGGGACGTAAGGAGTGCTTTATCTTCTGTTACGCAATAACGTCAGCATTTCTTCCAGGGGGCGGGTGTTGATCACGTCGTCGGGCGTGAGCCAGGCGCGGCGGGCCGTAGCCACGCCATAGGGCATGAGGTCTAAATCTTCGGCGCTGTGCGCGTCCGTGCTGATGGCGATCTTGCAGCCCAGCTCGACCGCGCGGCGGGCGTGGACATCATTGAGATCGAGCCGCGCGGGATTGGCGTTTATCTCCACCACCACGCCATACGCGGCGCAGGCCTGCAACACGACCTCGACATCCAGTTCGGTGGGCGGTCGTTGGCCCAGGAGACGGCCGGTGGGATGGCCCAAAATATCTACATGGGGGTTTTCGAGGGCCTTGAGACAGCGCGTGGTGATGGTCTCTCTATCCTGGCGCAGGCTGCTATGAATGCTGGCCACCACCACATCGAGTTCGGCCAGGATTTCATCGGGCAGGCCCAGCCGACCATCGGCCATGATCTCCACCTCGATGCCGTGAAGCAGACGGAAATCGACGCCCTGCTCGGCCCAGCGTTGGTTCAATCGCCGCACGATTTCGGCCTGTTCGCGCACGCGCGCGGCGTCCAGCCCGCCCACCATGCCCAGTCCCGCGCTGTGATCACTGAGCAACCAATAGCGATAGCCCCGTTTGCGCGCGGCCTCGGCCATGGCCTCGATGCTAAGGCGACCATCGCTCCAGTCGCTGTGGCCGTGCAATTCGCCCTGCAGGTCGGCCTGGGTGATCAGGCGAGGAAGGCGGTGGGCCTGAGCGGCTTCGATCTCCCCCCGATTTTCCCTTAGCTCGGGCGGAATCCAATCCAGGCCAAGGAAGTGATATACATCCTCCTCCCGCTCGAAGAAGCGCTGTTCGCCGACGGCTGCGTCGCCTTGGCCGGTCGCGGTGAGGCCATATTCGTTCAGGCTCCAGCCTTGTTTCAGGGCCAATTCGCGCATGGCCACGCCGTGTTCTTTGCTACCTGTGAAATATTGCAAGGCTGCGCCCCAATGCCGGGGCTCGACCACGCGCAGGTCGCATTCCAGACCGTTGATCAGGCGCACGCGGCTTTTGGTGCGGCCGCTCCACAACACCTCGGTCACGAGATCGAGGGAGCGAAAGGCCTGGGTCACCGCGTCGGGGTCGGGGCTGGCTGCGAGGATGTCGAGATCGCCGATGGTCTCTTTCCAACGTCGCACGCTGCCCGCGGGTTCGATCTGCACCAGGGTGGTTTTGGGCAATATGGCGCGCAATGCGGCCACCACTTCCAGGGCCGCGGGCCGGGCCGCGGCCAGGGGAATGCGCTCTTCTTTGCGGCTTTGCAATAATTCAATGCCTTTGAGGATTTTTTCTTCGGTTTTGGCGCCAAAGCCTTTGAGGCCGCGCAGTTTTTGCGCTTCGGCCGCGGCTTTCAATGATTCGATATCGGTGACACCCAGTTCTCGCCATAGTCGCGCGGCTTTTTTCGGGCCTACGCCGGGCACTTTCATCATCTCCACCACGCCCAGAGGCACTTCCTGCTTGAGCTGTTCCAAGAATTCGATGCGGCCCGCGTCGAGCAATTGGGCGATGTCTTCGGCGATGCTTTTGCCCACGCCGGGGATTTCGGTCAGCGCGCCCACGCGATGGATTGCGTAGATGTCCTGGCCCAGGTTTTCGATGCTCTCTGCCGCGTTGTGGAAGGCCAGGACGCGAAAGCGGTTCTCGCCTTTGATCTGCAAAATGTCGCCGATGAGCCGCAGTTGCGCGGCCACATCTTTGTTGGTGAGTCGAGACATGGTAAAAAGGTTGAGTTAGTTATGACCTGAAACTTGAGCGGCTGGTCTACTTTTGTCTATTTTGGTCAACGTCGGCAACAGATGTTGCTCAAGTTTCAAACGAGTAATCGCTTAAGAATTATGTTGGAGGACCAGCTAATCATGAGTCATCAACATTTCCTGATACACTTCATATGTCTCGGCCGCGATGCGAGCCTGGGTGTAGTGGGCGAGGACGCGACGACGACCGCGTTGGGTCAGTTCGAGGCGGGCGGCTTCGTCGTTCATCAGGGCTTGTAAATGCGCGGCCAATTCGGCTGCGTCCTCCTCCTCGAAAAGTAGGCCCGCTTCCGCGATGACATAGGGTATCTCGCCGCTGCGCGAGCCAATGACGGGCACGCCCGAGGCCATGGCCTCGATGAGCACGCGCCCGAATTGCTCCATCCAGTTGGGCCGCGTGCGCGAGGGCAAAACCAGAACGTCGAGACCATGATAGAATGCGGGCATGTTCACCGAAGAGATCTTGCCCGGCCAATGTATGCGCGCAGCGATGCCCAATTCATCGGCCAATTTTTCAAGCGTCGAGCGATATGCGCCTGCGCCCGCCAACTGCAAACGCCACTCTCCGTGCAGTTGCGCGCACGCGCGCAGCAAAATATCCACGCCTTTTTCATAAAGCAGGCCGCCAGCATAGCCGATGGTGAAGGGTCGATCAGCGCGAAGGCCGGGGCCGGGCGCAAACAGATGAGGATCAACGCCAAACTGGGGAATGACCCGAATTGGTCCGCGATATCCTTTGGCTCTCAACACGCGTTCGGCGTCGTGGTTGCCAGCAATGGCGTAGGCCGCGTGACGATAGTTGTAGCGCTCCCACATGGCAAAGGGCGGAGGATAAGTGCGCTGCAAATTCTGCCAGGTGAAAAAACAGGCCGGTATGTTCATGCGTCGGGCCAGGCTCATGGCATGGCGGGTGGCGAAGTTGTACGGCTCTTCGTCGATATGGAGCAGATCGGGCCGAATGCGAGCCAGCTCCTGGGCCAACCGAGGATAAAAATGAAGATGAAAACGGCCGTTCAAGGCCATAGGCGTCACGCGTAGTTCATATCCCCGGGTGAAAACCCGCTCCAATATCTGCTCACCCCGGCTGTCGCGCCAGGCCGGCGGCGTGAGCACGGTGAGATCAAGGTCGGGACATTTGGCCAGTTCTTCGAGTTTGCGTTGATATGTCCCGACAATGCAGGCTTTGGAAAGCATAACGACGCGCATGACCCGATTCTAGCCCTATTCAGCGCCGGGAACAAGATTGCGGAGCGAGATGAGGATGGATGGCGTGAAAGCCTGGTTGAGAGCTTGTCTCCATTCTGTTTGCTTTCTGCTCATGCAAAGACTATAATCAGTTGATGTAAGTAGCTTCACTGAAACTTCGCGCGCGGCGCGCTATGCTACAGGTCGCATCGATTCGTTCGAGCTCGGCCTGGGAACTTTGGAATCAAGGCTCATTTCCTCGACCGGGTAAGATTTTTCAACGGAGCCCTCTCCATAGCATGGCGCACATTCAAGTATTCCTCGCGCGCGGTTGCCAGATTTGCGCGCACAGCCGCCGATTGGCTGAGGAAATCCGTCGGCGTTATCCTCATGTGAAGGTCGAAATCTTCGTTTTGGAGGATATAGACGCGGCGGCTGTGCCCGAGAGCGTATTTGCAACTCCC
This sequence comes from Chloroflexota bacterium, assembly GCA_013151415.1. Taxonomy (GTDB): domain Bacteria; phylum Chloroflexota; class Anaerolineae; order J102; family J102; genus JAADII01. The sequence goes on from JAADII010000123.1 coordinate 39,427, forward strand.
ACCTGGCTGTGGGACGAACGCATCTACAGCTTAGGCAACCCCGATCCAGCCCATCTGTGGCGGCGTCTGGCCGAACTGGTTCCATCCCCGAACATCATCTCTAACGAGGAGTCCGAGCATGGACGAAAAGATGCGACATCTCTCGACAATGGAGTTATTTCAGGACCTCTCTGAGAAGGAGAAGGAAGAGTTGGACCGAATCACCACCATGAGCACCGTGCGGCGGGGCAAGGTGTTTTATCGTCCAGAGGAGATGGGCGAGGTGCTTTTTATATTGAAACAAGGCAAAGTGCAGCTTTATCGCATTTCGCCGGAAGGCAAGAAACTCGTTATCACTTTGTTGGAAAAAGGGGCGCTATTTGGCGAAATGGCATTATTGGGCCAACAAATGCACAACACATTTGCTGAAGCGCTCACCGACTGCACAATTTGCGTCATGAGTCGCGCCGATCTAGAACGGTTGATCATGAACAGGCCCAAAGTGGCGCTGCGCATTTTGGAAATCACCGGCCAGCGCCTGCGGGAGGCGGAGGCAAGACTCGAAGATATGGCCTTCAAAAGCATTCCAGCGCGGCTGGCTTCGCTGTTATTGCGATTGGCGGGTGAGAGCGATGAAGTGGTGGGTTATACGCACCAAGAGCTGGCTGAAATGGTGGGCACATATCGCGAAACCGCCACACAAGTGCTCAACGAACTCAAAAGCAAGGGATTCATCGAAATCGGCCGCAAACGCCTCACCATCCTTGATCGCGAAGGGCTGGAAACCGTGGTTGAAGGCGTCGGAGCCGACGAGCGAGAACGAGCTCCGGTCGCTGGGTTTGCCTGAGAGCGACTTTTCGGGTTCTGCACATATGAGCGCTCAAGAGAGAACCGCGATTGAGCGCTCTTCGTTTATTCAGAGTCGGCAAGCGAACGAATGAGCGGCAAAAAGTTACGAATGGAAAACTGGAAATCGCGATACTGAAAGCCCGTTCCCGGCGAACCCACCCAAACCCGGTTGGGGCGACCCGGATCAAAGGCCGCGGGGTTGGCGAAGGGCCAGGCCATGCCCTGGTTTTGCCGCGTCCAGGTCGCGCCGCGGTCGGTGGAGAGCAACACGCCGTTGGACCCGGGATCATAGCCGCCCGACATGAACGCGCTGGACGAAGTGGCGATGAGGATGGCCGGATTCACGGGCGAGACGGCCACATCGCGCATGAAATCATCGCTCCATAGTTTCTCCCATGTCTGGCCGCGGTTTTGGCTACGGTAGAGACCCTTGTCTTGACCAAAGACGGCCACATACACCGTTCCCGCGGCATGGGGATCGGGCGTAATCGCGAACACGCCCTCCCAGCCCCATTCCCACACCTCGCCGCTCACGCGCCCTCGCATTTCGGGCAACCCCACCTCGATCCACGATCCCACATCGCCACCCTGTTCCGAACGCCACAGACCGGCCTCGCCCCCGGCATAGACCAGATCGCCCTCTCGCGCATCCACCGCGGTGAAGCGACAGCCATCGCAATCGAAGACCTTGCTCCAGGTCGCGCCGTCGTCCACGCTGCGATACACATCGCCCTGCGCGGTGATGAATAAAGTGCGCTTGTCGGTCGGGTCGGTGCGGTCGAGCGAGAGACCCGTGAGCGGCGCCGCGGGCAGACCGGACGCCGGCGCCCAGGTCTGGCCGTAATCATGGCTGCGCAACAGCGCGCCCGGTTCATCCCATGAGGGCGATTGTGCGGTCCACACCACGCCATCGCGGGCGGGATCGGCCAATACGGCGGTTGTGTTGCCGCCGCCGCCCTGCCAATCGCCGGTGCTATCGAAATCGTTGCAATTCATCCAGCTTGCGCCCGCGTCAGGGCTGTGCCAACAACCGATGTCGAAATAGCCCAGATAAATGTGTTGGGGCTCGCTTTCGCTGATGGCCAGATCGAACATGACCACATTGTCCACGCCGTGCGATTGCCAGCGCCCCGGAGCAATCTCTTCAGTATAGTTGTTGTAGAACATGCGACCGTCGTTATCGGTGGCGAAGATGAACTGGCTGTCCGCCCAATGCAGCGCTTCGGGGTCGGAAAGATCATCGCCGATGGCCCACACGTCGGTGCTATAGGCCCAATAGACGGGCGTCCAGCCCACGTCCCAATCCTCGACCTTGCTGACCTGCGTCCAGGTTTTGCCGTCGTCCACGCTTTCCCACACGCCGTTGCGCTCATCCCAGGGGAATTGGTGGAAGGGATCAATGAGACGTATGAGCTTTGGCTCGCCCGGCTTCAGCCAGATGCGACCCCAACGATGCGTGACCAGGCTCCACGAATCGCCCCGGTTCTCGCTGCGATAGAGCTTGCCCGCGCCGTCGGGATAGTCATCCACCACGGCCAGATAAACGCGGCTGGGATTGTCAGGCGAGACCGCGATGTCCATGACCTCGCCCAAATTCGCGGCCAGACGCGTCCAATGTTTGCCGCCATCCAGGCTACGATACGCGGCCATAGGCCCGCTTGCAAATCGTCGCTCGCCCGAAAGCAGATAGAGCGTATTCATATCGGTGGGGTCGAGAGCCAGCTCGATGATCCGCAAACCGTCGGGGAGGTTCTGGCTGACGCGCGACCAGGTCAGGCCTCCATTCACCGTTTTGTACACCTGACCATCGGCGGCATCCCAAACCGAATGATAGGCCGCGTATCCGATTTTGGGATCGGCGGGCGAGATCTTGATGTCGGTGATGTAGCCATCGTCGAGCACGCGCTGCACGTTCTCCCCGCGATCTGCGCTGCGGTAAACGCCCTCCTCCGTGCCCAAAAAGATGATATTCCCATCGATGGGATGAAAGCCCACCGCGCTGGCGTGGGTCGTCTCCAATCCCTGGGCCGCGCCGATCACATCCCAGGTGCGGCCCAGGTCTTGCGAGCGATAGAAGCCGCTGAGATCGCTGGCCGCGAGAATGAGGCCGTCCGGCCCCGCGCCAATGGTCATAAACCAGCCGCCCCCGCCGGGATTGCTACGAATCCAGGGCGATCCTGCGGCTTCGGAGGAGGAATGCGGGGACGGATTGTCGAACAAAATCGGGGGTTCGGCCGGAGGCGATGACCGGGCCGCGAGGGTGGGCGCCGCGACCAAAGGTTGGGCGCAAGCAACAAGCAAGAGAAAGATGAAAAGGAAGACGGATTGCAGAATTCTCATGGAAAGAGTATGATAGAGAAGATGGTGAATGTCTCTCATCAGCTTGATAACCTTAAAGAGATTACGCCATCTTTACATCCGAGGTCAAATTATGGCGACGAAAACTGTGAATCTAGTGGTTCGAGTGCCCGAGTCGTTGCGACAGCGGGTCAAAGCCATTGCCCATTTGCGCGGAGAGACCGTTTCTGATGTAGTCCGGGAGGCGCTGCTGGATTATGTGGCCGCGGGTGAAACAGAAACGGCCACGGATTTTGTGAATGAAAAGGCCACCGAAGAGGAAGACCTGGCTTATGCCAAAGCAGTGTTAAATCGCATTGCTCAGGGAGCGCCCACTTACTCTCACGAAGAGGTGTGGGAGATGTTTTTCGAAGGTGCGCAATGACCACCATAGCCATTACCGGAGCGTCCGGTTACATTGGCCAACGCCTCTTGCAGCATTTAAGCCAAGATCGGAGCGTCGAACGCATTCTGGCTCTAGACATTCGTCCATCCGCGTATCGGCATGAAAAGGTCGAATTCGTTCGACATGATGTCACGCAGCCCATGAACGATCTCTTTGTGCGGCATGGCGTGGACATGGCCGTGCATCTGGCCTTTCTTGTCGATCCCACCTACGACCGTGAACGCGAGCGGCGCATCAACGTGGGCGGGACAAAGCATTTTCTGGATGCGTGCCATGCTGCGGGCGTGCGCGCGCTGCTCATCGCCAGCAGCGCCACGACCTACGGCGCCTGGCCCGACAACCCGCCTCTCATCCCCGAAGACGCGCCTTTGCGCGGCAAGCCCGGCTTCCCTTATGTGGAAGACAAACTGGTGCAAGAGGAATTGGCCGCGCGCTACGCGAGCGAGCATCCCGCTTGTCGCGTTCTCCTCACCCGCGCCAGCGTGGTCACCGGCCCGCACATGAACAACTTCATGGCCCGCTACTTTGTGCGCCCTGTGGCCTTTATCGTGCGCGGGGCCAACCCGGCCCTCCCTCTGGTTCATGAAGATGACGCCGCGGAGGCTACGGCCAAAATCCTGCTTCAGGCTCCGCCCGGCCCCTACAACATCAACGCGACCAACCCGGTCCCCATTCGCGAGATCATGCAACACATGAACGCGCGCGTGCTCGCCTTGCCGCCCGCCATCCTCTATCCCCTGGCCGCGCTGGGCTGGAAACTGCGATTGCGCGCGCTCACCGAGGCCCCGCCCCCCATGCTCGACTACATCCGCTATCCCTGGGTGGTGGATGGGAACAAGGTCACCCGCGTCACCGATTTTCAATACCGTTACGACGGCGTCGCAGCGCTGGAGGCTTTTCTTGGCGGCAAGACGGAAGCGCAAATCGCTTGAAGATCGCGAGAAAATCTGATAAAATCGAAAATGCCGTACAACAATCGATTTTATCAGGAGGACGATATGCCGATCGCCAAAATTGGTCAGCGAGGCCAGATGACCATACCTCGCAAAGTGCGGGAATGGATGAATCTTTCCGAGGGCGACCGCGTTTTCTTGGTGCGAAATGGCAACCAAATAAGAATGCACCCCGCCAAACGCACCTTGCTCGATCTACGCGGCGCGATTAAGGTCCCCGGCCCTCAGGATTTCACCGAAATCCGAAGACAGGTTCTAGCCGCGCGGGCGAAAAAGCGAGGTCAAATTCCATGAAGCCGATCTTTGCAGACACAAACTTGTTCTTACGGTATCTGACGAATGACGTTCCCGAGCAAGCAGAAGCCGTAGAGCGACTTCTTCGTCGGGCGGGGAGAGGGGAGGTCAGTCTTGTGACCAATATCATGGTGATGGCCGAATTGGTATGGGTGATGGAATCCTTTTATAAACTCTCACCACAAATTATTTTGGACTACATCTTGGCCATCGTCAATACGCCCGGATTGCGGATTGTGGATGATGATTTGGTGGTTCAAGCCGTAGTCTGGTATGCCGAAAAAGGAGTCGATTTCATCGATGCGCTGAACGCCGCCTGGATGATTGAAAACGACATCGAAAAAGTGTACACATTTGATCGGAAACACTTTCGACGTTTCGAGGAACTGACGGTCATCTCTCCCACGAACGAGTGATAGGCGCTTCCACACCATAATTCTATCCACCTCATTAGCGCCTCCGCGGTGAATTTGTGGGGTTGGCGTCATCTATCGTTCCGTCGTCCAATCGTCACATCGTCCTTTTGAGCGGCGCTGGTTTCGGTTTGGCTGGAGTTTCTTTAGTCTGCTGTGACGAAGAGGAGGCATAAAATGTCTGTATTTCGTTCCACCGAAGAGCTCTACGCCATCATGGGCGCGCTTTTCGAGCGGCTCAAAGAAGAGCCGGAAATCTCGCAGCGACTGTTGGAAGGAAACATGGTGGTGCGCTTCCGCTGGCGCGATCCCGACGGCGAAGCCACCATCGACCTGCGCCGCGCGCCCATCGTCTATCAGTTCGGGCCCTCCGACCTGACCCCGGACGTGGAGATGATCCAATCCGCGGACGTGGCCCATCGCTTTTGGCTGGGGGAGGTGAGCGTTCCCAGGGCCATCGCCACCCGCCAGGTCATCGCCAAAGGCTCTGTGCCCAAGGCGCTCAAACTGCTGCCCGCGATCCAACCCGCATTCGCCATTTATCGCCAGGTTTTGCGCGACCTGGGGCGGGATGATCTCTTGCCGCGACCGGAGACCGCGCGACGACCATCGCGACTGCGCGCGTGGATGTCGCGTTTACCGCGCCGCACGCGACGCGTGGACATCGATTTCGCAGCCCTCAACCGCCATTTCATCCCCTTGGTGGAGGGGGACGAGCGTCTTGCACAACCCGAGTTTCGCCCCGTCTCCTCGCCCACATCTCCAGACGATCTGAAACGGGAGATGCTGCGCCGCATGATGCTTATTCGCGCGTTCGAGGAACACCTGAGCCGCGCCTTCGCGGATGGTCGCCTGCCCACCGAGGCCATCCATCTTTCCATCGGTCAGGAGGCGGTCGCGGTGGGCGCGTGCTTCGCGCTCTCACCCGCGGACGCGATGACCACCACCCATCGCGGACACGGCCACATGCTGGCCAAAGGCGCGGACCTGGACGGCATGATGGCCGAAATCTACGGCAAGGCCACGGGTTTGTGCAAGGGCAAGGGCGGGTCCATGCACGTGACCGATGCGCAAGTGGGCGCGCTGGGCGCGAACGGCATCGTGGGCGCGTCCGCGCTCATCGCCGCGGGCGCGGGACTGGCCGACAGGCTTTCCGCGACGCGCTCGGTGAGTCTGGCTTTTATGGGCGATGGCGCCACCAACCAGGGCATGTTCCACGAGGCCGTCAACTTCGCGGCTGTGTTCGATCTGCCCGTGGTTTTCGTGGTGGAGAACAACCAGTATGGCGAATTCACGCCCCTGCAAAAACACGCTCGCGTCGCGCGGTTGGCCGATCGCGCGGCCGCTTACGGCATTCCCGGCCTGAGCGTGGATGGAAATGATGTTTGGGCGGTGTATGAAGCGGTTTCCGACGCGGTCGCGCGCGGCCGAAAAGGCGATGGCCCCACCCTGATCGAGTGCGTCACCTATCGCTGGCATGGGCACATGGAGGGCGAAACGGCCCAATACCGGTCGGATAAGGAAATCGCACAATGGAAGGCGCGCGATCCCATCCGGCTGTGGGGCGAACGCTTGCAAGCCGAAGGCGTGGTGAGCGCGGAGGACATGGCCGTCATGGAACAGGAAGCCGCGCAGCGCGTGGCCGCGGTCGCGGCTCGGGCCGAAGCCGCGCCGGCCCCGCCCGACGCCTCCCTCACCGAAGACATCTTCGCGCCCGACCCCTTATTCCTCTATCGACCTGCACCCCCGCCCCCGGCCACGCGCGAGGTCACCTATTCGCAGGCGTTGTGGGAGGCCCTGGCCGAGGAAATGGCCCGAGACCGTTCGGTCTTTCTGTTCGGCGAGGATGTGAGCCACGGCGGCTACTTCGCGGTGACCGCGGGCCTGGCCGACGAGTTCATCGGCCGGGTGCTGGACACGCCCATCAGCGAATATGCGATCGTGGGCGCGGCCGTGGGCGCGGCCATGAAGGGCATGAGGCCCGTGGCCGAGATTCTCTTTTCCGACTTTCTCACCACCTGCATGGACCCGCTGGTGAACCAGGCCGCGAAGTTGCGCTATATGTCGGGCGGGCAATATGCGTTGCCCCTGGTGGTGCGCACGCCGGGCGGCGCGGGCCTGGGCATGGCCGCGCAACACAGCCAGAGCCTCGAAGCCCTGCTCACCGGCGTTCCCGGCCTGATCATCCTCGCGCCGTCCACCCCGCTGGACGCGAAAGGGTTGCTCAAGGCCGCGATTCGCTCCAACAATCCGGTGCTCTTTTTCGAGAACAAGCTGCTCTACCTGCAGACGGGCGCGATCCCCGACGAGGATTACATCGTTCCCATTGGCGCGGCCGACGTGAAACGCGAGGGCCGCGATGTCACGATCGTCGCGATTGGCGGCATGGTCCCCCCGGCCCTGCGCGTGGCCGATGAACTGGCGCGAGAAGGAATCGATGTGGAGGTCATCGATCCGCGCACGCTGGTTCCACTGGATATGGCGACCATCATGCGTTCGGTGGTCAAGACCGGCCGTTTGGTGACGGTTGAGGAGGCCGCGCTAACGCATGGCTTCGGCGCGGAGATCGCGGCCCGAGTGGTCGAGACCGCGGCGCACATTCTCAAAGCGCCTGTGCGCCGCGTGGCTGCGGTGGACGCGCCCATCCCCTACGCCCGCAATCTGGAGCAGGCCGCCACGCCAGACGAGGACGAGATCCGCCGGGCCGTGCTGGCGTTTTTCCAATAGGCGATGAAGAGGTCGCGCCCGATGCTCTCGGCCCAAAATGAGGCCAGACATATGGGATTGAGACCATTGCTTTGAATGCTGGGGGACGGATCATCCCCTCGCCTGGCTCGCCGCGGTTACGGCGTCTCGGTTTCAGGAGCATAAGGAGAGCGCAGCTTGATCGGCTCGGCCCGGCGCAGACGCAAATTAAGCATTTCCACGAAGATCGAAAAGCCCATGGCAAAATAAATGTAGCCTTTGGGAATATGTTGATGCAAGCCTTCCACAACCAACGTAAACCCAATCAGCAACAGAAAACTCAACGCCAGCATTTTCACGGTTGGATGCCGCTCCACAAACTCACCTATGGGTTTGGCCGCGACGATCATCACCACCGCCGAGGTGATAACGGCTATCACCATAATGGAAATGTGCTCCACCATGCCCACCGCGGTGATCACCGAGTCGAGCGAGAAAACAATATCCAAGAGCATGATCTGGATGATGACATTCCAGAACACAGCCGGCACCTTTGCCGAGGCGCGCCCGTCAGCGCCTTCTAACTTATCGTGGATTTCATGAGTGCTTTTGCCAATTAAAAACAAACCGCCCACAATCAAGATCATATCGCGCCCCGAGACCTCGAAACCGAAAACCGTAAACAAAGGCTCGGTGAGCCCGATCACCCAGGAAAGAGAGAGCAACAACACCAACCGACCAACAACCGCCATGGCAATACCCAATTGGCGAGCGCGGTCTTGTTGATGCTGAGGCAACTTTCCAGCCAAAATACTAATGAAGATGATATTGTCCACGCCAAGAACAAGCTCCAATGCAACGAGCGTTAGCAAAGCCACCCAGGCTTCAGGTTGGGAAATCCAGGTCATTAGTCGTCTCTCCTCGATAGATTGGTGATATGGTGCATGATTATATGAGTTCAGCGCATAACCTCCAAAGTAAAGGCGCTGAGCAAAAACAAAATGGGGCTAACTTCTAACCAAATGGCTACTCACCCATCCACCCAATGGTGAATCTAATTCGGTCAAAGGGGGGTTGAATGGATGCGGGGCGGCGGGGATAATAACAAGAGAAATCATCGTTCTTTGCATGCATTTTCATCTGGAGGATTTCGAAATGAAGGCGATTGTTCAAGTGGAAAACTTGCGCAAACAATACGAACATGTCGTAGCTGTCGATGGCGTCTCTTTCGAAGTTTATGAAGGGGAGATATTCGGCATGGTGGGCCCCAACGGCGCGGGAAAGACCACGACCATCGAATGCATCGAAGGTTTGCGTTCGCCCGATGAAGGCGTGATTCGCATCTTGGGCATGGATCAAACGCGCGAGGGGGCAAAGGTGCGCCAACGCATCGGCATTCAACTTCAAGAATCGAACTTGCAGCCGCGTCTGAAAGTGTGGGAGGCGCTGGATCTATTCGCTTCGTTTTACGATCGCTCCATCGATTGGAACGAACTCTTGGAGCAGTTCGGTCTGAGCCAACAACGCAATGCCTTCTACGAAAATCTATCTGGAGGCCAAAAACAGCGCCTGTTTATCGCTCTGGCCCTGATCAATGATCCCGACATCATCTTTCTAGACGAATTGACCACTGGGCTGGATCCACAAGCCCGTCTAAACATGTGGGACATGGTGAAAGCGATTCGGGAGCAGGGAAAGACGATCTTTCTCACCACGCATTACATGGAGGAGGCCGAGCGTTTGTGCGACCGCGTGGCCATCATCGATCAAGGGCGCATCGTGGCTCTGGATACGCCCGCTAACCTGGTGCGCCAACTGAACGCGCCGCTGCGCGTCGAGTTCGAGCCCATCGATGCGGTGGAGCTAGAAACGCTAAAAGCATTGCCCACGGCCACATTCGTCGAAAAGCGGGGTGAAATGATCACACTCTATGGACGAGATGAGCAACTCATCGTGGACGTGGTCAAAACCCTGACCAACCATCGCATCCGTTTTCGGCATCTTCAAATCGCCCAACCCTCTCTCGAAGATGTCTTCCTAACCCTAACGGGCAAGCGCATAGACAACAATGACTAACGACGAAAAAATTTTCATTTCAAGGAGGTTGACGTCATGCGAAGCTTGAAAAAACTCGTTCTTGTTCAAACAAAACTATTTATGCGCGAACCCATGGCCCTTTTCTTCACCTTGGCCTTTCCTGGCATGTTGTTGCTGCTATTTGGGGCCATTTTCGGCAACGATCCGGATCCAAACTTCAGCCCCGAATACGGCTTCATCGATTTGGAAACCCCCGCGCTCATTGCCATTATCATCGCTTCGAGCGCGTTCATGGGCATCCCCATCGCCATCAGCGCCATGCGCGAGCACAAAGTGCTGCGACGTTTTCGCGCCACGCCACTGCCCTCTTTCACCTTCATCACGGCCGACTTGCTGATGAATTACATCGTCACCCTGATAGGGACCCTATTGTTGATCATTATGGCCTTCATGTTTTTCGACTTGCGATTTGGCGGCTCCTGGCCTTTGCTATGGGTGGCGTTCAGCGCCAGCGCGCTGACCGCCTTCAGCGTAGGCTATCTCATTGCTGCGCTCTCTCCCACCGCGCGCATTGCTCAAACCGTGGGCATGGTGCTATTCTTTCCCAACCTGTTTCTTTCTGGCGCAGCGTTTCCCACAGACCTGTTTCCCGAAAGCCTGAAACGCATCAGCGATCTCATGCCCATGACTTATATGGTGAGCCTGTTGCAAGACATTTGGCTTGGCCAGCCTTGGTCAGAGTATGGCGCGACGCTTCTCATTCTTTTGGCCACCGCGAGCGCGGGCTTGTTCCTGGCGATAAGACTCTTTCAATGGGAATGACGTTTCTCATCACAGAATCGAAATATGTGAAGAGCCATGATTTCCGCCCCTGTTAGCCCTCCACCTTTCCTTCAAACGTTGCGCAAATAATGGCCATGAATCGGCAACATCTGCGGGAAAAGCTCTTATGGCGTCCCACATTTTACGCCACATTCATCGGCTTTGTGGCCAGCGTCACCCTGATCTCCTTGATCATCGGCGTTTACGGCATGATCGAGGCGGTGCGCACGGGCGGCGCGCCCGATATGATGCGATTAGGCGCGTTTTCTCAGACCGTGGGGCAATTGGGAGGCGCGTTTAGCAGCTATGCCGTCACAATAGCAGTGGGCTTCTGGTTAGGACGCACTTTTCGTCGGGCCTCTCTTTGGAATGGCGCGCTGGCGGGCTTCTGGATGACCTTGTATGGCTCGCCCTTCATCTTTTTCTATCCCACCTCGGCGCTCAACCGCGGGCGCGCCTTGCTGACCTCGTTGGCCATTTACAGCGCTCTGGGTTTTGCTGGCCTTATCCTGGCCCGCGTGACCGGGGCCCGCTCCGAACTGTATGGTCAGCTCATTCGCTCGCTGAGTGCAGCCGCCACATCCCAGGATATCATCCACGCTCTGGCCGCGCACCGCCCCTCTTCGCATATCACCCACCTCGCCATCTGGTCGAGCCCTTCCACTCCCGGCCCCGAGAACCTCTTGCTATTGGCGTCCTGGTCAGAGGATGGGGCTAAATCGAGCTTCCCGGCCGCGCTCAATCCACGCGATCATCCCACTTTGGGGCGATTCGATAACCGGCAAACATTGATATTTCGCGTGCGCGCACTGCCGATCGCGGAACAGCATCTATGGGATCGCGTGCGCGTGCGCTGGGGAGCGCTCATCCCCATCGTCCAGGTTGAACGCGGCGGCGCGCGGCGCCATCTGGGCGCGCTATTCATTGGCTCGGCCACGCAGGAAAAACTCTCTTCGCGATTAACCCGCTTCTATGAGTCGCTCACACCCACCCTGGCTTTGGCTCTGGAAAAAATTCACCTGTTGCAGCAAGTGAGCGAGGCCGCCGTGCTGGAAGAGCGGCAACGTCTGGCGCGAGAAATTCATGACACTCTGGCCCAAGATTTTACGGGCATTGTCATGCATTTGGAAGCCGCTGAAAATGCGTGGAACACCGATTCCGACGCAGCGCTAACGCATCTTTCGCGAGCGCGAGAGACCGCTCGCGAAGGATTGAGTGAAGCGCGACGCCTGGTGTGGGCTTTGCGTCCCGACATACTTGAGCGCACGTCTCTGGCCGAAGCATTGTCGCGCGTGGCCCAGCGGTGGAGCGAGGAAACAGGCGTTCCAGTGTATATGCGGGTGGAGGGCGACCCGCACGCGCTTCCAGGCGATTCGGACGTGATCGTCTTGCGCGCCGCGCAAGAGGCCTTGGCCAATGTGCGCAAGCACGCCCACGCCACGCGCGTGGACCTCACCCTCACTTATCTCGACGATCGCGTTTTACTGGATGTGCAGGACAATGGGCGCGGATTCGATCCCGCGCGGGTTGAGAATGGCGCGGGCCCACGCGGTTTTGGTCTGCAAGCCATGCGCGAGCGAGTCGAAGCGCGCGGAGGCGAACTCATCATCGAAAGCGCGGTTGGCGAGGGCGCCACGTTGGTTCTCTCATTGCCCTTGACTTGACGCAAGGCCGCGCGGTGGTTATCCTGGCCGAAGGCCGGGTCGCGTGGCCGGTGCATCATCAAACGTCCTCACACGCTTATGTCCACCATTCGCTTGCTTATCGTCGACGATCATCCTGTTGTGCGCGCGGGCATTCGCGGCATGTTGGCGGGCCAGCCCGATTTCGAAGTGGCGGGCGAGGCCAGCAATGGCGAAGAGGCTGTGGCGTTGTGCAACCGGTTGCGCCCCAATGTGGTCCTCATGGATCTGCGCATGCCACAAACCGACGGAGTCTCGGCCATCAAGCGCATCCGCAAACAATGGCCCGACGTGCATGTGTTGGTGCTCACCACCTACGACAGCGACGCCGACATTTTGCGCGCGGTCGAGGCTGGCGCCACGGGTTATCTTCTCAAGGATGCACCGTTGGATGAATTGCATCGCGCCATTCGCGCGGCCGCACGCGGGGAAGCGGTGCTGGCCCCGCCTATTGCGGCCAAATTGATGCAGCAGATGCGCTCACCTGGCGAAGAGCGACTTAGCGGGCGCGAGTTGGAAATCCTTATGTTGGTGGCCGATGGCAAGAGCAACAAGGAGATCGCCCGTCATCTTCACATTAGCCAGGCGACAGTAAAGAGCCACCTTCTCAATATCTACGAAAAACTAGGCGTTTCTGATCGCACCGCGGCCGTAACCGAGACCCTGAGACGAGGATATATTCGCCTAACATGAGCGGCGCGCTCGGCCAGAGGAAGTCGAAGTCGCGCCAGATTTTTTGGAGCGGGAATGCGAGAAGTGGGGTGGGGTGAAATCATATCAACAACAGGCCGCGGCTCGAGAACGTCGTCTCCTCTGATGGCGCGCCCGAAATGGGTTCATGCAGATGATCCTGGTCACCTGGTCGGATGCGACCCTGGTCACACGGCCAGGCAAAGCCTATTTGGTGAACCCATCGGTGAACATTCCATGCGCAACCCGACCGCGCCTGACATCTTCTCCAATTCTTCAGCAGATATCAACTTTTGCGCCTTCACATTTTCTTAACCGATATTCAGGGTTACATTCCTATAATGATGGTCGGTTGGTCTCCGGCATCTGAACGACTCGCCCCCAACCCCCTGCTTCAACCGGCTTTAACCGGTTTTTCCCTCGCATAGCCTGCAAATTCATTTGCCGCCCCCCGCACACCATCCACGAAAGGAGTCTCCTATGAAGCGCATCGTCTTGCCGGCCATCCTTTTGCTTGCGCTTTTCACCGCGCCCCTCGTCTCTCGCAGAAGTTTGGCCGCCGCGCCGGCTCAATCCAACCAAACCGACATTCAGGGAGTGTTTCTCACCTTTCATTTGGAAGTGAGCAGGCTCAACCGCATTCAGTCCCTCTGGCCCAAGCTGGTGAACTTCATGACCCTGGCCGATAGCTACGGCGTCAAAGTCTCTCTTCAGTTTTCCGAACCCTGGGCCAGATACGTCTTCGAGCGCAATCTCACCAACGTGGTGGAAGCATGGGAAGCCAACGGCCACGAGATCGCGTTGCATCATCACGGCCCCACCCACAAATTCTTCGACGGCTACACCGACCGGCCCGATCTCATCCGCACCGATGGCTGGTACGCGACCCCAGGCGTCTATAAAGGAGACATGGACGCGCTCATGACCTATCTCGACCCGCTGGCCGTCAATCCCATGCTCTCCGCGGGCATGTCCGACGCAGACACCGACTGGCCGGAGGGCGTGCTCTATTATGCGACCAAATACGAAGAAGAAAACTCCAAAGCCGATCTGATCAGCGTTCCCTGGCAGGCTCAATACAACGGCCACGAGGTCACCGTGGTCACCAACGCGGGTTACGCCATCGATCATCTGGGCGACGCCGCGGTCACTCTGGCCGACATCGAAACGGCCTTGCAAAACGCGACGCCCGATCAGATCATGGGCCTGGTGGTCAACGACGACACGATTCAAAATCGGTTCGACGAGATCGAACCGCTCTTCCAACTTTTGCAGCAATACGGCGTCCAGGCTCGCACCATCGTCGACGTGGTGGGAAACTATCAGCCGCCCGCGACCACGCCGACGGCCACGGCCACCCCCACGACTACTCCCACGACCACGACCACGCCGACAACCACGGCAACCCCGACGGTCACGACCACCCCGCCTCCCTTCACCCAGATTCCCGATGCGACCTACGGACAAAACGGCGACGTGCGCTATGTGAGCATCCCCAGCACCGATTGCGCCAATCTCACGGCCACGCCCATACAGGTGGGCGACTGGTTGGTCTACCCCAACCATGAACACAGCCGCAATTGCAGCGGCCCTGGGCCTTATCGCCGCTCGCTCTTTGGCTACAACCTCAACGATGGCAAGCTCTACCTGTTGCGGAACGATGGCGCAGGCGAAGCGCCCCTGCTCTATCAACCCGATCAAAATCTGCTCTATTGGACGACCACATTTGGCGGCACGGTGTTCATGCTCGACCCCAACGACTTCACGCTAAAAAAGAAGGTGTCGGTGCAAACCACCAGCGACAGCGCCGGGGTCTATCTGGACGGACTTTACTACTTCGGCACGGTCAACACGCCCACCGACATTTGCCAGAATCCCATCAACGAAAATTGCGGCGCGGTCTTCGCCATCGACGCCCAGGGCAATGTGGTGCATACGCTGAACCTCGACGACGGCTTTCGCGCCTGGATCGGAACCGGTCTCACCGCCGACGGCCAGTATCTCTATATCGGTTCGGCCAAGCAAACCAAGGGACAAGAGGGCGTGGAGGATGACTATCTCTACGGCTGTTCGGTCACCAAGGTCGATAAGGAGCTGAATGTCCTGGCCTCCTTCGATCCCGGTGATTTCGGCTGCTATTACCTGCCCTTTGTGGGCGCGAACGCGGACTCGGTCTCGGGTGAAGTGGTTCCCGACGGAACGGGCCTGTGGGTGCAATATGTGCGACCCAATGATGCGCCCGAGGGCGCAGGCCAGTTCAAGGTCGCGCTCTATCGCCTGAACACGGATTTGCAAGAGCAGTGCCGCGTGGAGTTCGACTTCGAACCGCAGACCCAGGCCGTGGGATTCTACGCCGCGCCCGTCGTGGATAAGGACGGCGTCGCCTATATCGCCATCACCGTCCCCGATGCGGCCAACACCCGCCGCGGTCAGCTTTTCAAAGTGACGAAAGATTGCCAGACCACGCTCCTGGCCGAAGCGTCCGGCGACTGGGCGCAGGCCTCGCCCACCCTGGCCGATGATCAGTACGTTCTCTTCGCCACCGACGGCAAGCTGCAAATCTTGACCCTGGATGGGCAAAAGGTCAAGGAATACGACCTGGGATCGGACGCCCGCGTGCTCGGCGCTCCGGTCATCATCGATGGCGTCATCTACGTGGTTCAGGAAGATGGCGCAGTGAACGCCATCGAAAACGCGGGCGTGGGCGGCTATGGCGACGCGATCTGGCCCCGTTACCGAAAGGACAACCGGGGCTCGGCCGCACTGACCGCCCCGGCCGACAATTCCACCCCCACCCCGAGCGCCACGCCAACCCCCACGCGCACTGCCGGCGGCCTCTACCTGCCTCTCCTCTCCCACCTCCGCTCCTCTTCCTCTTCCACCCCCTCTCCCACACCCACGCGCACTTCCACCTCGCCCGCGACCGAGATCCGTTATCCACGCTTGCACGCCAATCTCTTCTCACGCGCGCCCGAAAATGAAGCCGCGTACGAGGCCCTCAGTCGCTACGGCGTCGTCACGACCGGTGCCATCTACTCCAACGGCAGCGAAGGAGGTTACGACCTGGGCCTGCGCCAGGGCCTGGGCTCCTGGGCCGACACCGATTACAACCTCACCAACGCCGGCCATAGCTCCCTCTCTCAAGTCACCGTCTACGAGGCCAAGAAACGCAACCCCCGTCTCACCACATTCGCCCATCGCGGGCTGGCGCACATCGAGGCTTCGTACTTCGGCTACGGCGCGAATAGCCCTCAGCGCTGGTTCATCGACCGCCTCAGTCCCCGCTGGTTCGCCTACACTCCGCTCATCGAGCTGCAAGAGCCGGTGACCCGCACTTCGCAGATCACCTTCCGCTTCCGGCCCGAGGATGTGCAACAATGGCGGGACTGGGGTGTGCGCGGGGGCGAGGAGCTGGGCCTGACCCATTGGCGACCATCCAATCGCTATGACTGGCACTACCTGAGCTTTTTCGACAACGAGGCCGGAGCCGGTCGGGGCACTGTGGAGATCATGGCCATCCAGAGTCTGGACGCACAGACGGGAGAGGTCACCGTGGCGGTGAGGTTCGTCAACGGCAATCCCAAGCGGGCCATTTATGGTCGGCCCCAAAAATATCCCGCCGGTAGCCGGGCCGGCATCGCGCCCCATTCATCCCAGAGCTTCGGTTCACCCGCCTTTCTGATGAATCGCTTCTGCCTGGACGGAGAGCCGTCCGGCTGCGAGCAAACCATGGTGGATGGCATGGATTGGGTGGGGGCGGCCCAGGAATATGTGCGAGAAATTTTGTTGCCCTCGCGCTATCCTTTGGGCGCAGCAGACGAGACCTGGTTGGTGGACGGCGTGATGATGGACGCCGATGACGATGATTGGAAGCCCTACGGCTTTCGCCTGGGCGATCCCACCGGGCCTTTGGGCTTTCATCTTGACCTGAATTTGGATGGTCAGGTGGATGATCCGGCCGAGGTCGAAGCCCGCCTGCCGACGGTGTATGAGGAGTACGCCCGACGACTGAAAGCCGAGGCCGCGAGCATGGGCCGAGAGCTTTACGTCATCAAGAACGGCGAATTCAACACGCTGCCGAGACCCTATCACAATGGCCGCCAGTTCGAAGATTTCGACGGCGGCTTTCAGGAAAGTTATCCTCAGGCCCTGCAACAATACATTCAGCTTTTCACACCGGGCAATCTGGCCGAACCAATCTATGTGGTCGTGCGGGAGCGAGACCGCAGCGCGCTCTACGAACATAACTTCCCCGCGCATCGCAACATCATGGCTCTCACCCTGGTGTTCGGCGACGGCTTCTACGGCCACACCGGCTCCCACGCCACGCGCATTCGGGCCTTATATGAGGATCCATCGGGATGGGCCGGTCAGCCCGAAGACTGGTTCGACGAGTTCAGCGTCGATCCTCAGGGTTATGCGGCCGACCATCCCCTGTATGCGGGCGACGATCGCAGCGATTATTTGGGCTGGTTGGGCAAGGCGCTTGCCCCGGCCTATGAAATCCCAGACGCGCCCGGCGTCTACCGTCGCGATTTCGAACACGGCGCGGCCCTCTACAGCCACCGGGGCGGCGTCGTCACCCTGGACCCGCCCTTGCGTCGCATCTGTGGCGTGGACCCGGGCAACGACGGTTCGCTGGTGAGCAAGCTCACCCTGCCACCGCGCGGGGGCGCGATTTTGCGTCGGGACCAGAACACCGGATTTTGTCCTCTCAACTGACTCAGAGGCCGACCAAACATGATGACTCGCACCCACTCCGGCTTTCCACTTCTGCTCTTGCTGATGACGATAGTCGCCGCGACGATGATCGCGCCCGCGTCGGCGGCGGTTCATCTCACCGGCGGGAGCGCGCTCGAGAGCGAATATGGGCCGACGACCGACGGCATTCAGTCCGCCTTTCTCCTCGCCTTTCTCGCCTGCAACACCGCGGCCACCGACTGTCGCGACCCGCGCAACCACCTCGTCTTCCTGGCCCAATCGGACGACGGCGTTCATTGGAGCCTGGTTCCGAATTGGCAACCTCACTCCGGCAGCGTGCCCGACGTCATTCGGCGGGGCGACGCGCTCTACATCTACACCGGAGGATGGGTGCGACGCTACCGCTTCAGCACGCAGACATGGGAGGACCCCGCGCCCGTCACTTTAATCGACCCGGACGCGGATTCAGGCATGTTCGCCGACCCCAGCCTGATAGTGGACGAACAGGGCCGGTTGGTGATGTTCTATTTATTGGCCCGCAAGAATCAGGACCCGGCCCGCTGTGCGCCGGGCGAGACCTCGTGCGTCAAAACTTTTCATAGCGCAATCGAGGTGGAGGGCAGTGACGGCGCGGAGTTCGTAGCCGAACCGGGTCATCGCTTGCAAATCACCATCGATTCATCCGGCTCGGCTTCAGACCCGGACATCTTCTACGACGGCTCGCGTTACGTGCTCTACATTTCGCGCGGAAACAATATCCAGGTGTACACCGGCGAGACGCTGCACGGAAGCTACGCGCTGTTGGATTCGTTACCCGACGGGTTTCTGACTCATGGGCCGGGCGGCACGCCCGCGGGCCACTTCGACCCAACGACCGCGCGCTACTGGACTTTCGCGCCCGCGCGCGGAAGCATCAGCCGGGCGGAGCACGCATCCCTAAACACATTTCTCAATGAAAACGACTTTGTCACCATTCTCGAACCCGGCGACATCGGCCTGGCCCCGAGCTATATCCTGGGTAGCCCAGGCTTCGCCCTGAACACCCCCGGCCCTGCGCCCACAGCCACCGCATCGCCCACCCCGGCCGCGTCCTCAACCCCGACCGTCACGCCAACCCCCGCCCCGACATCCACAGCCACACCGACGGCCGGCGACATCATCTCCCACACCATTTGGCCTCGCCAAACCGATCCCGCCATCGACGACTGGCTGGAGCCGCATTACCTCTATCTCGATCCCGACCGGTCTCTGGGCGATACGCTTTTCGTCCACTTGCCCGGCTCTTTTGGCAAACCGGTCAACTATCAACTCATCCTGCAAGAGGTCGCGCGCGCGGACGTTCCCGCCATCGGTTTGCGCTATCCCAACCGCTGGACCGTGGCGGGCCTTTGCCGCAACGACCCGGACCCGGATTGCCACGAACATGTGCGCGCGGAAATCCTCGACGGCGTCGACCGCACCGCGCTGGTCAACATCAGCCCGGCCAACTCGCTGCAAAATCGCCTGGCCAAACTCCTGCAATATCTGAATGGCCGCTTCCCGGACGCGGGCTGGGATCGGTTCTTGGATGGCGACGCGCCGCGCTGGTCGAAAATCATCGTCTCCGGCCATTCGCAGGGCGGCGGGCACGCCGCGTTCATCGCCAAAGAACATGAGGTGCGCCGGGTGATGATGTTCGGCTCGCCCGCGGACAATCGCGACGACAAGCCCGCGGCCTGGCTGCTCAAACCGCATCAAACGCCGTCGAACCGCTATTACGGATTCAATCACAAGCGCGAGCGCGGCGCGAATCAGCAATATCTGGCCTGGGGCTTGCTGGGATTGAACGCGTTTGGGCCGGTTGTGCTGGTGGATGAGGTCTCACCCCCTTACCGCGGCAGCCATCAACTCACCACCGACGCGCTCCCCCGCACCGGCGATTACGCAGACGCGCACGGCAGCACAGTGGTGGACCGCAAAACGCCCCACTTGGCCGACGGCTCGCCTCTTTTTGCGCCGGTCTGGCGCGCGATGTGCTGCGGCGCGCCCCAGTCTCTCTTCCTCCCTCAGATACGAAAGTAAGGAAACACATCACCTTCATATTTTCTTAACCGATGTTTAGAAGGGTGTTCTATAATGGAATTAAACTTACTTCGAGAGGAGAGGCCCCCATGTCGCGTACAGGATACATTCCCCACCTGATCTTTTTGCTCTCGCTATCTCTGGCTCTTGGCGCTTGCGCCATTCCCGCCTCGCAAGACGCGCCCGCTTTCGACAAGGTGATCTTGCGCGATGTGACCGTGCTCAAGGGCGGCCGCGTCGTCGAATTGCAAAGCGACGGCGCGGTGGAAGTGGTCATCGTCGCGCCCGGTGGAAAGGAAACGCGCTACGCGTCGCGGGTCTCGGCGGACAAGGTGGCCGAGTTGGCGAGATTGTTGGACGAACATCGATTCACAGAAATCGAAATCGCCTTTCGCGCGCCGGTTCCCGACGAAGCGCGGCCCGAAATCGAGGTGGTGTGGTCATCGGGCGAACGCACGGTTGTGGCCAAATGGGCCAACGATGTTCACCCCGACTTCGACGCCATCTACGAGTGGCTGCTCCGGCTTGCGGATGAGATCGTCGAGAATAGCGGAGGATAAGCGTCGTCTCCAGGTCCATCGTCTGTTCTCAGAGCAGTCCGACGGCGGGCCAGCCCGCTCCGACACCGATGAAAACCACTTGCGCCGACCAACGTAGAGCAAAGTGGACCAAGATAGACGACGGGTCTTTTGGTCCATGTTTGTCCTATGGTCTATGTTGGTCTGACCGCTCATCACGATATGACCTTTCCGACCGACTTCGGACGCTATTTACAAACCAGGACGCCAAACATGACCAACATCATTCATCGCGAACGCCCATCGTCGTGGCAACGCAACCCCTGGCTCGCCCTGCTCGCCTTCGCGTTCACCGCTTTCATGGCCGCGTATGAGGGCTGGTCGGCCGAAGACCTGGCCTGGAGCTTCTGGTTGGCCGGGCTGCTGTTCGGGTTCGTCTATCTGGTAGTCTATCATATCGCGCAGCGCGACAACGAAACCTGGGGGCTGTACTTTTTCCTGTTCTTCTTCTATTTCATTTTCGCGGGGTTTCTTCACATCACCTTTTCCTGGATGGCCTGGGACATGACGGGAGCGGAGATGCCCCCTCTGTTTTCCACCGCGCCGGCAGCCGTTGCTCGGGCTGCGCGCGAACGATGGCCTTTTCTTCTGGCCGCGGCCATAAACGTCTTGCCCGACTACATTCTCGACGCTCGCACCGTCCACTTCACCGATCTGGGCAAACCTTTGTTCGTCAGAGACATCTTCCGCATGATCGCGCTTATCTTCATCCTGGTTCCGCTCACCATGCTCGAAGCCGGCCTTTTCGCGCTTTATGCCGTCCTGCTGGTCTATTTCACGCCTTGGGATAGCTTACGCCAAATTGGGCGACGACTTCGACGTGGATTCATCGATAAATCGCACTGACAATCTGTTTTCACCGAGCAAAGGAGGAAAACATGGGCTCGCCTAGCCCCTTCAAAACCGCAACAGGAGCCTTTGTGGCTCTCACAGCGCTTTTAATCGGCGCGTTCATCCATTTGTCGCCTTCGTCAGCCGCTTTCTCGGCTGCAAGAGCCACCCTCACCTTCTATGCGACCGGCGACGCTCGCATATCCGAGGGCTACCCCGACGTGAACTACGATGGCCAGCATCTGGTCGCAGGATACGCCACGATCTACAAACGCGAACATAGCCTGGTGCAATTCGACCTGAGCAGCCTGCCTGAGCCGGTGAACATCACTCAGGCCATCGTGCGCGTGCGCGTGAACGATGTGTGGGGAGCGGGGCCGCAAGAGTTGCGGGTGCGTCACGTCACCGAAGCCTGGGACGAAAGCGCGGTCACCTGGAGCAGCCAGCCCGCGTCCGTGGCCACAGGACAAAGCGCGGCGGTGGCCTCGACCGGTTGGGTCTCGTGGGATGTCACCCAGGCCCTGAGCTTTTGGGCCGAAAAACGAGACGTTCCCTTCAGCATCAAGATCGTCGGGCCGGTCAACGTTCAGTTTCTGGCGTATATCGACGCCAAAGAAACGGGGTCTGCGGCCGAGCTCATCGTCAGCTACGAGATTCCACCCACCAACACGCCGCTTCCCACCTTTACGCCCACCCCAACATTCACGTCCTTGCCCACCTTCACGCCTCCTCCTTCTTTCACCCCTCCGCCCACGTTCACGCCCACGGCCACGCGCACGCCGCTCCCCACCTTCACGCCCCCTCCCGGCCAGACCCCATCACCCACCCCAACCAACTCCAACCAGCCCCCGCCGCCCACATTCACCCCAACCCCGACCGCGGCCGCGGGCCTGAAGCATGTGCGCGACCTGGGCGACGCGCCCGATAGCAGCAACGGCGTCGGCCTGGCCATGTTCGCCTATCCCGGCGTTCCCGCCCAATTTCCCACCGTTTTCTCGGCCGGTTCGCCGCCGCATGGCCCCATCCATCTCAACGCCAAGCTGGCCTTCATCCTCGGCGATAGCATCACAGCCGAAGAAGAAGCCGACGCGGGCGCGGACGACGACGGTCTGCATAACATCGATCCCATCGCGGGGCGCTCCGACCAGGACGGCGGCGACGACGGCCTGCACGCCACCATGTCCGACTTTCCTCATTGCGTCGCCACCACGGTGCAGTTCTCGGTCTTGGCCTTCGCGGGCGCGCCGGCCAACGCCTACATCAACATCTGGGCCGACTGGGATCGCAACGGTCGTTGGGGCGACGCGCCTTCCTGCGGAGCCACGCTGGCATCGGAATGGGCCGTGCAAAACCAGCGCATCGCCCTGTCCGGCCCCGGTTACTACACCTTCACCTCGACGACCTTCCTGCCCTACAACCCCGACCCCACCAAAGACATCTGGGTGCGCATCACCCTGACCGACCAACCCCTGCCCGTTCCCCAGGCCGCGAACGCGGCCGGTCCGCCCACCGGCTTCCAGCTTGGCGAGACCGAAGATTATCTCATCAAGGGCATATGGCCCACCCTCACTCCCACCCCCTCGCACACGCCCACGCCGACATGGACTCC
>JAADII010000156.1 GCA_013151415.1 Chloroflexota bacterium
CTCTGAATCTGGAATCCCGAACAACTTGCAAATGACTTGCAAAACCATGATCGTAAATTTGACCACATTCGCCTGTATGTGTTAGGATGTAGACTGCAATTGCAAATCATTCGCAGAAAGAGCCGGCTCATGAATCTGAATCCATCCATGCCCACGCCCGAAGAGCGCCTACGCGCGGCCGGGCAACGCGTCACCGCGCCGCGCGTGCTTCTCATCCGACTACTCGATGAGGCCGAAGAACATCTGGACGCGGAAGAACTTTATCGCCGCGCGCGTCGCGAGCTGCCCAGCATCAATCTTTCTACGGTTTATCGCAATCTGGCCGTGCTCAAAGAGGCCGGATTGGTGGAGCAACGCTATTTCGCCCGCGACCACAGTCGTGAATATTTTGAATCCGCCGTCCAGGAAGAACATTACCATTTCACCTGTCTATCCTGTGGCAAAGTGGTCGAGTTTGAGACGCCGCTTATTGCCAAAGTGCGGGTGGACCTTGAAGCGCAACTGGGCGTGGATATCCGCCACGCCTGCATCTGTTTCGAAGGACTATGTGCGGAATGCGCCGCAGCCGAGAAGCGAACAGATGCCGACGGCGTTGCACCACAGAAAAGCGTCAGGATACAATTATCATGAGCAAACGCCACGAATCGAGAGTAAGAACACGGTTACACACGCCTTTCCTTTTCATTCTATTCGCTTTACTCGCCACACTGGCGTTAACCGCCTGTCAACCCGTCGCAACCGAATCTCCAACATCACAAGCTGAACCCCAACCCGATCCTGAAGCCCCCTCCCAACCCGAACCCGAAGACCTTTCCGCCGCGAAGCTGGTCATTTATTCGGGACGCAATGAGAATCTGGTGGGCCCGTTGATCGAGCAATTCGAGCAAAAAAGCGGCATCGAGGTGGCGGTGCGCTATGGCGGCACAGCCGAGATGGCGGCCACCATCCTCGAAGAAGGCAAAAACAGCCCTGCGGATGTATTTTACGGTCAGGACGCGGGCGCGCTGGCCGCGTTGTCCTCGGCCGGTCGCTTCATGACCCTACCCGACGACATCCTGACCAGGGTTCCTGGCAAGTTCCGCAGCCGTCAGGGTGATTGGGTGGGAACCAGCGGTCGAGCGCGCGTGGTCGTCTATAACACAAATCATGTGGATGAAGCGGACCTGCCCGATAGCATCTGGGGGTTCGCAGATCCGGCATGGAAGGGGCGATTGGGTTGGGCCCCGACCAACGGGAGTTTTCAGGCCTTTGTCACCGCGCTGCGAGCGCTGGAAGGGGAAGAGCGGGCTCGCGAGTGGCTAGAAGCCATGCTCGCGAACGAAATCCGCAGTTATCCCAAGAACTCGGCCATTGTCGAGGCCGTGGGTCGAGGCGAAATCGACGCAGGATTTGTGAATCATTACTACCTGCTTCGTTTCCTGGCCGAACAGGGCGACGATTTTCCGGCGCGCAACTATTATCTGCCTGCGGGGGGCGCGGGATCGCTGATCAATGTCGCGGGCGCGGGGATTCTCAACACCGGAAAACATCATCCGGCCGCGCAGGCCTTCCTCGAATTCCTGCTTTCGCCCGCAGCCCAAGGCTATTTCGCGGAAACGACCAATGAATACCCCCTCATCGAGGGCGTTTCGACCAGCGATAAACTCCCGCCGCTCGAGCAAATCAAGACGCCTGACATCGACCTGAACGATCTCGAAGACTTGCAAGGCACGTTGGAACTGCTGCAAGAGGTTGGTGCGTTCGATTCAATGTGACTCACCCCACCCTTTCTCATCCTTTTCGCCCATTCACGACGCCCGACCGGCGCATATTTGCCGGCCGGGCGTCACGCGCGCCGCTTTGGCTGCGCCTGACCGCCGGCCTCATCGCCGCACTCATGCTCTTGCCGTTGGCCTATTTGCTCATACGAGCCACAGGAGCGGGCGCGGCCGCGCTCGATGTGCTCTTCAACAGCCGCACTCTGCGCGTGCTGATCAACAGTGTGGCGATAACCGCAACCGTGACCACACTAGCCGCGCTTTGGGGCGTGCCCCTGGCTTGGCTGACCACTCGCACCGATTTGCCGGGCCGCAAAATCTGGACGGCTCTGGTCGTGCTGCCGCTGGTTATCCCCAGTTATGTGGGTGGGTTTGCGTTGGTGGCCTCGTTGGGCCCAAAAGGCATGTTGCAAGAGGCGTTGGCGCCGCTGGGCGTGGAGCGCCTGCCCGAAATTTACGGTTTCGTGGGCGCGACTTACGCCCTGCTCCTTTTTACTTATCCCTATCTCGTTCTGACCGTACGCGCGGGCCTACAGCGCATGGATCCCAGCCTGGAAGAGGCCGCGCGCGGGTTGGGCTATTCGCCCTGGCAAACGTTTTGGCGGGTCACCTTACCGGCATTGCGCCCCTCGTTGGCCGCGGGCGCATTGCTGGTGGCGCTTTACACGCTCAGCGACTTCGGCGCGGTCTCGCTTCTGCGCTTCAATAGTTTCACGCGGGCGATTTACATCCAGTATCAAAGCAGCTTCGATCGCAGCGCCGCGGCCGTGCTCTCGCTTGTGCTGGTGACCATGACCATCCTTGTTCTTGTGGCTGAACGGCGAACCCAGGGGCGGGCCAGGTACCATCGTCTGAGCGGCGGCGTGGGCCGGAAGTCGAGACCGGTTCGGTTGGGGCGCTGGAAATGGCCCGCGCTGGCCTTTTGCGCGTTCGTGGTGACCGCGGCCCTGATTGCGCCGTTCACGGTCGTGCTCATCTGGTTTGCGCGCGGGGTTATCGCCGGCGAGACCTTTGCGCCCATGTGGGAGGCGGCCTGGCATAGCATCGAGGCCGCGTCCCTGGCCGCTTTGGCCGCGGTCCTGCTGGGCGTGCCCGTGGCTTACCTATCTGTGCGCTTTCCGAGCCGATTCGCGACCGTGGTCGAACGTTCGGCCTACATTGGTTATGGTCTGCCCGGCATTGTGGTCGCGCTCAGCCTCGTCTTTTTTGGCGCCAACTACCTGCCCATCCTTTATCAAACCTTGCCCATGCTCGTCTTCGCCTATGTGGTTCTTTTCATGCCGCAGGCCTTGGGCGCGTTGCGCGCAAACCTGTTGCAAACCAGCCCGCGCCTGGAAGAGGCCGCGCGCAGCTTGGGCCTGAACCCCCGTCGCGTGTGGGTGCGCGTGAATCTGCCCTTGCTGCGACCCGGCTTGTGGGCCGGCGCGGCCCTCGTTTTTCTCACCACCATCAAAGAGCTGCCCGCGACCCTGCTCCTGGCCCCCACCGGCTTCGACACACTGGCCACGCAAATATGGTCCGCGTCGGCCGAGGCCTTTTTCGCCCGCGCGGCCGCGCCCGCCCTGCTTCTCCTCGCCATCTCCGCCCTGAGCATCTTCATTCTCTTGAGCCAGGAGGAGTAGTTTCCAGCTCAGGATTTACGGTTCACTGTCTGGAGCTGGTCGCGGGCTGTTGATTGTTGCATGTTCATCACTCGTTCCATGATGCCATGTCTATGATTTCCCTCCGTCTACGCGATGTATGGAAGCGCTTTGGTGAATATAGCGCGGTGAGCGGCGCATCTTTCGAGCTGGAGAAAGGCCAACTTTTGGCTTTGTTAGGCCCCAGCGGGTGCGGCAAAACCACCACTTTGCGGCTGATTGCCGGGTTCGAGACGCCCGATCGCGGAGAAATCGAGATCGGCGGCCGGTTGGTGGCCGGGCCGGGCGTCAATCTTGCACCCGAAAAACGCCGCGTGGGCATGGTGTTCCAAGAGTACGCGCTTTTCCCCCATCTCACGGTGCTGGATAATGTGTTGTTTGGCCTGAAAAGCCGCGACGGGAAGGCGAAAACGCGCGCCGAGACGGTGTTGGAGATGGTGGGATTGAAAGACGCGGGCGAACGCATGCCCCATGAGCTGAGCGGGGGCCAGCAACAACGCGTGGCCCTGGCCCGCGCGCTGGCCCCCGAACCCGACCTCATCCTCCTGGACGAACCCTTTAGCAATCTGGATGCGGCTTTGCGCGTGCGCGTGCGCGCGGAAGTGCGCGAGATTCTAAAGGAAGCCGGCGCGACCGCGGTGTTCGTCACCCACGACCAGGAGGAGGCGCTGAGCCTGGTGGACCGGGTGGCCGTCATGCTGGAGGGGCGGGTGCAACAAATCGCCTCGCCGCATGAACTTTATTTTCAGCCCGCGACGCGCGCGGTGGCCGATTTCGTGGGCGATTCCAATTTCTTGCCCGGTCGGGCGCGAGGCCGCGTGGTGGAGTGTGAGCTGGGCGAATTGCCCACTCAGCGGCCGGCCAGCGGCCCGGTGGATGTGCTGCTCCGGCCCGAAAGCATCGAAGCCCGGCCGGCCGGGCCGGACGCGGGCTATCGCGTCGTGGACGTCACCTTTTTCGGCCACGATCAGTTGGTCCGCATCCGCAAGCTCGACACCGGTCTGGTCTTCGACGCGCGGCTCTGGCCCAGCTATCAATTCTTCCCCGGCCAACCGGTCGAAATCCGCGTGGCCGGCCCGGTTATGGTGTACGCACAAAACGAAAAGGAGACAACAAAAGCGCCGTTGCGATAGAGTTTAGGGAGAATCAAACCCGATGCTTCCGACTTGTTTTGGGCATTTTTTCTTTCCTTGCTATACTTGAACTATGAACCCCCATGTCACCGCAAAAGTAGATCGAACAGCATTCGAAGTGGATTCACTGTTCGACAATACGAACGAAAAGGAATACTGGCTGGCGCAAACCCCTTACGAGCGTTTGCGAGCAGTCGAGCTCATGCGTCGGATTATTTATGGCCAGCGTCAATCTACCGCCCGACTTCAGAGACTTCTTGAGATTGCTCAAGGACCATCAGGTTGAGCGTTTCTTTTCAGGGGTGGATTTTGAGTCGTGTTATGCCCAGCGCGTGGTGGATGAGTTGGACGGGGTTGAAGTGAACCTCATCGATTTGGAGCACCTGAAAATCAATAAGGCGGCCAGTGGAAGATACAAAGATCTCAACGACCTCGAGCATTTGCCGTAGGAGATGAGGCTCTCTAGGCCAACATAATTTTCACTATTTCCACAGTGAAAATTTGACAAACCATTTTGGGCAATGGTACAATGCCGAGGTCATGTCACCAGACGCGCTATCTCGCGTCGACTTGGCATGAGAGC
>JAADII010000016.1 GCA_013151415.1 Chloroflexota bacterium
CCCGCCCCGCGAACAGCGCCCAACAGAGAGAACACCGATTTGACAAGCGGGATAAAACAACCTAAAATCCGAACACATGTTCCCCCTCACCCTCATCTCAATATCCCAATACCCAATATCCAAATACCCCCCGTGAGAGACCTTCATGGCCGAAATAATCGTCGCCGTCGTGCAAATGGCCCCGAAATTGGGCGATCTCCAGGCCAATCTCTATGACATGGCCCAGACCGTCGAGCAGATTTGCCAGATTGAAGATGTCGATCTCATTGTCTTTCCCGAACTCGCGACTACGGGCGTGGAAATGGGCGTGGGCTTCAATCGCGTGGCCGAACGCGTGCCGGGGCATCAATTCAATATGTTGGCCACCAAGGCCGCGGATTTCTCCACCCATAATTGTGTTTGGGCTGCCCACCAAAGAGAAAGTCGAAAGCATTTTCTACAACGCGGCCGTGGTCATTGGGCCGGACGGCGAATTGTTGGGCGAGTATCGCAAAGTGCATCTCAAGGGCGAAGAGCGGTTGAGCTTCCGGCCCGGCTATCGCTTTTCCGTTTTCGACACGGCCTTTGGGACGATTGGGGTGATGATCGGCTGGGACCTGGCTTTTCCCGAAGCCGCGCGGGTGCTGGTGTTGCAAGGGGCCGAGATTTTGTGCCTGCCCGCGGCCTACGAAGAGCCTTATCAACGAGAATGGCGCGCGTTTTGCACGGCCCGCGCGGCCGAAAACGGCGCGTTTTTGCTGGCTGCAAATCGCATTGGCGAAGAGCCGAGTCGGCGCTACTTCGGCGAAAGCGGCATTTACGCGCCCGACGGCGAACCCCTGAGCCTGATTCGCGATGACGAAGAGGGCCATCCTCCGCCGGGTTACGCGTTCACGCGCATCAACACCGACGATGTGCGCCGTTATCGCGAGGAAATGCAGCTCATCATGGCCCGCTCCCCCGCTTCCTACAGCCCCATCGTGAAAAAGTATTAGCAAAGACCTATTTTCAAAACACGATTATGACTATCCAACCCGCCACCCCTCCTCGCATCGATCTCCGTAGCGACACCCTAACCCAGCCCACCCCGGCCATGCGCGAGGCCATGGCCAATGCGGTGGTGGGCGACGACGTTTTCGGCGAAGACCCCACCGTCAATGAACTCGAGGCCATGGCCGCGGCCATCATGGGCAAAGAGGCCGCGCTGTTTGTGACCAGCGGCACGCAGGGCAATCTCGTCAGCCTGCTCAGCCACTGCAACCGCGGGGATGAGGTCATTC
This sequence comes from Chloroflexota bacterium, assembly GCA_013151415.1. GTDB lineage: Bacteria > Chloroflexota > Anaerolineae > J102 > J102 > JAADII01. The sequence goes on from JAADII010000016.1 coordinate 1,260, forward strand.
TGGGCGACCAATCGCACATCTATTTTTACGAACAGGGCGGATCGGCCGCGGTGGGCGGCATCCATCCCCGGCCGGTGTTCACCCTCCCCAACGGCGCCATCCCGCTCGAAGTCATCGAGGCCGCGATCCGGCCGGACAACGTGCATTTTCCCATCACGCGGCTGGTGTGCCTGGAAAACACGCACAACCGCGCCGGCGGAACCTTTCTCACGCCCGAATACACCGATGCGGTGGCCGAGCTGGCGCATGAGCGCGGCGTCAAGTTGCACATCGACGGTGCGCGCATCTTCAACGCCGCGGTCGCGCAAGATGTGGATGTGAAAGAGCTGGTGCGGGGGGCGGATTCGGTCACGTTTTGTCTGAGCAAGGGGCTGAGCGCGCCCGTCGGTTCGTTGGTGTGCGGCTCGCAAGATTTCATTCGCCGGGCGCGACGCGCGCGCAAAGTGTTGGGCGGCGGCATGAGGCAAGCCGGCATCCTTGCGGCCGCGGGCATCGTGGCCCTGAACGAGATGGTGGAGCGCCTGGCCGATGACCACGCCAACGCCCGCCGCCTGGCCCAAGGCATCGCGCATCTGCCCGGCGTCGAAGTAGATCTCGATTCGGTGCAGACGAATATCCTCATTTTCGAGCTGGATCATCCCCGCTTCACCCCAAGCCAGTTCGAGGCCGCGTTGCGCGAGCGCGGGGTGGGCATCCTCGCCATCGGCGGCAAACGCATGAGGGCCGTCACCCACTACGGCATCGAGGCCGAGGATATCGAGGAAGCCATCGGCATTTTCGCGGAGTTGCTGGACGATGGGACGAAGGGACGATGAGAAGAATCTGATGGGACACCGGCGTTTTTTGTTTTTGACACGAATGAACACAAATTTGACGAATAAAGGAAGAAAAAGTCGTCAAATTCGCGTCAAAAATAGCCCGTAAAGCAACCAAAATCAGTAGATCACGATTCTCTATGCCGTCCGTCCAGAGCCGGATCCAGGATGCGGCGGCGATTAGCATGATTATCCCCGCCAATGTTCCCGCAAAGTCCAACCCAGAATCGTGGTCACGCCCGCAGCAAAGCCCACCAACGCGCCCAGCGCGGTGAGAAAGCGCACCAGGAAACTATTGGGAGGCGCATCGGTGAGCAGCCAGGTGGCCACCAGGGCCATGAGAATGACCACAAACCCCAACCCCAATCCCGCGCCCCAACGCTTGAGCCTTTGCCGCCGCGCCTGTTTTTTACGGAGGGATTGCCAGTGATAGCCTGGGATAGGACGGCCATCGAGCAAATTGCGAATGGCTTCCAGGGCGGCGCGACGCACATCGTCATCGATGTCATGTAAACGCCGGTTCAGGGCGATGAGCGCGTGCCGTAAAGTTTTCTCATTTTCGATCCCCAATTGAACGAGGATGCTGGCTGCGGCTCGGCGCACGGAATACGCGCTATCGTCCAGGGCCTGGATCAGGGCGTCGATGACCTGGGGACTGGCCTGGCCCAATTGACCGAGGCTGCTGGCTGCGGCCCGGCGCACAGGCCGATCGCTATGGCCCAATGCCTGGATCAGAGCGTCGATGACCTGGGGACTGGCCTGGCCCAATTGACCGAGGCTGCTGGCTGCAGCCTCGCGCACAGGCCAATCGCTATGGCCCAGGGCCTGGATCAGAGCGTCGATGACCTGGGGACTGGCCTGCCCCAATCGACCGAGGCTGCTGGCTGCAGCCTCGCGCACAGGCCAATCGCTATCGCCCAGGGCGTGGGTGAGTGCGGTGATGACCTGGGGACTGACCTGGCCCAATTGAACAAGGCTGCTGGCTGCTGCTTCGCTCACATTATGAGCTTTTTCCTGTCGTCCGGGATCGCGCACAATCTGGATCAATAACGATTCGGCCTCCTCGCGGAGAGCTTGCTTTGCTGCATCGGTGAGCCCTAATGGGGTGCAATCCTGAAACCCCGCGGCTGCGAATTCGAATTCTCGAGCCAACACCCAGGCCAGTCGCCTTTCCAATTGCCATTTGGGGACACGCGCCGCCAGAAACATGGCTAATATGTTCCAAACAGAAGCTCTACGAGCACGAAGTAGCCACAACGGCGGTTTATAGAGCCTCAGAATATACAGCAACAATTTCGAGGCCTTTTCCGCGCCATCGCTCCCCGATCCCAGATGGCCGATGGTCAATAGATGCACCTCCCGCCACCAGGCTTCATGCAGATGCGGCATCACCAGATCGATGTGGTCGGGGTCAGGTTGGGCGGCAATGTGGCGGGCCGCCAGGTATTCCTGAAAGGTGCGGTGAGCGAATTCCAGGCTGCCGTCGCCCCGTCCTTGCAATAGGCCGCTGCGGTCGCGGATGGCGGCCAAAAAGCGCCGCGCTTCCTCTTTGGCTCTGGCCCCCGTTTCCAGTCCCTTTGTCATCAGCACATGCGTCAACTGCTCCACAAAAGCTTCTTCCGGCGCCGCCAGGCGCTCAGTTTCGCTGTGCAGCCAGTAGGCCAGGGGAGCCAGCAGTTCTATCTTGGTTTGCCAGTCGTACTTACCGATAAGTCCGGAATCGCGAATGGCTTTGTTTCGCTCCCAGGTGTCCAGCAAGGCTTCGCTGCACTTCAGATAGAGCTCCACCCGGCGATTGGGCAACACCCGATTGTTGCGGTACACAATGGCGATGATGGTGCAGAGCAGGGGATTGGTGGCCAGGTCCTGCACGCGATCGTTCTGGTCGATGGCCTCGATCAATGTCTGGGCTTCCTCTTCCGCGTCTGCGCCATACGCGGTCTCATACCAGTGCCGAATGAATAGATGCACATCCTCAGGCTCGAATGGCTTGACCCGCGCGGTTTGAAAGCCCGCGCCCAGATCGATATCTCGATAACCATGAGGACGAGAGGTGACGATGCAGAGATTCTCCCCATATCGCCCATCGGAGCGCTGCAACAAGGCATTGAGCGCGTCCACCAGATTACGGCGAATATTCAAATCGGCGACCTCATCGAGCCCATCGATGAGGAGCAGGCAACGTCCGCTGGACAGGGCGTCCACGATGAAGGCTTTGGGCGCGCCTGCGTAGTAAGCGTGCCCGCTGATATACGTTGCAATTTCATCGCTCAGATCTGGGATGGGATGCGCGGCGTGTTTGCTCAAGTGAGGGGCGAATCGACGCAGTTCCAGCAGAATGGGCAACCGTGGCTGCGAGAAGGCAGGCCCCAAACGATCGGGTTCAGCCTGGCGATTTTGGGCGAAGGTCAGGGCCAGCCAGCGGGTGAGGGTGGTTTTGCCGCTACCCGGCCCGCCCACCACGGCCAGCCGTTGGTATTGTTGCAAGGCCTCGGCCACAGATAGGGTTTCAATCCGGGGTTTGCGGGCCTCGGCTTCCAAACGCTCGATTCGGGCCTGTAATTCCTGCGCCTGCCGTCGATTTCCCCTCCCACCCTCTTTTTCCAATTTCACCAACTCCCGCTGCAACCGTTCCAATTCCCGCTGCACGGCTGGATCGAGCCTCGCGGCTTGCCGCGTTTCCACGTTGAGCTTGACGAACACCTTTTCCAGTGGCACGCCATGCAATCCCGGGTCGCGTTCCGGCAATCCGGTCAGCGTCAACCGGTTGTAATGCTTGATCACCTGTTGCCGGTAACGCTGTTCGATGTCCTGGAAACCGGGTTGAGAAACCCGGCCGCTTGATTGATCCATGACCCTGGACAAAGATGAAAGGAAACTTCAGGAAGATGGCATGATCCTCGATCCTTCGTCATTATATCACGCTCGCCCGGGACTGCACACGAACGTTCGACGCCATTATAGCTATCTTGGCTCTTCTGGATCTCAGGGGATTGGCTTTTTCAGATCTTCATCTGGCGCAATGACAAGACGAAAATAGACGATAAGACGAACATTGACGAAAAGAAATCGTCCACGTTCGTCCACGTTCGTCTATCTTCGTCAGGACCGACAATGCCAGAAGGCTTATGACCTCCTGGAATCCAATTGAACCGCTATCTTTACATACACTTCAGGATTAGCGCAATGGGGCAAGCGCTCCCCGCGTAGGCCCGCGAGCAGGTTGTCTACGGCCATTTGCGCCATGCGGACGCGGGTGGGCAGGCTGGCGCTGCCGATGTGCGGGAGCACAAGCGCGTTGGGCAGGGCCAGAAGAGGAT
>JAADII010000132.1 GCA_013151415.1 Chloroflexota bacterium
CCCCATTCACCACAACAATCCTCTGCGTTTCAACCTGGGCGAGCTCATCACGGCCGAAGAAGAAGCCGACACCGGCTACGACCAGGATGGGGTCAACAATCTCACCGACAACGCCGTAGACCTCGACGGTCAAGACGATGGCGTCGTTTTGCCCGATTTTCTCAACCACTGCGAGACCGCCCAGATCGATTACACGGTTCGCGTGGTCGATCCTGGCCTCTACGGAACCCGCGCCTATCTCAATGTCTGGTTCGATTTCAATCGCAACGGTGAATGGGGCGACATCCTCGACTGCGATGGCATCCCTGTCTACGAATGGGCTGTGCAAAACCACCCTGTTTCCCTGTACACCTATTATCAAACATACACCAGTCCCGCTTTCATGGTCTACAATGATCAGGAAACCGAGTATATGTGGGTGCGGGCGACCTTGAGCGAGCAAAAGGCGGTTTATTCCAATGGCGCTGGGCCTTCCAGCGGTTATGCCGACGGCGAAACCGAGGATTATTTTTGGGAGCCGCCCTACGACCTCGAAGTCACAGGCATGGAGGTCTCACAGGGGATACAGAATCTGGACAACGAGATGCCGCTGGTCGAGGGTCGTCGCACCATTGTGCGCGTTTATGTCAAAGAAGTCATTGGTCGCAATGTCGCGGGCGTGAACGCGCGCCTTTATGGCGAACGGGATGGCGCCAGCCTCTCCGGCTCGCCCCTTCTGGCCGAAAACAATCCCATCACCGTCAAGGGCGATGGGGGCGACAGATTGGACATGAACGACTCTTTCTGGTTCGTATTGCCCAGTTCCTGGCGTTCGGGCGATGTCACCCTGCGCGTCGAGGTGAATTACGACGACGGAGTGCGAGAAAAAGATAAGAGCGATAACGAGATGGAAGTGGACGTCACATTCGAGAAGGCCAAAGCGCTCAAGCTCGTCCTTGTGCCCCTTCATCTTCACGAAGAGCCAGATCATAGCAGTCCCAAGCATATCTATTGGTGCGATTCGAGCGACGCGGACTGTCAGGATATTTATGAAAGGGTGTATCGTTATCATCCTATCGACGAGCTGGATGTGCGCCTGGTGAGCGAAGCGCTGAAACCGAAAGGTCATCCTGACAAAGAGTGGGATTTAACTTCCTCGGACGATGAAATTGTGGACAAATCCATGTCGAAGATACTGAACAGGCTGGCCTGGAAACGGTATTGGGATCACTGGTACTCGCTGGGCTTCGCCGGTGAACATTATTATGGCATGATTGATGACTACTTCAACGTGGGCGGATTGGGACGACGCCCTGGCAAAGTGGCCGAGGGCGTCATGGATGGCGCGCCGCGTTCCGATTCGCCCTGGCACACCGAAGGCGGCATCACCATGGCTCATGAACTGGGGCACAACAAGGGTCTCAAGCACATGCTTTGCCGAGGAGACGAGGAGGATGGCGGCAAAGTGGACGAGGACTATCCCTGGCCATACCCCGATTGTCAGCTTGCCGATGTGGATGAAGAGGGCTATTACGGGCTCGACGTGTATTACAGCAAATTCGGATTCAGCGAACCTTACGTCATCAGCAATGATCCGGCCCAAGCGGAGCCGAACCAAGGCTTCCCCATGATGGGATACCAGAGGCCAAACTGGATTTCACCCTATGAGTATTGCAAGCTATACAAGAAATACAGCACTAAATGCACATTGTCGTGGGCAACGGTCTTGAGCGCCGAGTCGAGCCAAAGCGAGGCCATGGAGAGGGTCATAAGCGCCCTGCAAAACGCCGATGAATATTTGCTTGTGAGCGGCCTGGTGGACCCCGGCAAGGGCGAGGTTACATTGAATGAAGCCTATCGATTGCAAAACCCATCGCCCGATTTCATGGCGGAGCTCATTCAAGAGCTGCGAGACGTGGCGCCGGGCCAGGTCGATCCCGCATGGCGCTTGAGCCTGGAGGACGCCAATGGCGCGGTTCTATATGAGCAAGAAATCATCTTCGACCTGCCCACCCATAACGGCCCCGACATGGCGCTGCTTACGAGCGTGGTTCCCTTCCCGGCCAACACGCATTGGGTGCGCATTCGACACAATGGAGACATTCTGGCGGAGCGCGAGGTGAGCGCGCACGCCCCCCAAGTCACGCTGCTCTGGCCCAACGGCGGGGAGCAGATGCGGGTGGGGAGCGTCATCCGCTGGGCCGGCGAGGACGCGGACGGCGACGCGCTGGTCTACACCGTGCTCTACAGCCCAGACATGGGCCAGACCTGGCGCGCGCTGGCCCTGGACATGGGCGAGACCGAACTCGTCGTGAATGAAGCCATTCTCAGAGACATGCAAGGGACCAGCAGGCGCTGATCAAGGTCATTGCCAGCGACGGCGTGAACGCGGGCGAGGATGTCTCGGATGGCGCGTTCAGCGCGCCCGGCTCGCCGCCGCAGGCCGTCATTCTCAGTCCAAAAGAGGGCGCGACGGCCCAAATGGGCAAGCTGGTCATCCTGGAGGGCTTCGGCCTGGACCCGGACGAGGGAACCATCCGCGGGGACGCGCTGCGCTGGACTTCGGACCGCGACGGCTTTTTGGGCGCAGGCGACGAACTTCTTCTCCATGATCTCTCGCCCGGCCAACATCGCCTCACGTTGGAGGTCACCGACGGCGATGGCATGAAAGCCGCCTCTTCGGTGATAATATCCATTACCGATGATTCAAACCGCCTCCTTTACCTACCGGTGATTGTGAGATAACGATCATGCTCAAACGACGCGGCCTTTCCCTCATTGTTCTGATAGCACTGGGGCTTGTCCTTGCGACCTCCACCGTCCGCGCGCAGGAAAAAAGCGTGGAATGGCAACGCATCGACGCGACCATTACCGTGCATGAGGATGGAACCTTCACGGTGAACGAAACCCTGCAGGTGCGTTTCATCGGCGGCCCGTTCCGATTCGGCTATCGCGACATCCCCGCCGACCGCTTAGAGGCCATCGCCGATGTGCGGGTTGCCGATGAAGAGGGCGAGTATGTGGAGGATGCATCCGAAGCGGCCCGAACCTTCACCGTGCGCCTGGAAAACGGAAATTATCGTATCCACTGGCGCTTTGCGCCGATTGAGAACGCGACCCGCACCTTTTATCTGAGCTATCGCGTGCAGGGCGGCCTTCGTTACTATTCGGGCGGCGACCAACTATGGTGGAAAGCGGTGTTTCCGGATCGAGATAGTGCGGTTCTGAATTCGACCGTCACCGTCATCGCGCCGGCCGCGGTGGAAATGGCCGACGCCTATTTCGTTTCCGCAGACATCGAGCAGCCGGATGAACGCACGGTGCAGTTTCGGGCGAGCGAACCTGTTCCGCCGGGCGTCGCATTCGAGGTGCGGGTGCAATGGCCGCACGGCGTGGTGGCGGGAACGCCCGCGCCCTGGCAAGTGCAAGCCGACGCGGAGGCCAGCCGCCGGGCCGAGCTGGTCGCCCGGAAACTGCGCATAGCGCCCATCATCGACGCGGCGTTGGTGTTTGGCGGCGTCGCCATCGGCGTCATCGGCCTGCTCATCCTTTTTTTGCTGTGGTTCCTGCGCGGCCGTGATCCGGTCGTGGACAAGATCAACTACCTGCCCGAACCGCCCTCTGAGCTGCCGCCGGCGCTGGCCGGGCTGCTGGTGGACTCGTTCATGAAACCGCGGCATATACTGGCCACCCTGCTCGATCTGGCCGGGCGCGGGGTGCTAGAGATCGAAGAGCGGCCTCGTCACCGATGGGGAAAAAAGAAAAGGAGAGGACGGAAGGCCAAGCGTGAGGAGATGGACATCGTGTTTCGGCTCGTCGCGGGCTTTCCTCAAAAACTTCCTCGCTTCGAGCGACGCACATTGCGCGGGGTGATGGGTCGCAAGGAAGAGCGCCGACTGCGCGACTTGAAAGACCGCTTCTACAAGCATGTGCCCAAGATCGAAGAGGCCGTGGAGGAGGAGATGATCCGCCGCGGTCTCTTCACCGGCCGCCCCTCCAAAGTGCGCAAAAATTATCGCTATGCCGGCATGGCCCTGATCGTCATCGGCGTCGCCTTCTTCTTCGTCGTGGCCACTAACGTGCTGGCGAAGCTCTATGTCAACGACATACTCAGCCTGTTCGTCATCGGCGCGCTGATTCTGGTGGGCGCGGCCACATGGATTATGGGGCGATTCATGCCTCGTCGCACCCTGCAGGGCGCAGAGGAAGCCGAAAAGTGGCGCGCGTTTCGCCGCTATTTAAAAAATCTGCGCGCTTTGAACGACATCGCGCCGGCCCAGGCCGCTCTCGAGCGTCACCTGCCCTATGCCGTCGCGTTTGGCGTGGAAAAATCCTTCCTGGAAGCCTGGGAGGCCCAGGAAAAAACGCCGGCCATTCCCGTCTGGTATCATCCCATCGCGGGCGAGGGGTCGGCCGCGGGAGGCGGTCAGGGCGACCTGTCCGCCGCGTCGCAGAGCATGAGCGGTGGGTTGGCCGCCATGAGCGCGGGACTCAGCGCCATGCTGGCCGAAGCCTCATCCTCCCTGGCCTCCTTCTCCGGCTCCGACTCCTCCGGCGGTGGCGGCGGCTTCTCCGGTGGGGGTGGAGGCGGCGGTGGAGGTGGAGGAGGTGGTGGCGGCGGCTTTGGTTGAAGATCAGGGCAACAGTTTTAACAATACCCACACCCCTCTACTGTGGCCGGCTGGCGCGCAACAACGCCTTTGTGTTAGCCAACTCTTTGTCTCCAGGAAGCAAGGAACGCCGAAATGCCAACATGGTTCCCACATTCAAGGATATTCCCATGCATTTTACCAAATATTACTCTCGTACAATCGCCGCGGCCGCGCTGGGCGCACTGATCTTCTCGCTTGCGTTCACAAGCGAAGCTCCGTTCAAGTCGAGCGTGACAACCGTCGCACGCCCTATGGGAGTGCGTCCCTGAATGTATTGAAACGTCGAGCTCCAACGAAAATGTTCTTCCCACACGTGCTCCCGAGGATGAAACAACGGCGTTTCCCGGCCAGTATCTGGGTCTTTTCCCGTGGTGCGATCTCCCCGATGTAAGTTGCACCGTGGACAGGCATAGCAAAGGTTCTCAAGGCTTGAGTCGCCTGCTTGAGAACGGGGAACGATATGGTCTATGTGAAACGTTTGCGCCGTCACCACCTGCGGAGTGCGACAATATTCACAGCGATACCCAGCCCTCTTAGCAACTTCCTGACGCAAACGAAAAGACACAGAGGGCATGAGACTAGCGACAACGACGCGACAAGTTTATGAAGAGACCAACCCTAATTCATGTTCAAGGGCTTCGGACAGCCGTGCACGAATGAGATTTCCCTCTGCATCGAACAATTGTGGCCGGCTGGCGCGCAACAACGCCTTTGTGTTGGCCAACATAATGCGTTCGTATTCTTCCACCAATGCCGTCAACTCGGCCCGTTCAGCCTCGGTTAACGTTCCCTCATTGCTTTTGGCGAGAAGTTCGTCCATACGGCTCTGGGCCGCGGGCGAAAATCGTTGCAGGAGCATGACGGTCGTCTCCTCGTTGACATCATTGCTTTCCTGCAACAACCTTTCCGCCAAAGCCCGACGCTCCGAAGAAGAAAGATAGGCGATCGCCGACCAGGCCTTTTCAAGGGTTGGTGATAGCTTTTGCATATGACATCGCCTTGACGAACAAAAGATAACTCGCTCACCGGCATTTTACCCTCTTTGTCTCCAGGAAGCAAGGAACGCCGAAATGCCAACATGGTTCCCACATTCAAGGATATTCCCATGCATTTTACCAAACATTACTCTCGTACAATCGCCGCGGCCGCGCTGGGCTCACTGATCTTCTCGCTGGTGTTCACGGCGTTCGCTTTCATCGCGCCCCTTGCTCCTTCTCGCGCCGCGCCTCCCGCTCCCGGAAGACGAGTAAATCCCAACGCGACCGCGGAAATCTCCCTCGATGTGGACCTGCCCTCGGCCAGCACAGGCGCGGCCAATGGAACCCTGGCTCTGCGCATTTTCGCGCCGGCCGCGACCGCCGACGCGCGCTATCCTCAAGGCGCGCCCGTTCTCATCTTCGTTCCCGGCGCCGACTCCGCCGGTTCGTTGAAGCCGGTGTTGGGGGAGGCGAACGACGTGATCCGCATCATCTTCCTCTTCCCCGGCGGAACCGATCCCCGCTCGGGTCGTAGCAGCGACGGCGTCTACGACCACCGCGGCCCCGACAGCATCGCCGCGCTCCGCGACGTGATCCGTTTCGCCGCTGGCGAGCTCCCCGACGATTCGGGCAAAACCATCGATGAGTTGCTGCCCGTTCCCGTTTTGCACGACAACATCGGTCTGTTGGGCGCGTCCAACGGCGGCAACATTGTCGCGGCCGTGGCCTCGCGTCATGGCGCCGATTTGTCCGACCACTTGCGTTACATCATTCAGTGGGAATCGCCCGTTTCCAGCCAGATCGCCACCGTGGACCTGGGCGGCGTCAATCTGGATTGCCCCTCCGGTGAGCGAAAGCGGCTGAATGTGGTCAACCCGCGCTATCTCGGCTACGGCCCTTTGATGGTGAATGTGGATTACAGCCAGATCGCCTACGATCCCGCAGACGCGCGCCATCCCATCTTTCTGGACGGAACCGGTGACGGCCATTACACCACCACGCTCGATCCCCGCAGCGGCTGCCAGACGCCAGACCTTGATCTCGACGGCGTTCTGGAAACCAACGAAGATTTCCCCTTGGCCGCGTACACCGACGGCGCGCGGCGCTATTATTCCCGTCCCGCAACTCAGGCATTGGCCGATTATGGCCTCTTTGGCGGAACCTGGCCCGCGGACATCGCGACCGTGAGCCAGGCCGCGGCCTATTGGGACTTGCGAGAAGCCGTTCGTCACTACGCAACGGCCCTCGGCCACATCCCCAATCTCGAGGGCATGGTGCTGGCCAGCCTGGAAGATCACGTGCAAGCGCCATCCGACCATCCCCATATCCGTCAGGCCTTCGAGGGCTGGGACGCCGCGGGCGCGTGGGTGCAGATCAACCCTGATCCCGCGTATCTGGTCGAAGCCGACCCCGCGCTGAGCGGCCGCACCGACTTGCCCGCCAACTCGCCCAACACGCCGCCCTCAGACTGGAACGACGAAGTCAGCTACACCGTTCCCGAAGACATTGCCACCGAAGTCTTGCAGACGGCCGCGGTGTGGCAAATGGCCGACCGCGCCTACGACGCTTCAGGCGCCACGCCCACCTTCACGCCCACCCCGACCTCGGCGTCCACTTCCACACCCACCCTCACCCCGTCCCCCACTCGCACACCTACACCTACGCCCACTCACACGCCCACCCCGGCCTGCGTCTCATCCGCCCCCAGCCTCTGGCAAACCACTTCCATTAACAACGACTTACACGGCTGGCCCGCGAGTGTGGGCAATCATGTCAAGATATTCGACCTTGCGGTGGACGAAACGCGTAATCGCGTCTATGTGCAGGGCGCAATGACGCCCGGCATCGCCATCATCGACGGTCGCAGCGACGCGCTCATCGGCCAGGTGGAGAGCGGGCTCGACGATGCATTCCATCGCACCTATCTGGCCGTGGACGAGGCCAGCGGCGATCTTTTCGTGGCCGACTACTTCTCACAAACCTTGCGCCGCATCGACCCCGACACAGGGGCCATCACCGGGCCGGTGACCCTGAGCGCCGCGCCCGAACACATCCTCTTCGACCCGACGAGCAATCGCGTCTACCTCAGCCTGAAACAGGAGCACAAGGTCGCGGTCTACGACGCGGCCACGCTGACACTGCTGGCCGAGATGACCGTTCCCTTCTCGTCGCCTATGGGCATGACTTTGGATTCGAGCGCCCAGCGGCTCTATGTGGTCGATGCGCGGCCTCCGAAAGCGTCCAACCAATCGCTCATTTTGGTCTTCGACACGGCCTCACTGACCGCCAAAACGCCCCTCACATTTAGCAACGCCACGGGCCATCCGGCCAATTTTGTGACGCGAGACCCGGCCACCGGCCGCTTTTTTGTCACCACGCCCGAAGAAATGTTCCGGCTTGCGCCCAACGCCGCGGTGGAATGGATGACCCCCTTGCCCGGCAACGCCAAAGCGCCCATTTACTGGGAGCAAGAGGACGCCGTGTATGTGGTCTCGCGCGACGGCGTCTCTCGCGTCCGCAGCACGCTCACCGCGGTGGACGCGGCCACGGGCGCGATCAAGAAAACCCTGGACTTGCAAAGCGGCGGCGCGCAACGCCTGGTTCTGGACAAAGCCACGGGCAAGCTCTACACGCCCGCCATGAACTACACCGATGTCGTCGTGATCGACGCCAAAAGCCTGAGCGTGGAGAAAAAGATCGACCTCGGCAACACGGTGGAAGACATCGCCTACGCGCCCGCGGATGGAACCGCGTATTTCGCCAACCGGCTCGGCGGAAGCGTGGTGATGGCCTACAATCCCGAGACCGGGGCCTGGAGCGAGTTCGAGACCGGGGGTTGGCCCACCGCGGTGGATGTAGACCCCGCGCTCAATCGGCTCTTCGTCCTCAGCCATCACGAGGGAACAGTCTCGGCCTATGACTTGAGCGACCCTCTCCACCCTTCCCTGCTGGGCGTCGTCCCGCTGGGGTTGAACGACCTCTCCGACGCCATCACCAACCAGACCCTGGACGCGACGCGGCATCGCCTGATCACCACCCACCCCGAACACGATAGCGTGGTGATTGTGGACGGCCAAACGCTGACCGTGACCGCGACCATCGAGGATGTTCCCAGCTTCACCTACGACGCGTTCAACACAAAAAGCCGCGGCCATCTCCAGCCCGCGGTGGAGGAGTCATTGAACAAGCTGTATGTTTTCGTCCCCGACACGCGACGGGTGGATGTGTTCGATGGGGATGACGATTACGCATATTTGCGCAGCATCGACCTCAGCGGCCGGCCCTGGCGTCCCGCTTTCAATGATTTCGTGGTCTGGGCCGATAGCGCCCGCCATCGGCTGTATGTGGGCGAACTCATCATCGACGCAACCACCGATACGGTCATCGGCCAATTGCCCGCGGGTCGGGGCCAGATGGTGGTGGGGATCGACGAGGCCGCCAATCGCCTTTATACGGTGGGGCTGGAATCCGCGGGAGCCTTCACCCGCGAGGAGAAGGCTTCTCGGATGGCGAACCCGGCCCGAAGCAAGAAAAGGGGGATGAAAAGCGCGGCTTCTTCAAGGCTTTATCTCTACGCATTGGATCGCGACGATTACAGCCTGCTGAGCCGCACCGAATTGCGCTCGTTCAGCGTCGCGCCGCCCTACTTCGCGTTGGATGCGGCCCGCGAGCGGCTTTTCGCGGGCTATATGACGTTGGCCAAAGTGGACGTATACGCGCTGGGCTGTGAGCCGCCTCAGACGCCCACCTCCACCCCCACGCCCACTCGCACCCCGACCCCCTCGTCCACGCCCGCCCCCGCTCCGCCCCTCTACCTGCCACTCATCCTGCCGGGATCACCGACGTGAATCGCGGCCGCGGCCGCGCTCCTCCGGCCGGGCTTTGAGCGCCCGTCGCGTCTCCTCGTCCACACCCGCGCTTTCGAGCCATTCATCGTAAGAAAAGTCGTCGGGAACTGCGGAAAACCCCCTCTTGAGCAGCCACAGCCAGCGCAACAAGAGATAAGCGCCCAGCAGAAAGGCCAGAGTCAAAGGAACGAACCATAGCAGCAACGAGCGCCGCGAAGGCGGAGACGCGTAAGCATCCACGGTGAGCACCTGGCTCACGCCATAGTCGCGACGAAACGCTTTTTCGACATCGTCGGCGCTGACCGCGAAATAGCCCACAATCCCGCGATAGGTGGCCGCCGCGCCCACGGTCGGTTTTTCCCAGGATTTTGGGCGCACCACATACAGTACGTCGGAAGCGGGCGGCTGGTTGGGGCCTGGAAGCATGGGATAATAATAGATCTCGCGAGGAGCATCCAACTCGCCGCCGAAGAAAACTTCGTATCTGGGGACGCCGATATAGCCCGTGATCTCCACATAACCGCGCGTCGCCTTGGCCTCGGGCTCTTCGAGGAGATTGATCTGGTGGAGCGCGGGCTCTTCTCCCTCGACCAACAAAAACTGGACATGCCTCGCGCCCCATTGCATCGCGCCGCAAAGCCCAGCGAAGAGAAACAATCCCAAGATAAAATTCAACGCCTCGATGGGCGAATCCCACTCACCCGGCTCGGCCAGAAAGAACAACTGCTTGAACCATCGTCCCATCGCGCACTCGTCCTTGCCATGCGGCGCTCTCCCAAATTCATCGCACTCATATTCGCCCACGCGATTTTTTCAGGCCAAAGCGCTCACTTTGTTGGCGGGCCAGAAGCGCGCTCGATTCGAAGAAGCCGTAGGTGCGGCGCAGCGGACCATAGCGACGGCGCAGCAATTCGCCCCATTTGCGCATGGTGAACTGCCACACCATTTGCTCCATCTCTTCGATGCGGCTAAGGATTTCCGCCGGCGTCACAGGCACGGGGATGTCGGCATAAGTCGGAGGCTTGCTATAGCTGACGGGAAAGGTGATCTCCTCCGCGGGGAGCCGCGGCAGCGCGCCCAACGCGACCACAGCCATGCCAAAAGCCAATAACTGGCTCCGCACCCGCTCGAGAGCCTGCTCGAACAAGACTTCGTCCTCGGGTTCGGTCTCTAGCCCGAGTTCCCGACTCAACGCGTCCCAATCCAACAGGACCCGGTCCAATAGATAGCTCAATTCGCTCTTCTCCATCACCTGCCCTGTGCGCACACTAAGCACAAACCCTTCGCGCACGTCGGCCAGGTATTTGCGGGCCTGCTCCAACACAATGCGCTCAGCCGCTTCGGTTCCACGCGAGCGGCTGCGACTGCGTCCCCAGTCTTGCTGGAGATTCATGGCAATGACTTGTATCGTCGTATCGGCCACCTCGCCGATGGCAACGAAATCATGGACATCCACAGGATTCGACGCCATCTTGGAATTCACCTCGCCAGATAAGATTGGAATTGAGGGCGTGGCTCATTCTGATCGCCGCGCTTCTTGACGGTTTTTCCGTAGTGCGTAGGTCGCCATAAGCCAGTTCGATTTTCGGATGGGAGCTACGCACCGCGCAACGATGCGCAGAAGACCTTTTGAGACCAAATTGGCCGCTGATTAAATTATACCACAGAGCGATTTGGCCGCAACCGAGAGCGAGAGGAGCGAGGGGCCAAGGAGCGGTATAATAAAAACAAGCGGCGGTCGGAGAGATTGACTCGCGCCCTCTGGCCCGCTATACTGCATTGTATGAGCGTTCGGCGAGGGCTGGTTGGTTCGCGAGAAGGGTGGGCGGCGCTAATGGCGCTGCTCGGCCTGGCCCTGTTCACCCTTGGCCTGACCTGGATGACCGAAATGAACGCTCAACAAGAGAGGATGGCTTATTTCCCGTTGGAAGTCGGATATGCCGCGCGTTATCGCATCACTTATGGCAATGGCGTGCAGGGATGGATGAGCCTCAATATCACACATCCCGACACAACCTACGCCGCGCCCATCCTCTTGGCCGGGGCCAAAGCGTTTCAACAAGAGAGCGTATGGACGAATTGGGCCGGGATCGAGGGACAAACCATCCAGCGCACCGACATGATCAGCCGCACAGGTCAATCGTTGGCCCTAACCCAGACCGTGTTGGATGGCCAATCGCTCGCGTTTTCTCCGCCCTTGCTTCTTTGGTCGCCCGACCTGTTCAGCCATCCCATCCAAACTATCGTTCCCCTGGGCGAAAACCTGGACTACCGGTTCGAGCGACGCATGGTCGGAATGGAGTCGGTTGAGGTTCCAGCCGGTCGCTTCAAAGAGGCCATCCGCCTGGAGGATGAAACGCGATTGGGCGATTTTGTCCAGAGCACGACATCTTGGTTGGCCAAAGACGCGGGCCTGGTTCGCAGCGAAACCCACAACGCGGACGGCAGCCTTGACCTCCGCCTGGAACTGGTGCAAGCGCGAGATGGCCCGCCCGCGGCCGTCCGCGTTGACCGCAGCGCGACCGACGTCATGGCCCACATCGGCCAGAATCCGGCGCGCACCCACGCGGTCATGGACGCGAGCTCGCCGCAAACGCTCTCCCTGCTCTGGAGCCGCGAAAACCCTTTTGGCGTGGGCGGATCTGCTGTGAGCGATGAGAGTCGCGTCTACTTCATCGATTACCAAGGCGTCATACACGCTCTGGACCTGCAAAACGGAGACGAGGTCTGGCGTTTCAGCACGGGAAACGCGTCCGGTTCGACGCCCGCGTTGGCCAATGGCGCGATCTATGTGGGGTCGGGAGACAAACATCTCTACGCTTTGGACGCGGCCACGGGCCTATATTTATGGAGCTTCGCGGCTGAAGATGTGATCGCGACCGCGGCACTGGCAAGCGAGGGCGTGGTGTATGCGGCCGCGGCCGATCGCGCGCTTTATGCGTTGGACGCGAGCGATGGTCGGTTGCTCTGGTCTGCGCGAGGCGGGGCCGCGTTCGAGGCCGCGCCGGCCCTGGATGGCGAGACATTGGTTGGGGCCGACGTCGCGGGCGGAATCTACGCCTGGCGAGCCAGAGACGGAACATTGATTTGGGAAACCTCGACCGCCGGCGGGGTCGCGGCCGCGCCGGCCCTGAGTCGCGGGGTCGCGTTCGTAGCCGCGCGCGACCCGGCCATCTACGCCTTTGATCTGGCCACGGGGGATCTGATCTGGCGATTTTCGGCTTTTGGCGCGGTGTTGGGCGGGTTGGCCGCGGGCCGAGACATGGTGTACGCGACCGACGATTGGGGCCAGGTGTACGCGCTGAGCCGAACCGATGGCGCGTTGCGCTGGCTGACGCAACTGCCCAACGACTACTCGGTGGGAGCGCCTTTGCTGGTGGGAGATGTCATCGTTGTCGCCACACGCGCGGGCGATGTGTGGCTTCTCGACGCCGCGCGAGGCGAGCAGATCGACCATTGGCGGGCCGAGAACGAGGTTTTCACGGCCACGCCCTGGTGGGGGAATGGCCGGCTCTTTTTGCCCGGGGCCAACGGTCGCGTATACGCGCTGGAAACGGAGGCCGAAGCGCCGTGAGACAAATCCTTTCGTTGCTGCGGCGATTCCCGCCCACTCTGGTTCATTGGCGGCGCTTAGGACAGGCGCTGTGGCTGGCGCTGCGCGGGGGCTGGCGCGCGCTGGTGTGGGGCGATTTGACCTCGGGCATGGTGAACCTGCGCGGCGCGCCCGCCAGTGTGCGCATGCTTGTGTGGACGGCGCTCCTTTTGCTCTTGGCCCTATTGCTCAGCCTCTTGTTCAACGATGTCTGGCGCGCGGCTTTCGCACTGCGACCGGTTTCTTTTCTCACCGTAACGTCGGCGCCGGCCCTGGCCCCGCGACCCTTGATCCCCATCACCCTGGGCCTGCTGGCGCTTGCCTGGGCCTATATTCTTAGCGGCGCGCTGGCCGCGGGGCGTTGGCTGAAGCTGTTCGTTTTGGTGGTGTTTGCGGTCGATTTCTTTTTCAGCCTCACATACGGTGGCGGAAGCGGATGGAGCGCGCTGCTCTTGAGCCTGCAATTGGCCGGCGCGGCCGGGATCGCGCTCATATTTTGGCGCATGAGAGGCCCACAACGCCGGCCGGGGGTCGCGTTTGCACTCCTGCTGACCTGCACCACGGCCATGTGGATGGCGGGATACATGCGCGCCTGGCTGTTGGAACAGGAGCTGAACGCGAGCGAGGCCTGGACCGCCTCTCTGGTGGGCGCGGAGGTGCAATTCATGGCCGTGTTCCTCTTTCCCTTTGTGGTGATGGCCGGCGCAGAGATTGCCGAACTGGCCGTGGAGATGACCGGCGTGGTGGGCGGAGCGATTCGAGGTTTTCGGCCACCCGCGCGCTGGCTGGCGTTGGCGTTGGCCGCGGGGCTCGGATACCGGGCGTGGGGGCTGTGGTTGGCGCCGCTGATCGCGGGCGAACCCTGGAACGGACGCCCCGCGGCCTGGATCGCGCTGGCGCTGATGGCCGCGGTGGTGGGATTGGCGCGAGCGCGGGGGAGCGAACGCGAGCTTCCGGCCTGGGCCATGGTGGCGCCGGCCGCGGCCCTGGGCGCAACCCTGTTCGCGGCCACGCTGGTGGTGTTGGTCGTGGGCGGAGGGGCCATCGCGCTGCTTGTTGTGGGCGGTGAAGGAACAACGCTCTACCAACAAGGCATGGCCGCGGTCGAACGGGGATTGCAGAGCCTGCTCAAGATGGATCAACTTGCGGTGGCGGGGCTGGTCGCGGGCTGGGGCGCGTGGATGGCGCGAAAGGCTCGCCAACAGGGCCGAAACCTGCCGGCTGTGGCCGTGTTCGCCTGGGTTTTCGCGATATGGAGCGCGTGGAAGTGGGCGCTGGCCTCGCGGCCTGAATGGGCGGTTTGGCAATTCGATTACACAGATATGGACGCCGTCCTAAGCCTGGCCGCGTTGATGCTTTTGGCGGGGCTATGGGCCACGCGACGCCTGACCGAATCGCGCCTGGAGTGGCTGTTGGCGGCTGCGCTGCTGGCCTGGTTTTTGGGCTTGCAAGACTTTCTCTCCGACCCCCTTTCGCCGCTCTTCGGCTTGCTGGGCGCGCAGGCGCTCTTTCTCAGCGTGGGCGTGTTCATGAACGTCATGTCCGCCGGCCAGCGCTTCTTGCTGAACGAAAACCTGGCCGACCCCCGCCGCTTTCACCGCATCTTGCTCTATTTCGGCTACGCCCTGCTCAGCGTCACCATCACCCATTGGCAATGGGCCGCGCATCAACGCGCGCAAATCCATCTCATCGACCTTCAAGCGCGTAACGGCTTTTTACTGGTGGGCCTGCCCCTGGCTTTTTACGCCCTCTTCGCTCGCACAAATGACATCATGGGCGAAACCTAGCCATCGCGGCCAGGCCGCGGCGGCCGCCCCATAGCCGCGCGCTCAGAGCCGCGGCAATTTGCAATTGCATCGAAGATATGACACAATGCGTCATAGCTTTCACCCATAATTGAACACTCTTATTGCCGAGGAGGGCGCACCATGAGCAATGAGAAATCCTATCCATCCCCGCCGGATGAGACCACGGAACTGAAAGAAATCTACCCTGTGGGCGAGCATCCCCCCTTGGGCTATACGCCGCCCAAAATGTACGCCTGGGTCATCCGCGAAGAGCGCTTTGGCGAACCGCTGCAAGCTTTCCAGGTGGAAGCCATTGACACGCCGGAGATTGGGGATGATGAGGTGTTGGTCTATGTCATGGCCGCAGGCGTGAATTACAACAATGTTTGGGCGGGATTGGGCGTGCCGGTGAATGTGATCAAGGCGCGACAAAAACAGGGCGAGAAAGAGGACTTTCACATTGGCGGCAGCGACGCCAGCGGCATCGTCTACAAAGTTGGGAAAAACGTGAAAAACGTGAAAGTGGGCGATGAGGTGGTCATTCACTGCGGCATGTGGGATCAAAACGCGGCCGATGTGGTGAACGGCGAAGACCCCATGTATAGCCGCACGTTTCGCATCTGGGGCTATGAGAGCAACTACGGCAGCTTCGCCCAATTCACTCGCGTGCAAGACCATCAATGCCTGCCCAAACCCAAACATCTGACATGGGAAGAGGCCGCGGCCTATATGTTGGTGGGGGCAACCTCGTATCGCATGTTGCACTATTGGCGGCCGCACGATGTGCGGGAAGGGGATGTGGTGTTGGTGTGGGGCGGCGCTGGAGGGCTCGGCTCCATGGCCATTCAGATCGCGCGCGCGGCCGGGGCCAAACCCATCGCGGTGGTGAGTTCTGAAGACAAATACGAATATTGCATGAGTTTGGGCGCCATCGGATGCATCAACCGCAAAGAATTCGATCACTGGGGCATGTTGCCGCATTGGAAAGACTCGGTGGGATACGCGGAATGGCTGAAGGGCGTGCGCAAATTTGGCAAAGCCATTTGGGAACTGTTGGGCGAACGCAAGAACCCCCGCATCGTTTTCGAACATCCGGGCGAATACACCATCCCCACCTCGATCTTTGTGGTGGATACAGGCGGCATGGTGGTGATTTGCGCAGGAACCACCGGGTTCAACGCCACCGTGGATTTGCGTTATCTATGGATGCGACAAAAACGTTTACAGGGATCGCATTTCGCGAACGACGATCAGGCCAAGGGCATCAACGATCTGGTCATCGCCGGCAAGGTGGATCCCTGTCTTTCGCGCACTTTCGCCTGGAACGAATTGCCCGACGCCCACCAACTCATGTATGAAAACAAGCACCCCTATGGCAACATGGCCATTTTGGTGGGCGCGCCCACCACAGGCCTGGGCAAGAGCGCGGCCGAACCGGCCGGCGCGGTGACTCATGCGCCCGTGCCCACGGTGCGACGACATTACTTCCGCGCGCCGATTCGGGGCATCCCGCTCCCTGCGCGCACCGAACCCACCGACATGGACGAAAAATCGGTGCGCGAGCTTATGCATTATGGCGTCATCAGCGTGAGCGCAAGCACGCCAGTGACCGAGGTTGCCCGACGCATGGCCGAATACCATATCCACGCCATCGTGGTGACCGACGAACAGGGATTCGCCATTGGCCTTGTCTCGCAGACCGATATCATCTTCGCGCGTCAGGGGCGCACCATCGAAGAGATGAGAGAACTGACCGCGGCCGACATCATGACGCGGCGACTCATCACCTGCTCGCCCGACGCCACCGTGTCCGATGCGGTGACCTTGATGACGCGCAACCGCATTCATCGTCTGGTGGTGGTGGATGAACGCAAGGGCCGGCTGTGGCCGGTGGGCATTATCAGCATGACCGACATCATCAACTACGGTTTGGGGCCGGTGATGCCTGGCGAACCGGAGGGCGGCGTCGGCGTGGTCATGCCTGAAATCTATGAACCCTCGCCCCCGAAGCCGTCGCCTGTCGAGACCGAAGAAGCCGCCGCGGCCGATGAAACCACCGTTCGCGAAGTCATGCATTACGGCGTCATCACCTGCCAACCCGACACGCCGGTGGGCGTAGTTGCGCAACGCATGCTGGAATACGATGTCAGCACCATCATCGTCATCGACGAACGCGGGTATCTCGATGGCATCATCACTCAAACCGACATCGTCTTGGCCCGGCAACGCCGCCGGCCCGAAGAAGTGGCCCAATTGCAAACCCAAGATATTTACACCCCATCGGTGCTCACTTGCACGGTCGATACAAAACTCTCCGACGCCATCACCCACATGACGCGCAATCGCGTGCATCGGTTGGTGGTGGTGGAAGAACGCGAGGAGGGGCAGTGGCCGGTGGGCATTGTGAGCATGTCCGACATTGTGCGCCACACCATCGCGGCCAACGAGACGCGCTGAGCGCGGCGCGCACCCGTTCCGTTCGTATTGGCGCCAAAGGCAATACGCAACATTCAGGAGGCTTTCACATGACCATGTTCACCGAGGAGCATGAAGTCTTGCGACGAGAAACGCGACGCTTCGCCGAACGCGTTGTTGCGCCCATCGCTCAAGACCTTTACAACGAAGAAGCGGAGATCCCCATGGAAATCATCCGGCAAATGGCCCAGATGGGTTATTTCGCCATGGCGATCCCCGAAGAGTATGGGGGCTTGGGCATGGATAATCTGGCCGTGGTCATCGTCACCGAGGAACTGAGCAAAGCCTGGCTTTCGGTGGGATCGGTGATGACGCGCACGCTCATTGCCGGGGGGCTAATCCTGGCCGGAGGGACCGAGGAGCAAAAAGAGCGCTGGCTGCCCGGCATTGCGGCTGGAGAGCTGTTGCCCGCGGCCGCGTTCACCGAGCCCAACCACGGGTCCGACACGGCCGGCATGAGATTGCGCGCAACGAAGAAGGACGACAAAACCTACGTGCTCAACGGGCAAAAGACCTGGATCACCTTCGCCAATCGCGCCCATATCATGACGGTGCTCGCGCGCACCGATCCCGACCTTAGCAAACGCCACAAAGGGCTTTCCATGTTTGTGGTGGAGAAGGAGCCGGGTGATGGGTTCATGCCGCCCCAACTCATGGGCGAACGCATCCCCACCATCGGCTATCATGGCATGAAATCCTTTTCTCTCAGTTTCAACGATCTCGAAGTGCCGGCCGATAATCTCATTGGCCTGGAGGAGGGAAAAGGCTTTTATCAGTTGATGAGCGTATACGAAACAGCCCGCATTCAGACAGCCGCACGCGCGGTGGGCGTGGCTCAGGCCGCGCTGGAAGCCGCGATCCGCTATTCGCAAGAGCGAGAGCAGTTTGGCAAGCCCATCAGCGAGTTTCAGGCTATTCGGCATAAGCTGGCTTATATGGCCACCAAGGTCGAGGCCGGCCGCCAGCTCACTTATTACGCGGCCGCGCGCAAGGATGAAGGCAAGCGCGCCGACCTGGAAGCGGGCATGGCCAAACTGTTTTGCGCCGACATGGTGGAGTATGTAACCAGTGAGGCCGTGCAGATTCATGGCGGCTATGGTTATGCTCTGGAATATCCGGTTTCTCGCTATTGGCGCGATGGCCGCGTCTTCCGCATTTTCGAAGGCACCAGCGAGATACAGGCTACAGTGATCGCAAAACGATTGCTTTCGTGAGAAAACCCCTGCGCAATGCGCGCGACGAAACACGCCATTTGTCGGAGCCTTTCCCATGAAGCTAACCCTCACCTCTGACGCGCTCAACCCCATCACCCAACGCCTCCACGAGGCCAACGACCGCTTTGCCGCCTGGTTTCCGGGCGATTCGGTGGAGCGGCAGCCGGTGCACACCCTTTATGGCGGCGCGCACCTTTTCAAATCCACGACGCCCGCCAAGTTGGGGAGCCTGGGCCTACGCTCACTAGAGACATACGCGCCCAACTTCGTGGTCTTTGCTCGCGTGCTGGGCATGAGCGGGGCCGAAAGCCTGCCCACCGAAGCCAAAGCCATCGACTCTTTGACTCGCGCTTTGCGAGAAGACCCCGAAGCCGTGAAACAGGCCAATGAACCAGCCTGGATGGCCTACACCATTTACAGCCGCGTGCGCCATAAACTGCAAACCGAACCGGTGGAGGACATGCGCATCGATTTCGAGGATGGTTATGGCAACCGGCCTGACGAAGAAGAGGACGGGCACGCGGTCAATGCGGGCAAGCAGCTGGCCGCGGGCATGGCCGAAGGCGTTTTGCCTCCCTTTATCGGCATTCGCATCAAACCATTCACCCGCGAGAGCTATGACCGCGCGGTGCGCACCCTCGATCTCGTCTTGACTGCGCTGGCCGAAGAAACCAACGGCAAGGCGCCAGATCATTTCGTCGTCACGCTGCCCAAGGTGCAAATTCCTGAACAGGTCGCCGCACTGGCCGATTTGCTGGACATGTTGGAGGAGAAATTGGGCGTCGAGGCGGGCGCAGTGGGCATCGATTTGATGATCGAGACGCCGCAATCCATCATTGCTCGCGATGGCAGCATTGCGGTGCGGGGCCTGGTGGACGCGGGGCGAGGCCGAGTGAAGTCGGTGGCTTATGGCACTTACGACTACACGGCCCTGGTCAATATCACAGCGCATTATCAAACCCACACCCACCCGGCTGCGGATTTTGCCCGTCATATGTTGCAAGTGAGCCTGGCGGGGACGGGCGTCACCATCTGCGATGGCGCCACCACCATCATGCCCATTGCCCCTCACAAAGCTCGGCCCGACCAGCCCCTCACGCCCCAACAAATGGCCGAAAACATGGCCACGGTGCATTATGGCTGGAAACTGCACTACGACAACATTATGCACTCGTTGCGTCACGCCTACTATCAAGGCTGGGACCTGAACCCGGCGCAACTGCCCATTCGCTACGCGGCGGTCTATCATTTCTTTCTAGAGAGCCTGCGCGACGCCTCGGTGCGGTTGAACGCATTCATCAACAAAGCCGCCCAGGCCACGCTTTCGGGCAACACGTTCGACGACGCGGCCACCGGACAGGGGTTGCTCAATTTCTTTCTGCGCGGCATTGCTTGCGGCGCGCTCACCGAAGAGGAGGCCCTGGCCACAGGCGTCACCATGGACGAATTGCGCGGTCGCTCCTTTATCAAAATTGTGCAGAACAGGGCGCACGGAGGGGGCTGAGACATCTCGAACTGCGTTGATCAGAGAAAATTTGGCCATCGCGTATCTTGTTTGCGCACAAATCGTCATCGATGGTAGTATACATGCCTAAACGATCCGTGCGTTCCGCTTCTAGAGGAGGCCAAATCATGCATAGATTAAGCGTCACAGCGTTGACCGTTGGTTTGCTCTTGCTCGCCTTGATCGCGTTGGCCAGTCCCTCGCTATTTCCCGCCCTTGCCATGAGCGACGACTCATCGCTCGGGCCTAGTGGCGCCAAACAGGATGTCGAACCGCGCACGTTCGAGAGTTATTTCACCTTTAACGCGCCCACCATCGATGGCGATCTTTCGGAATGGCCGGCCGCCAACCCCGACCAATCATTCGACGCCGAACTCGCGCGACGCGTGAATGGTCTTTATCCCAGTCGCCCCGATCTGTCGGCCTCGGTGCGCAGCGCCTGGAATGGAAATTGGCTCTATTTCGCCATTTCCATCACCGACAACGCCGTGATCACCGATAGCGTCGATGTTTGGGAGGATGACGCTGTGGAATTGGCGTTCGACGCCTTGAACGATGGCCAGGCGGGCGGCGCGGACGATCATCAATTCACCACCACGGCCGACGGTCGCACCGCGGATTTCGGCATCGCGACCACCGTCTATCAAGCCGCGACGCGAACCCGCATCGATGGTTGGGATATGGAAGTGGCCATTCCCGCCACGGCCCTGGACCTGGCGGGCTTTTCACCGGCGCAATTGTTGGGCTTTAATTTCGCGTTCATCGATGACGACACCGGCGGTGATATGGACTCGCACATCTTTTGGGAAAGCGATCGCACCTATCAAACCATGCCCGATTGGGGTGACTTGCGTTTGAACGACACAAGCATCGACATCTCCCCACCTACAGGTCCCACCCCCACGGCCACGCCCGAAGGCGCGACGCACACTTATCAATACGGTTATCAGAATTATTTTCTCACCACCGACACAGCCATCAGCGTGTGGGAGCCAAACGAGAATTTCGGCAATGTGGTGACGGTGACCGTGCGCAGCAACGACAAGATCGCGGGTCTGCTGCGCTTTATTATCACCGACATCCCCCCAGGCTCGCAGGTGTTCAAAGCGCAACTCAGCATTTTTCCCACGGTGCGCTCCAACCCTCAACAAATCGTTATTCAGGCCTATAAACTTTTGCGCTCTTGGGGTGAATTGGAGGCGACCTGGATACAAGCCCGCAATGATGAAGCGTGGGAGGCGCCGGGCGCCAATGGCGCAACCGATCGCGCAACCGAACCGGCGGATTCGGTGGAAATCGCCGATCTCAACGTCTGGCGCACCTTCGACATCACCGACCTGGTTCAAGAGTGGGTGTCACAGCCGACCGAAAATTACGGAATTGCGCTCAAGGGCGCAGCCGGAGGCGAAGTGGCGTATGGTTTCGTCTCGCGCGATGCAGACGAACCCGACCAGGAGCCCTTCCATCCTGAGCTTGTGGTGAGCTACTGGCTGCCCACGCCCACCCCCACGGCCACGCCTTTCTCGCCACCCACGCCCACGCCCACGGTCACAATAACCCCCACACCCACCAACACCCCCACAGCCACGGCCACCCCCACCAGCACCTCCACGCCAACCATCACCCCCACCCCGACGGCCACGCCCGATTGTCGAGACGAGTTCGAGCCGGATAACACGTGGGAGCAAGCGCGCGTCATCGTCATAGACGCAACCCCTCAAGTGCACAACTTCGATGTGCCGGGCGACCTGGATTATGTTAAATTCGGCCTCTTCACAGGCGATTGGATCAGCATCGCCACCGATAATCTAGGGCCCAACGTTGATACAACGCTCACCCTATACGACACCGACGGCGTCACCATCCTGGCCTACAATGACGAAGACCCATCAAACCCGCCAGCCAGCCGCATCGTATGGGTGGCTCCCGCCTCAGGCGCCTATTTTGTGAAGGTGGCCCACTTCAACGCCCAACTCGGCGGCTGCAACATGACCTACGAGTTGAGCATCGAACGAGTGACCGCCACTCCCACGCCAACGCCCATGCGGCATTTCTTACCCTTGCTTTGGCGTTAGAGAGACCCTCAGCTCACAACCGCTTAGACGACGCTCAAACCCGACCTTGCCCCTCTAATAGCGCTGGATTATAATCAATGTCCGGCGCTTTTTCGCGCCCTATTGGGCCAAAGATTGTTTTGAAAATCAACGACTCTCCAAAATCACTTCAAAGGAGTTATCAAATGGCGACTGCACGCATCGAAAGCCTGCTCGGTGATGAAGCCGAAAGCCTGTTGACGCACACTTGCGCGGGCATCCCCAAAGACATGCTGCATCTTCCTGGTCCCGACTATGTGGATCGGGTCTTCTCGCAAACCGATCGTTCGCCCGCGGTCATGCGCAACCTGCAACTCATCCTCAACACAGGACGACTGGCCGGAACGGGTTATGTTTCCATTTTGCCGGTGGACCAGGGCATCGAGCATTCGGGAGCGGCCTCATTCGCGCCCAACCCCATTTACTTTGATCCTGAAAACATTGTCAAACTGGCCATCGAGGGCGGCTGCAACTGCGTCGCCTCGACCTTAGGCGTGCTGGGGGCCGTGTCTCGCAAATATGCGCACAAGATCCCCTTCCTGGTCAAAATCAATCACAACGAGCTTCTGACCTATCCTCCCATTTATGACCAAACCCTGTTTGCGAATGTGCAGCAGGCCTTTGATCTAGGCGCGGTGGCCGTGGGCGCAACCATATACTTTGGCTCGGAAAACTCTCGCCGCCAGATTCAGGAGATCAGCGAAGCTTTCCAATATGCGCACGAATTGGGCATGGTCACTGTGCTCTGGGCCTATTTGCGCAATCCGGCATTCAAGAAAGAGGGGAAAGATTATCACGTTTCCGCCGATCTCACCGGCCAAGCCAATCATCTGGGCGTCACCATCGAGGCCGACATCATCAAACAAAAACAAGCCGAGAACAACGGCGGTTACACGGCCATTGGTTTTGGCCGCACCCATCCCCTTGTTTACGAGAAGCTCACCAGCGACCATCCCATCGATCTGGTTCGCTGGCAGGTGGCCAATTGCTACATGGGCCGCGTCGGGCTCATCAATTCTGGTGGAGCGTCGGGTGAAAACGACCTGGCCCAGGCCGTGCGCACCGCGGTGATCAACAAACGGGCCGGCGGCATGGGGCTGATTTCTGGTCGCAAAGCCTTCCAGAAGCCCATGAGTGAGGGCGTTGAGCTGTTGCACGCCATTCAAGATGTGTTTCTGGATGAATCCATCACCATTGCCTGAACGCTCGTTTCACCTTCATGTCGGGGGGAACCCATCGCGAACAATGCGATGGGTTCCTCTTTTTTTGCGAGCGCTGACGTCTAAATTTCGGGCGCTTCGTCTGCGCAGCAAATGGCGTGAACCGACGCGATCAGGCCTCCTTTCAACCTGATTACAAGCGCATTTTTCGCATAGCGATATAAGGATTTCGCCCTAAAGCATCCACTTTGCAGGGCCTTTTTTTCCGAAAAACCTGCTTTTGAAAACCCTCTTCGACCAGCGCGACGGCCAACCGCACCCGATGACTATCCGAAAAGCGCTTTGGCGCGCAACAAACGACATCACCGGTCACAAATCGATCAATCTCGATTTGCCCCGCTTTCACACCGGCTCATCCCTAAACCTTCGCCCAGGAATGACCCTGGTCACATGGACGGATATGACCCTGGTCATGTGGCCAGGGGGTCACCTGGCCATGTGGCCAGGTTGGCGATGGTCATCCCGAAAACAGGTTTGATTTTCCTTGCCGGGCTCACTCCACCGTCAACGCCCACACCTGGCCCTGCACATCAAAAAAACGAACGTCCAACGGCAATTGCATTGCCGGCAAAAGGATGTCGGCCGGACGAGCCGGATCCATCGCCAGCTCCATGCGAAACGTGGCGCCGGCCGCGTCTTGCACCCGCAATTGGCCGCGACGACTGCTCACGCTAAACAATCGTAAGTGCAGCCCATCCGCTTCCTGCGTGAGATTGGCCGCGCCTCCGGCATTGGCCGAACGCACGCCGCGAACGCCCGCCACCGGATACCACACCTCGCGCCAGACGCGGCGTTGTCCTGGCTCGAAACGCACCCGCTCATCGAAAGTGCGCGGCAGCCCGCCGTGCATCTCCACATAGGCCGAACCATCGTCTGTATAATTGTCTGGGGGAATGGGATCGGCCCAGCCAAAGCCGAATCCTTTCAGGCCGGGCGTTTGTGCAGGATCAAACACCCTCACCACGCCTTCATCCGCGGCCATGTCATACACGGCCGCCCAGCCGGCCTGCGCCTGCGGATAAGCGAAGAAACCCAACCAGCGCCCCCAGGTTCCCAACCGGCTCACATCTCGACCCTGGAAAATGGGCCAATCGAACACGCCGCCCGGCCCGGGCATGTCCGCTTCGCCGGTGGAATGCACCTGCATGTAATCGCCCGGATAGATGAATCGCACCTCGGGGCCAACCGTATTGGCCGGGCCAGGAGCAAGCATGGCGTTGCTCCAAAAGCTGGCGTTCACGGCCGCGGCGCCCAGGTTTTCCAACCGAAAATCCAGGGTCATGGCCGCGCTATCGGGTTGCAAACCCACATCCACGCTCAAATGCAACGCGTCTTGCACATGGTCGAACACCGTGACGCCCGCATCAGCAACGCCCGGCTCGGTGATATAACCCCAAGGCTCGCCCCAGGCATAGCCATGTTCGGGAACAGGCAGCGCCCACTCGATGCCGCCAGCCGCCAGCCAACCCCCGCCTTGCTCCACCGGCCCCCACGGCGAGGGTTTGATCACCGGATTCTGATAAAGTTCATTGCTGCCGGTGGGCTTGAAGATCATCTGATAGATGCGACCTCCCAAATCAGGCAAAATGGTGATCTTGAGCCATCGATTCTCCAAAGTGATCAGGTTATACGTTTTGGCTGTGGGACGAGGATCGCTCGCCTCATAGGCCCCGCGGTCGAAACGGCGATAGCGCCAGGCTGTGGTCTCATCGTAGGCCCAAGTTGTGTGCGTCTCCCAAGGATAGGTGGGCAGGGTGATGGAGGTCTGGCCAAGGCGGACGACATCGCCGGGGGTGGGCGTGGGCGGCGGGGTGGGAATGTTTTGGGCGATGGGCAGCTCGATCCCGATGGGCAGATCGAGCAAAAAGGCAGCCACCCATTCCTGGCCTTCTCCTCCCATATCCAACAGGATCCAATCTCCGGCCCGGTTTCGCGCCTGCAACGCGACCTGTTGCCCTTTGGCCACGAGCCCGATAACGGGATAGACGATTCCAGGACCCGACCGGAGATTCGCGTCCTTCAACACGAAACCCATGGGCAACGCAGGCGTGGGCGTGGAGGTGGGGGTGTGAGGGGGCGAGGGTGTCGAAGAGGGCGTGGGCGTGG
>JAADII010000068.1 GCA_013151415.1 Chloroflexota bacterium
CGCGTGCACGCGCTGGTTCTAAATCATCCCCTGGGCGCGGGCGCAGCCGCGTATCGGCGGGCGCGGCGGCCCACCGTGGTGGATAGTCTCTATTTAGGCGCGTATCCCACGAGTTTGCTACGCGAGATCGGCGGATGGGACGAATCGCTGCTGGCCACCGAAGATTTCGAGCTGAACGCGCGTCTACGCTGTCGGGGCGGCGCGTTGTTGGTGGACCCGGCCATTCGCAGCATTTATTTAACGCGAGAATCATTGTGCGAGATCAAACGGCAATACGCTCGATATGGCGCCTGGCGCGCAGCGCTTCTGCGCCGCGCTCGCGAACACATACGACCGCGACACCTGGCCCCGGCCTTGCTGCCCCCAACTCTGGCTTGCTCCCTGGCCCTTGCTATCTGGCGCCCTCACTTCCTGTTCATTCCCGCCGTCTACCTGGCTCTGGCCGCTCTCGCGGGTCTGCAACTCTCTCGAGAGGCCGGCGTTCATGCCTGGCCGCGCCTTTTCGCGACCTTTCTCATCCTCCATCTGGCCTGGGGGCTTGGTTTTTGGCGCGCACTCCTTTCAAGGATTCGTCAGCCAGAGATAAAACTCGTATAATAGCGTCCAAAGTCCCAAGTCCAAGGTCGGCGGGTTGGCCGACGGACGATAGACGATAAGACGATGGGGGTAGGCTCATCTTTGGTCTCATCGTCCTATCGTCCCATCGTCCTTCTCATCCGCATCGGCGGCCGTGGCGCCTGTCCTGAAAAAGGAGTTCTCATTCTATATGACCAATCCCTCAACCCCTGATCTCGCCGTTCTGGCTACGGAGGCTAAAGCCCTGTACGAAAAGCTCGAAGCTCTCTGGGCCGATGAGGGCGTGGAGCAGCTCGAAATTTTCCTCGACCCCGATATCGTCTCGGTGCTGGCCGAAATCAAGGAGCTCAGCCTCGATTTCGTGCGTCGCGTGGCGGAGATGGATACTGGATATTAGGTGTTGGATATTTAGATACTAGATATTGGATATTGGATATTAGATACTGGATATTGGATACTGGATATAATCGCCAATATCTAATATCCAGTATCCAATACCCCAATAACCAGTATCCAACACCCCAATATCCAATACCCCCCATGTTTGTCGATACTGCAAAGATCTATGTGAAAGGCGGCGATGGCGGCAACGGCATCGTGGCGTTTCGACGCGAGAAATTCGTGCCGCGCGGGGGGCCATCCGGCGGCAATGGCGGACGCGGGGGCAATGTTTATCTGGTGGCCAGCCCGCGGCACAATACGCTTTATCATTTCAAAAAGAAAGTCCATTTCAAGGCCGGTCGCGGGGGGCATGGCGGCGGCTCCAACAAGCAGGGCGCGCGCGGCAAGGATGTCGAAATCCCGGTTCCGCCGGGCACAGTGGTTTATGATGCAGAAACCGGGGAATTTTTGGGGGAATTGCTCGAGGTGGGCGACCGCATGCTGGTCGCGCGCGGGGGGCGCGGGGGGCGCGGCAACGCTGCGTTTCGCTCATCCACCAACCAGGCCCCGCGCTTGGCCGAAAAGGGAGAGCCGGGCCAGGAGCGATGGCTGCGCCTGGAGCTGAAGCTCATCGCGGATGCGGGCATTATCGGCGTTCCCAACGCGGGCAAAAGCACTCTGCTTTCGGTGGTCACTCGCGCCAAACCAAAGATCGCCGATTACCCCTTCACCACGCTGGCGCCCAATTTGGGCGTGGCCATCGTCGATCATCAAGACATTGTGTTGGCCGACATTCCCGGTCTCATCGAGGGCGCGCATTCGGGCGTGGGTCTGGGCATTCAGTTCTTACGTCATATCGAGCGCACTCGCCTGCTCATCCATTTGCTCAACGGTCTCAGCCCTGATCCAATCGGCGATTATCACGCCATCAATCAGGAATTGGAGTTATTCAAGCCGCATCTGGTTGATAAACCCCAAATCGTGGCCTACAACAAGATGGATTTGCCCGAAGTGCGGGCGCGTTGGCCCGAAATCAAGACCGAATTCGAGAACATGGGCGTGGACATCATGGCCATCAGTGCAGTGACGCGTGAAAATGTGGACGCGCTCATGCATCGCGTGGCCCGAACCCTGGCCGAACTTCCTCCGCCCGAACCCTCGGAAACCCCCATTCCCGTGCTCAGGCCCGTGGACGAAGACGCGTTCACTGTCGAGCGCGAGGAGGACGGCTGGCGCGTGCGGGGCAAGCGCATCGAGCGCGTGGCCGCCATGACCAATTGGGACTATTACGAAGCCGTCCTGCGTTTCCAACGCATTCTCGAGGCCATGGGCATTGCCGAAGCCTTGGAAGAGGCCGGCGTCGAAGAAGGCGACGCGGTCCGCATCGGCGATGTCGAGTTGGTGTGGAGCTATGGCTATGAATTCACAGAATAAGGTGCGGTAAACCGGCCTTGCACTGATATCAACCATGTAATCATGTCACGAATAGGCGTGCTTGGCGGCACATTCGATCCCGTTCATTTGGGCCATCTTATTTTGGCCGAAACCGCGCGCGACACCTTGCGCCTGGATATTGTTTATTTCGTCCCCGCGGCCGATCCGCCCCATAAGCACGGTCAGGTTATCGCGGCTGCAACCGATCGTTTGGCCATGCTGGAAATGGCCCTGGCCGACAATCCGAATTTTCGCATTTCGCTGATCGATCTCGAACGTCCCGGCCCTCATTTTACAGCCGACATGGTCGAGCTCATGCACAGGCAGATGGAGCCGGACGATGAGCTCTGGTTTTTGATGGGTCTGGATTCGGTTATCGATTTCCCCAATTGGCACCAACCGGAGCGCATCCGCAACCTGGCTCGGCTGGCCGCAGCCACGCGACCTGGATATGAGATTGACTGGGCGCCCCTGGAAGCTGAGTTGCCCGGCATCAGCCACGAAGTGACTCTGCTCCCCATGCCCGGCGTGAGCATTGCTTCCAACACATTACGCCGTCGCGTGCAACATGGCGGCAGCATCCGCTACCTGGTTCCCGAATGCGTGCGACAATATATTCTCGAGCATGGATTGTATCGTCGGCTCGATTGATGATTGTTTTGAAAATAGACCGCGCCTTTTATCGGCGGCGGCTGCTTCGCGAGCGAGCCGCCTTAGCTCAGACAATATTCGATAATGAGACGCGTGGTTGCAAGCAGAGCATCCATGTGCGTTCGTTCATAATTGTGGGATGCATCTACGCCGGGACCGAAAAGCGCCACTTTAACGTCGCCGCCTGCGCGCCAATAAGCTTCGCCGTCTGAGCCATAATAGGGATAGATATCCATTTTATAGGGGATGTGCGCGGCTTCGGCTAGATTGCGTAACCGGCGCGTAAGCCCATGATGGTAGGGGCCGCCTGAATCCTGGGCGCAGATGGTGACATGAAATTCATCCGAATTCTGACCCTCGCCGATGGCCGCCATATCAATGGCCACAAGCTCCACAAGATCGGCGGGAAGGCCCGCGGCCGCGCCGTGCCCCACCTCTTCGTAATGGCTGAAGTGGAGCGTCGTTCGCTGCGCTGGCGCAAGAGAAGCATCGTTCATGGCTTTTATCGCAGCCAACACACAGGCCACGCCGGCTTTATCATCGAGATGCCGCGAACGGATGAATCCACTTTCGCTCACCTCGACGCGTGGATCAAAGGCGACGAAATCTCCCACCTCGACGCCCAACTCGCGCGTTTCTTGCGCAGAGCGGGTGCGTTCGTCCAGTCGCACTTCCATGTTGGCGTCGCTACGTTGGGTTTGATTGACCTCCGAGCTATAGACATGCGTGGACGCATGATGGAAGAGGATGGCGCCTCGGATGCGCCGGCCTTCGTGCGTGAACACGGTGCAGCCTTCGCCCTCGACCGCGTTCCATGCAAAACCGCCTAATTTGCTGAGCTTGAGACGACCATTGGCTTTGATCTCTTTCACCATGGCGCCTAGCGTGTCTACATGAGCCGTGAGCGCGCGCGGGGCGTCAGCGGCCCGGCCTTGCCATTTGGCCGTCAACACGCCCTTCGCGGTGCGACGCGGCTCCAGCCCCAGTTCCACCAACTTCTGCTCCACGTAATCCAGCGCCAGGTCTGTGAAGCCGGTGGGACTGGGGATGTTCAGCAACGTCACCAACGTCTCGCGTAGGTAATTTTCATCCAGACGATATGAAGACATGGCAAAATCGGGCGGCCGTCCAATGCCTTTCCGCCAAAGAGACGCAAATAGGGGAGAACACAAATAGAAAAACCGTAACAGAAACCTCGTTTGTGTTTATCCCTATCTGTGTCCGATGGTTTTACGGACGGCGCGAGTCATAAGAAATGAAGCGCTGTATGCCGTCAATGCTGCAATATCTGCGAGAGGAAGAGTTTGGTGCGGTCTTCTTGCGGATGTTCGAAAATTTGTTCGGGCGTGCCGCTTTCCACCACCTGGCCTTCGTCGAAGAAATACATGGTGTCGGCCACCGCGCGAGCGAAGCCCATTTCGTGCGTCACCACCATCATGGTCATGCCGCTTTCCGCCAACTCTTCCATCACGTCCAAAACTTCTTTGATCATTTCTGGATCGAGCGCCGAGGTGGGCTCGTCGAAGAGCATGATCTTTGGTTGCATGGCCAGCGCTCGCGCAATAGCCACGCGCTGCTGCTGTCCACCCGAGAGTTGTCCTGGGTATTTGTGGGCTTGCTCCGGGATGCCCACGCGTTCGAGCAGCTGCATGGCAATCTCTTCGGCCTTGTCCTTATTCCATTTACGAACATAAATCGGCCCCAACGTGATGTTTTGCATCACGGTGAGATGAGGAAAGAGATTGAATTGCTGGAACACCATGCCCACTTCGCGACGGATAGCGGCGATATTGCGCACATCATGGCTCAATTCAATGCCATCCACAATGATGGTGCCGCGTTGATGTTCTTCGAGGCGGTTGATGCAGCGAATAAAAGTGGATTTGCCCGAACCAGAGGGGCCGAAAATGACCACCACCTCGCCCTTTTGCACCTCCATGTCGATGCCGCGTAGGGCGTGAAACTGCCCATACCACTTATGCACGTCTCGACAGATGATGATGGGTTCACTCATGGGTTCACTCCTGTAAAACAGTTATTAGAAGAGTTCTGATGATTTCGCATTTCAGATGGCGCGTCTGATCGCCAAAAGCTCGTTTTCGGACCGGAAAATCGCTTCAATCATCATACGCGAGGCGTCGGTCATCGCTCGCCAACGCCTAGCGCGGTCTCCAATCGTTCGCTGCCATATGACATCGCATAGCTGAAGACCCAATAGATGAGCGCGATGAAAGCAAAGACCTCGAGCTGGCGACCGATGTAGTTGGGGTTGGCCAAAATGCCGCGGGCGATGCCCAGCAGGTCGAGCAGACCAACCAGCGCCACCAGTGATGTGTCTTTGAAAAGACCGATGAACTGACCCACGAGCACGGGAATCACGGCTCGCAAGGCCTGGGGCAAGATAATGAAGACCATTTTCTGCACGCCGTTCAACCCAATGGCGTCCGCGGCCTCATATTGGCCTTTGGGGATGCTCTGCAGGCCGCCGCGCACATTTTCGGCCATGTAGGCCGCGGCGAACATGATGATGGCCACGGCCGCGCGAATCACCCGATCGATGGTGATGCCGGCCGGCAGGAAGAAGGGCAGCATCAATTGTCCCATGAACAAGAGCGTGATCAGCGGCACGCCGCGAATGATCTCGATGTAGACCACGCACAGCGTTTTGATGGCCGGCATCCTCGATTGCCGCCCCAGCGCCAGAAGCACGCCAACGGGAAAAGAGAAGACGATGCCAAAAATGGCCAGCAACAGCGAGAGCAATAACCCGCCCCATAGATTTGTGGTCACTAATGGGAGAAAACCGCTCTCGCCAAAGCCGCGCACAATGAGAATGACCAGCGGCATATAAAGCAAAATCAGGATGATGGTGGGTCGTTGTAGCCGTTGCGGATATCGGCGGCCCAAGAAATAGCCAACAATGGCCGCGGCGTCCATGATCAAGAGATTGAGCCACGCTGCACGCTCCAACTTCACCATCCACAGGGCCAGAATGACGGGAACGGCCAATAAAATCCAGCCCACAGCTTCGGCCCGGCGCAAAAACACGCCCCACATCAGGCCAATGATTAGGGCGAAGAGATACATGAGAAGCCACAACCGCCAGTCTTCACTCGCGGGATATTGGCCCTTCATATACAGTTGCAAGTTGTCGGTCACCGCAGCCCACTGAGCTGTAGTGAGAATCCACCGGAAGCCCATGTACAGCACATAGATGATAAACAGGCCAGAAACTACGGTGAGAATGGCGTCGAACCATGTGCCGAACAGGTTTTTCTTTAGCCACCCTAGAATGGTGAATCGTTCGGTGGGCGGCGGCAAGATCTCTTTTTGAGAGGTAAGTGTCGTTGTCATGGTTAGCGCTCCACCAGTCTCGTGTGACGATTGTACCAATTCATGAACAGCGAGGTCAGCAAGCTAAAGGTGAGGTACACCGCCATGGTGATGAGGATGACCTCGACCGCGCGGCCCGACTGGTTGATGATGGTGCTTCCCACCGCGAACAGATCGGGATAGCCCACCGCGATGGCCAAAGATGAGTTCTTGGTTAGATTCAGGTACTGGCTGGTGAGTGGGGGGATGATCACTCGCATGGCCTGAGGGAAGATGACCAGACGCATGGTTTGAAAACTGGTCAAGCCCACGGCTGTGGCGGCTTCTCGCTGCCCTTTGGATACGGCCTGAATGCCCGCGCGCACCACTTCGGCGATGAACGCCGATGTATAAATGACAAGGCCGGAGAGAATAGCCATGAACTCGGGTGTGAGCGATTGCCCTCCCTTGAAGTTGCGCCCGGCCAGATAAGGATAGTCCAGCGCCAGAGGCGCGCCCGGAGCTACAAACCAGGCGATGATGCTCAGCGCCAGAAAGGTTAGAAAGCCCCAGAGCCAATACAACGGCATGCGTCCTGTGCGCAATCCCTGACGATAAAAGTAAATGGCCACGAGCACGCCTATTACAAAACTACCCAGAAGCAGCCACTTGTAAACGTTCCAACCTTCGGCCGGAACCGGCCAAACCGTATAAATCCCTCGATTTGTTAGAAACGCCATCTTGCCCAGGGCCAACGCTTGTTGCACGCGAGGCAATTTGTGAAAGACGGTGGTGCTCAGAAAAATGAGGAAGACCAGCAGGGGAATATTGCGCAGAACTTGCACATAAACGGCGGCTATTCTGCTGACAAGCCAGTTTCTGGAAAGACGGGCGATACCTACGATAACGCCCACAATGGTGGCGAAAATAATGCCAATAAAGGAAACCTTGATGGTGTTGAGCAGTCCAACCAGAATGGCTTGGGCGTAGGTGCTGTTTCGGCTGTATTCGATTAACGTTTCCCCAATATCGAATTGCGCTTCGATGCCCAGAAATCGGAAACTCAGCGGAATCCCCAGAGCGGCCAGGCCGGTGAGGAGATTATGGATGAGCCAATAAAACAGCGCCACCAGTGCCGCCACCACAATGACTTGAGCGATGATTTGAATGTAACGCTCATCTCTCCAAAATGGAACGGCGCCATGCTCAGAAGTGTTGGTGGTCATAGACGTCACCTTCTGGAATGGGAGAGGAGGCGGAAGAGTGCAATGAAAAAGGTCGGATGGACTAGCGATCGCGTCGGCGTGTGGGTGCGCTCCTTTCAGAAAGGCGTCAGGTTAGAGACGCGAGCAAGTCATTTTATATCGAGAAGGGAAGAGCAGGCGCTCTTCCCTTCTCAGACAGCTTGATGCCATAAGGTTAGCGAATGGGAGGTGCGTAGAGCAGACCGCCATCAATCCAGGAGGAGTTCAGACCCCGCGCCAGGTTGAAGACGGTGTTCGGGCCCAGGTTGCGATCGTAGATTTCGGCGTAGTTGCCAACCTGCTTGATAATATTGTAGGCCCAGTCGTTGCTCAGTCCCAGTTTCGCGCCCATGTCGCCTTCCACGCCCAACAGCTTGCGGATGTTGGGATCGGTGGCGTTGGCCTTCATGTCGTCCACATTTTGCGAATTGACGCCGTATTCCTCGCCGGTGAAGGTGGCGAACACCATCCAGGTGACGATATCGAACCACTGATCGTCGCCATGGCGCACCACAGGACCAAGCGGCTCTTTGGACAGGGTCTCCTCCAAAATCATGTGCTCTTCGGGGTTGGGGAAGAGGGACATGCGAGCCACCAAACCGGATTTATCGGTGGTGTAGGCGTCGCAGCGACCATCCAGATAAGCGCCGGTGGTCTCGTCCGCGGTTTCAAACACAACCGGCGTATACTCGATGCCGCGAGCCGCCATTTGATCGGCCAGGTTTAGCTCTGTGGTGGTGCCCGCGCTCACGCAAATGGACGCGCCTTCGAGGTCGTCGAGCGTGGTGATGCCGCTATCCTTGCGCACGGTGATGCCCTGACCATCGTAGAAGGTGGTGGGAGCGAAGTTGGCGCCCAACTCGGTGTCGCGAGTCAGCGTCCAGGTGGTGTTGCGGATCAGGACGTCGATTTCACCGGCCTGAAGTGCGGTGAAGCGCTGCTTGGCGGTGAGAGGACGATATTCGACGCTGTCCGTGTTTCCAAAGATAGCCGCCGATAGCGCTTTACAAAAGTCGATGTCGAAACCAGCAAAGCTGCCATCGGGCTGCAAGAAGCCAAAGCCGGGCACAGCCTGGTTTACGCCGCAAATGAGCTTGCCGCGTTCTTTGACGACTTCAAGGGTGGTTTTAGCAGCAGGCGCAGGAGTGGGCTCCTCTTGTTGCGCAGGTTGTTCTTGCGCGGGTTGTTCGGCGGGTTGCTCGGCCGGCTGTTGTCCGGCGCAGGCGGCCACAACCAATACGGCGGCCAGCAAGACCAACAGGATAACGAGAGGCTTACGGAACATGTGAGATTCCTCCTTTTGAATAGGGTGGGGTTGTGAAAAGGGTGAAAAAGGTTGTTTATTGTCAAAAGAGGACAACTTGCACCCGGCTAATAGCCCTCTAGACAAACCAAATTCGGGGCCCCCTGGTCACCAGCCGCCAAGGCCGCCAAGAGAGACCGTCCAGGACAAACAACTCGCCGCTATGTATGTAATTATGGTCGAGTATGGCAATCGGTGAGGAATGGCGCATAAACTACCACGAACCACGGCCTATGTCAACTCGTCGTGTTCGCTTTCGAGACGTTGAACACCTCTGTGTAGTTCAAAATGCGCATTGCATAAATAACACATAACACATTGCTTTGGGGGCAAGCCGTCGTGCAATACGCATGACCCGATCAAGACTTTAAAGATAACGCCCGCCCGCCTGCTGTTGCACCTGGCGCAGAAAATGAACCGGTTCAGTGAAACCCCCGGCAACAATGTATTCCACCGGTTTGTCGGTGAGGTTGCTCAACCAGCAATCGGTCCCCTCTTTGAGCGGCACGGCCGAACCCGCTCGAATCTCCACCTCGTTGCCGCCTGCAAGCAGCATGCGCACCCGCCCATTGATGAGAAAGAAAATCTCCTCGCGCCCCTGGCCCGGCCGTATCCGCCTTCCCGTTTCTCTCGGAGTGAGGCGACCATAAATAAGATAGGTGGTCAGTGTGCCGGCCTCACTGGGACCGATCGCGACCTCGCCACTGCCTCGCACGCGTTCTTTCAGGTTGAATATTTCAAGCATTTCGCCTCCTAGATGTGCTTGATATTGGAGACTGGAAAGGGGTGTTGGGATAGCGATAGATTCGCCGCTACGTCGAAGTCCAGCGCGGTTGTTTCTTGCGCCTGAAAACGATAATATGCAGCGGCCGCGATCATGGCGGCGTTGTCAGTGCAGAGATAAAGCGGGGGAATGGAAACCGGCTTGGAAGATCGTTCGCGAAAGACGCGACGCAAAACCAGATTAGCGGATACACCGCCACATACGCAAATCTCGGTGGCCTCGATCGCATCGGCCGCGGCCAGGGTTTTGTCCACCAGAACATCGACCACGGCCTGCTGAAAAGATGCAGCCATGTCTGCTATGAAAGCCTCGGGAAGCCCCCGACCGGGCGTCAGTTTACGTCTCTCGCTCTCATCGCCTTCGACCTTTTGCACCTTGCGCAACACGGCGGTCTTCAGACCGCTAAAGCTGAAATCATAAGGGCCGCGTGGTCGGGCGCGCGGCAACGCAAACGCGGCGGGGTCGCCATGCATGGCCGCTTTTTGAATGGCGGGGCCACCAGGATACCCCAATCCCAACAATCGCGCAACCTTATCGAAAGCCTCCCCGGCCGCGTCGTCGATGGTTCCGCCCATACGCTCGTATTGGCCGTGCCCATGCATGGCGATGAGTTCGGTGTGTCCGCCCGAGACAATGAGCACGAGCAGAGGGAATCGTTTGTCCGGCCGGTTGCCCTCGGCCTCAATCCAGTTGGAATAGACATGTCCTTCGAGATGATTGATGGGCGCCAACGGCAACCCTCGCGCCCAAGCCATGCCCTTGGCCGCATTCACCCCCACCAGCAACGACCCCGCCAACCCCGGCCCGCGCGTCACGGCCAAAGCGTCCACCTGCTCCCACCCTATATCCGCGTCCCTTAGCGCCTGCTCCACCACCGGCATGATGGCGAGCACGTGCTGACGCGAGGCCATTTCGGGAAACACGCCCCCATATTGGCGATGAAGCTCGATTTGCGATGCGACCACATTGCTGAGCATGAGCCGACCGTCGGCCACCACGGCCGCGGCCGTTTCATCGCACGAAGTTTCGACGCCCAGGATGAGGGTCATGTTTGACATAACATGCTGAATAGGCGCGCGTCAATCCTCATCGAACGGCTGCAAAAATTCGATGAGCACGCCATGCGCGGCTTTGGGATGCACGAAAAAGCCCCAACCTTCGGCCGCGCGAATGGGTTCTTCGTTGATCAATTGCAGGCTGCGCTCGGCCATTTCTTCCAGAGTCCGCTCCACATCATCCACTTCCAGGCAAATGTGGTGCAGGCCTTCGCCTCGCTTGGCCAAATATTTAGCCACGCCCGAATCCTCGGTGATGGGTTGAATCAGCTCGATCATGCTCTCGCCCGCGGGCAAGAACGCGATCTCCACTTCCTGTTCGGGCATGGTCAGCCGTTTGGCCAATGTCAGACCGATTTTGTTGCGATAAGTCTCGATGGCCTCATCGAGATCCGCGACGACAATGGCGATATGATTGATGCGGGTGATCATGTGTCGAGTGTTTCCTAAACCGAAGCGCTGTCGAGTCGGAGCCGTTCTTGGCCGTGAGAAAGCAAGACGATGAGGACGATAGACGATGGGACGATGCAGGTTTCCGCTTAAGCAGACTCCCGGTTGCAATCGAGTTCGCGTCCAATTCCAACCGACAACGATCCCTCAGGTTTCAGCCAATGTGACGATCAAGCGGCTAACGGAGCGGTCTTTTCGCTCCATCGTTTCGCCATCTGCGCCATGTCATCGGCATAACGAGGCCATTCATGCAGGGTTTCAGGGTCAAAATCCGCGCCGTTTGGCCACACCAACGTATGAACCTCAGCATCGATCTCCACTTGATTGAACAACTGCTCATCCAATAAAGGTCCATATATCGGACCTGCGAGGACAGGGCGAAAATCGATGATCCGTTCGACGCCGTCATCGAATGACACTCGCAATGTGTAAGGACCGACAATTTCAAAATCGATCACGCGATAAATGGGATGAATCATGGTGACCTGGCTCTATCAGCGCAATGGCGCTATTCGTAAAGGAAGCTTTCCGGCCTGCAAGCGCTCCCAATTTTGCAACAATTCCCTCTGATGCAACTCAGCCCACGCTTCAACAAGGCGGCGTTGTCTTCGAGGTAGTGAACCGCCGATGATTTCGATGGGCTGGATGCTGTAGACGGCTGCGTGATTCTGATAATACGCATGAAAATGCGGAACATGATGTGGCGCTCCCAACTCCGCATACATGCGAATGATAATGCCGAAAAAACGTGTGAGTTCAGGCACGCGACAATGGGCTCGGTGAAAATACTAGGGAACAGAGATCATGATTTCATTATATCATCAACTGTCTCATCCGGCACGATGAAAAGTTCCAGGTTTGGATCGAGTTCGTTGGCGCCGTCGGCGAGGATTTTTTCCAGAGGAATTTTGATGTATTTGCCGCGAGCTTTCACCGCGACCACGCCCTCCGCGGTGAGCAATTCGCCCTCGGCCTCGAACATGCGGCGATTTTCCTTGACAATGCGGCCCACCACCGTGAGCATTTGCCCCAAAGGCACGGGCGCTTTGTAGCGCAAGGTCAGCTCGGCCGTAACGCCCCAGGTTTGCGCATCGCCCCACACCGCGCGGCCCAACGTCTCATCGAGCATGGCCGCGATGACGCCGCCGTGCACGCGACCGGGGTAGCCCTGATGATTGTCGTCGGGTAGGAAGCGCCCCACGCAGGTGTCGTCGTCCACCTGATAAAAATGCGCATGAAGTCCGGCCGGGTTCTCGACCCCGCACACAAAGCACATGCGCGAGTTGAATTGCTTCTCGGCCGTGTGTTGGTTGATGTGGTCGTATGGTGTGGTCATGAAAGCATTCGACAAAAGGAAGAATTCTATGATAGGATAATAATGCAGATTTATGCTCAAAGCCATGTTACTATTCGGTGGCTTGAGTTTTGACGCTAGAGTATCGGCGTCTCGCTTGGCGTCCAAGCAAACGAAGATAGACCCTAGGACGAAGGTGGACGAAGCGGAATTTGGTCTATGTGGTCAGCGTCGGCAAAAGATTCTGCTCAAGTTTCAAATGTATAATCACTTATAACCAACGCGTGCTGAGGTCGGCAATCTTATGACTAAAAAAGAATCACTGTTGAAGGAGTTAAAAGCGCTGATTGCTCCAGTTCATCCGGTCAAAGCAATTTTGTTCGGGTCTTTCGCTCATGGTGTAGAGGAGCCGGACAGTGACATTGATTTGCTCGTTGTTCTAAATAAAAAAGGCTTTTCACGCACTTATTCCGAAATGTTGGAAAATCGTCGGGAGCTTTCGCGCAGGCTGAGGACATTGAGAAAAAAAACGCCAATTGACTTGTTCGTATATACAAAAGATGAATGGGATTACATCAAACAATCGGGAAGTTCGTTTTACGAACACATTAATGAACATGGGGTTGAGTTGTTATGAAACGGGCGACGCGCGCCTGGCTAGAATTGGCGGCCAAAGACTTGACCGCGGCTCAAGCACTGGCGGCCGATGAATACGTTGCCAACATTGTCGTATTTCATTGCCAACAGTGCGTCGAAAAAGCTTTGAAAGCGGTTCTGGAAGAAAGTGATCTCGATGTTCCTCGAATACATGGAATCCATCGACTTAATGCCATGGTCCAATCCGAAGCAAGCTGCTTCTTGCCATTGAGTGAAGAGGAGATGGATATGTTGGACGATGCCTACATTGATGTTCGATACCCTGGAGTGGGGCTGCTCCCATCGGGATTTCCTTCCAAACATGAAGCGGAACAGTTTCTACAGGTGGCAGAGCGGACATACCAAGCCGTAAAGGCATTCCTATTGTCTGGCAAAAACGCTCAAGCCCAGTAAGAAACACGCGGCCGCGCCGGCCGTGAGCACGGCCCCCTGCATAACGCGTTCATGCAACTCATCTGGGGTGAGCAACACGGGCGTAACCTGGCCCAGGTCGTTGGCGTTGGGTTCGGCCACCTGGTGTAAACCTGTGGCAAAGAAATAATGACCCAAACTCATGCCGCGGTTGCCGTCGGTGTGAAAACGACCCATCAAGCGCCACTCGCGGGCCGCGTAGCCGGTTTCCTCCAGCAATTCGCGCTGGGCCGCGACCAGCGGGTTTTCGTTCGGCTCCAGGAACCCGGCCGGGGGTTGGAGCGCGACGCGACCAGGCCCGTGTTTATACTCCTGCACGGCCACCACCCGGCCATCCTCCCGCACGCCAAACACGGCCACATAAGCGGGCGCGTCGATCTTCAGGAAACCCTCAACCACCCGACCATCGGGCAGGCGAACCGTCTCTTCGCGCACCACCAACCACGGCTCGCGCGCCAGTAGCACGCGATCACTGAGGACTT
Source organism: Chloroflexota bacterium (assembly GCA_013151415.1). Lineage (GTDB taxonomy): Bacteria > Chloroflexota > Anaerolineae > J102 > J102 > JAADII01. The sequence continues at coordinate 14,035 of JAADII010000068.1, forward strand.
GCCAGACATGATTTTTCATCATGATTCCTAACGCAGGCTGGAGTGAAAGGCCCAAGATCCTCCCAAAACGCCAAACGCATTGGGCCGCTCAAGCGCGAAGCTTCTTTTCTCGCAGAAGTGCATCGGCCCAGGCCGCATCCTCCTCTGTCAGTCGCGCCTCCGGCTCCTTGCCATAATCGACCAGATCTTCATACGCCCCGCGCTCATAGCACTGCTCGAACACAGCTTGCAAGTCCAACGTCGCGTCAGGGTCTGGCTCTGTCAAGGGAATGGCCACGCGCGGCAAACGTTGACGAAGACCGACGAAATACACCTCGAACTTCTCCCGATTCCCCGCCCGGCTTACGCTGATCAGATAGCGCCAGGGACGATAGGGGTCCAGCGACGACAAAGGCGCGGCCACGGTCGGCTCACCTTGGCTCAAAAGGTCGATCTCCACCAAATGCACCTCACCGGCCAGCAACTCCTCTTGCTTGCGAAGATACAACTCCCGACCCTCGCCCGGCATTTTGTTGGCCGGACTCAGCACCTCGATGACCGTCACCAGGCGTCCGCCTTGCGTCAGATCCAATATCTCCACAAACGTCTCGCGCACCTCCTGGGGGGGAACGGAAATAATGGTGGGTTCGTCAGGCGCAAGCACGGCCACTCCCCCGGCCAGGGCCGGCGCAGGCTCAGGCCGACGCCAGGTGATGGAGATATCCGGGTAGATGATCCGATGCGAAGGGATCACATAGATGCGTTCGCCAATGCGCGCGTGATAACGCGGCCGAATCCGCGGCTGCAACGCGTCTCGGCTGTATGTGATCAAACTCTGATGCAAGTCCGGCCAGATGGCGCGACTTTCGAGATAAGGGTCCATGCCGGGGAATGGGCTGGGCATGGGGCTCGCCTCCCATAAACTGAGGTTCATATGGACGCGGGAATTATATCATACCCCACCGCGGGCCGACAATGCTTTTTTTGAACCGAATCGCATCTCTATGGACGCGCTGTCTGAGCGCGCCCGAACTTTCACCCGACAGTGGGATTGCACCGCGCTAAGCTGCTTGACATCGATGCTTTGTTCTCGATATACTCATATTTGGCTCAACAATGTCTTAATAACCATTGGTTGAAGTGTCAGGCATCATATTCCCGACAGGGAGAACCCGCGCGGAATGGAGGTGAAGCCATGTTTCGCCGCGATTTGGAAACATTTCTAAAAAGTGTGTTTGTCGTTCTCGGAACCGGCATTTTGTTTCTAACACTCGATCCAGATTTGATAGCTCGCGTGCAGATATCGCCCGTTCAGTTGCTCGGCCAGACCCTCCTGATCATCGTCTTTATGACCTATTTTCTCTCGGTGGAGACCCTTTTTTCCTCTATATGGCGTCATCAACTGCTACCCCAAACGCGGCTTGCCCTCTGGATATTGGGCATGATGGCCATATTCCTTGGCACGGAAGGGTGGCGACGGTCCGAGCCAACAGTTGGCTACTGGTTATTGACGGCCGCTCTGCTCACCTGGCTTTCGCGAGATGGATGGCGCTGGCTGTTTCTTGGTCAAAGGCGGCAAACTTCATGACTCCGACCGCCTCTCGGTAAAAACATTCTGAAAAATGGATATCAACACCCCCTATCTCATTTCACAAATCATCAATTTTGCCGCGTTCGCCTGCTTGCTCATCTGGCCAATTCTAAGTTTGGCCACGGTGCTCGTTCTCAAGAATCGGGACTTGAGTCCGTTGGTAAAGGCGGTTTGGACGGGCATTGTGCTGATGGTTCCCATCATGGGCGCGATCGCCTTTTTTATGATCAATCCAGGCAAGACCGAATAAAACAAGAAAGATTCGTCCAAATCGATTTCTACACCATCACCGCGGGTTGATATTCGCCAAACACCTCGCGTAATGCGCCGCAGATCTCGCCCAGGGTGACGTAATCTTGCACCGCGCCTACGAACAGAGGCATAAGGGCCGCGTTGGGATCGCGGGCGGCTTGCTCGATGCGGGTTAGCCAGGCGCTCACGCGGGCCGGGTCCCGCTGCGCGCGCACCTGCTGCAAGCGCCGGATTTGCGCCTCTTGCACGGCCTCGTCCACGCGCAAGATTTCGGGCGTCGGCTCCTCGTCCACCGTGAAGCGGTTCACCCCGACCACGATCTCCTCTCCGGTCTCGATGCGTTGCTGCGTTCGATAGGCCGCCTCCTGAATCTCGCGCTGCATGTAGCCCGATTCCACCGCGATCACCGCGCCGCCCATGGCCTCGATGCGGTCGATATACTCCTCGGCCCGACGCTCGATCTCGTCGGTGAGGCGTTCGATGAAATACGCGCCCGCGAGCGGGTCCACCGTGTCGGCCACGCCCGATTCATAGGCCAGGATTTGTTGGGTGCGCAATGCGATCTGCGCGGCTTTCTCCGTGGGCAATGAGAGCGCCTCGTCCATGGAGTTGGTGTGCAGACTCTGAGTGCCGCCCAACACCGCGGCCAGGGCCTGCACGGTCACGCGTACGATATTGTTCTCCGGTTGTTGTGCGGTGAGGGTCGAGCCGCCGGTTTGCGTGTGAAAACGGAGCCGCCAGGACGCGGGATTCTTGGCCCCGAAGCGCTCGCGCATGATGCGCGCCCACAAACGCCGCGCGGCCCGGAATTTGGCCACTTCTTCCAAAAAGTGATTGTGCGCATTGAAGAAAAAGGACAATTGCCGGGCGAAGGCGTCGATGTCCAGACCCGCATCTTGGGCCGCGCGCACGTAGGCCATGCCGTTGGCCAGGGTGAACGCCACCTCCTGCACAGCTGTGCTCCCGGCCTCGCGAATGTGATAGCCGCTGATGCTGATGGTGTTCCACTTGGGGATATGCTCGCCGCAATAGCGGAACAAATCTGTGATCAGGCGCATGGAATGTTGGGGCGGGAAGATGTAGGCGCCGCGGGCGATGTATTCCTTGAGGATGTCGTTTTGCACCGTGCCCCGTAGTTTCTCCTGCGGAACGCCCTGTTTCTTGGCCACGCCAATGACCATAGCCAGCATGATGGCCGCGGGCGCGTTGATGGTCATGGAAATGGAGACTTTGTCCAGGGGAATGCCGTCGAGCAGGGTCTCCATATCGGCCAGCGACGAGATGGCCACGCCCACCTTGCCCACCTCCCCGCGGGCCAGAGGATGGTCGGAGTCGTAGCCGATCTGCGTGGGCAGGTCGAAAGCCACGGAAAGACCGGTCTGGCCCTGTTCGAGAAGATACTTGAAGCGTCGATTGGTCTCCTGGGCCGTGCCAAAACCGGCATACTGGCGCATGGTCCAGAAGCGACCCCGATACATGGTGGGCTGCACCCCGCGCGTGTAAGGATATTGACCGGGAAAGCCCAATCGTTCGAGATAAGTTTCCGCGTCGCACGCGGGCAAGTAGAGCCGTTCCACCGGAATGCCGGAGGCCGTCTCGAAGTGGGGTTTGCGTTCGGGGAAACGCTGAATGACGCGGTTGAGGGTGGTCTCCTCCCACCGCGCCAGTGCGTTGGCGAGGATTTCCTGGTCTTGTTCAGTCATGAGGAGCTATGTGCATATTGCGTAGGGGCTTGTTGCAAATCGAAGGTTAGGAGGGATGGAGATAAAAGAGGTGTCACTTGACGCTTCTTTTATCGTCCCATCGTCCATCGTCTTATCGTCCGAAGCTCTTCAGCAAGATTTCGCCACTCTAAAGATGAACGCATATGATGCATGAACGATTCGCGCTCAATGAATCACAAAAAGCTCCGCGCCTTGTTCGACGTTTTCGCCGGGCTTGATCTTGATTTCGCTGACCACGCCGGCCCGTTGCGCGCGTAGCTCGTTTTCCATCTTCATGGCTTCCAGGATGGCCAGGGGTTGGTCGGCCTCCACCTCGTCGCCCTCGTTCACCAGGACGCGCGTCACCAGGCCGGGAATGGGCGCCTTGACCACCAGGTCGCCGGTCGGGGCCACCAGAGCGCCCTGCTCACCGGCCAGCCGCAATTGCCGTTCGTCGGCCACTTTTACATCGAAGATATGGCTGCCCAACATGACGCGATAACCATGTTGCGTTTCCTCCACCACCAATTCCACCGACTCGTGATCCACCAGCAGCGAATAGAGGCCCAACACCCCCACCTGCAACAGGCTGGCCTCGACCGTTTCGCCATCCACCCTAATGCGGCCATCTTCATCGATATCGATTTCGTAGATCGTATCTTCAACTTGGGCTTGATATTTCATAAGGAATCGTCAACCAAATAGATGGTAAGTTAGAATCACCCCGAAACCACGCGTTCGTCACTACGAAAGCCCGACGATAAGACGATGGACGATGAAGCGCGCCCACAAGTTTGGCGAAACAATGTCTCTTCTCGGCGAAACGCCATATCGTCCTTTCGTCTCATCGTCTTATCGTCTCTTTGCTCAGGGCAACACCCGCAGCCCGGCCAGCAACGCGGCGCGGCGCCAGGCGCTCGCGCCCGCGTCTTGCGTTGCGCCGTGGCTGATGTTGATGGCGCGAAGGCCGCGCTCGTGCATGAGCATCGCGGCCACCACAGCCGCCAGGCGCTGATAGTGCGCGTGGTCGCCCGAGGGTAGCGGAGTGTAATCGTCCAGGAACTTGGTGTCGAACTGGCCCCATTGGAAACGGGGCGAATCCATGAGCGTGCGATGGAAGGGGATGGATGTCTTGATGCCGGCGATGCGATACTCGCTCAGCGCCCGTCTCATGCGCAAGATGGCCTCGGCCCGACTTTCGCCATAGGCAATGAGTTTGGCGATCATGGGATCGTAAAAAAGCGAGACCTCCATGCCCTCATACACGCCCGACTCGACGCGAATGCCAGGGCCGGTGGGTTCGCGCAGGGCCACCACCTTGCCCCCCGAGGGCATGAAATTATTCTCCGGGTCTTCGGCCGTGATGCGGCACTCGATGGCCCAACCTTTCATGCGCACATCATCTTGCTTGATGCGCAGGCGTCGGCCATCGGCGATGGAGATCATCTCCTTGACGATGTCCACGCCCGTGACCAGCTCGGTGACGGGATGCTCGACCTGAAGGCGGGTGTTCATCTCCAAAAAATAGAAATTCCCCTCTTTGTCGAGCAAGAATTCAATGGTGCCGGCCGATACGTAATCCACGGCCCTTGCCGCGGCCACCGCGATCGCGCCCATCTTTTGGCGCAGTTCTTCATCCACGGCCACCGAAGGCGCTTCCTCCACCAGCTTCTGGTGTCGTCGCTGGATGGAGCACTCGCGTTCGCCCAGGTGAATCACATTGCCGCGCGCGTCGGCCAAAATCTGAATTTCCACGTGTCGCGCGCCTTCGATGGCTTTCTCAAGATAAACGCTATCGTTGCCGAACGCGGCCAGGGCCTCGCGCCGCGCCGCACCCAACGCGGAGATCAGATCATCGGGCCGGTGAACGAGCCTCATGCCCTTGCCGCCGCCCCCCGCGCTGGCCTTGACCAACACCGGATAGCCCAACTGCTCGGCCGCGCGGATCAGTTCGTCATCGGGCAAGTCGCGCGGGGTTCCGGGAACCAGGGGCACGCCGGCCTTGGCCACGGTCTCGCGCGCGGTCACCTTGTCGCCCATGGCCTCGATGGCTTCGGGCGAGGGGCCGATGAAGACAATGCCCGCGTCGCGACAATCGGCCGCGAACTGCGCGTTTTCGGCCAGAAAGCCGTAGCCAGGATGAATCGCGTCCGCGCCGGCCCGACGAGCAACATCGATGAGTTTATCCCCGCGCAGATAACTATCGCGCGCGGGCGCGGGGCCGATGTGATAGGCTTCATCCGCGTAGCGGACGTGTAAAGCCGTGCGGTCCGGGTCCGAATACACGGCCACGGTCTTGATCCCGCGCTCCTGGCAGGCTCGGATAATGCGCACGGCTATCTCGCCGCGATTGGCAATGAGAACTTTCTTGAACATGAGCGATTATGGGGCTGAAAAAGGGTCAAGCGCCAGGTGTCAGGTTCAGTAGCTTGATACTTGAAACCTGGAACTTGACATCTGTCTCCTCTGTGTTTCTGGTTTGATTGCAGCAGGCCACCGTACGCAATGCGCAACACGCACACTAATACCTCCTCCCCACCATCCGAAACGTTAGTTCGACCCGGTCAGGGCCGAGGGGAGCAGGGGGGAGAGCGGTCAGCTCTTGGGTCTGGCCGAAGTGGGGGCCGGGACGGAGGGAAGTGCGACGAATGGTTCGCAATATCGCCTGCACGGGCGCGGCCAGGGGGATGTCGAGGCTGTCCTCCCATTGTACATGAAGCGCCGCATAACCATAGACCCAATCATCGGGCTGAATGACATTCGCGGGGCCGGAGTCGAAGGTGGAGGTGAGCAGGGTGATGGGGGTGGGGGTTTCCAGTTGCAGGTAGGCGATGGTTAGATCGGCTTCCTCCAGCGCGAAGGTCTGCGCGACGCGGCCCGCAAACGCGTAATACGCGCCATCCACCGCGACAAAGCGGGCTTGCCGTTGCGAAGGCGCGAGCAAATCGAACCAACCAGCCGCGTCTTCATACGCGCGGGGTGCGAGCAAGTCGCTAACAATGACAATGTCATACGTCGCGCCGACCTCGACGCCCTGATAACTTCGCGCGGCGAACACATGATCCGGCAGACGGAGTTGGAAGATAGCGCTCATCGTCTCATCGTCCGAGCATCTTAAGTGCTTACTTATTTGAAACTTGAGCCATATCTTTTGCCTATGCCGACCAAGCTAGACGAAAGTAGACCAAAGTAGACCAGGTTTTGCTTCGTCCATCTTCGTCTTATGGTCTATGTTCGTCTGCTTGCATGCCAGGCGAAGCGCCGATGCTTTCGCCTCCTATCTCAAGCCACTCAAGTTTCAAGCCATAACTTACTTAAAGCGGAATATTGCCGTGCTTCTTGAAAGGATTCGTGTCGCGCTTGTTGCGCAGCATCTCCAGGGCGTTGATGAGGCGGGGACGGGTTTCGTGCGGCTCGATCACGTCATCCACATAACCGTAAGAGGCCGCGACATAGGGATTGGCGAACTTTTCGCGATATTCGGCCACCAGGCGGGCGCGTTCGGCTTCGGGGTCCGCGGCCTGGGCCAGCTGACGACGATAGATGATGTTGACCGCGCCTTCCGGCCCCATAACCGCAATCTCGGCCGTGGGCCAGGCCAAAACCAGGTCACCGCGAATGTGCTTGGAGTTCATCACGCAGTACGCGCCGCCATAGGCCTTGCGGGTGATGACCGTGATCTTAGGCACGGTGGCCTCGCAATAGGCGTAGAGCAGCTTGGCCCCGTTGCGGATGATGCCCCCATGCTCTTGCGCGACCCCCGGCAAAAAGCCCGGCACATCTTCGAAAGTGATGATAGGAATATTGAACGCGTCGCAAAAGCGCACGAAACGACCGCCCTTGATGGACGCGTCGATGTCGAGCACGCCGGCCAACACCGCGGGCTGCTGCGCCACAACGCCCACGCTACGACCGCCCAACCGAGCGAATCCCACGAGGATGTTTTGCGCGTAGTGGCGATGCACTTCCAGGAAACGGCCGTCATCCACCACGCGGCGGATGACCTCGCGCATGTCGTAGGGCTTATTGGGATGGTCGGGGACGATCGTGTCCAGTTCGGGGTCCTGGCGCAGGGGGTCGTCGGTGGTGGGTTCGTAGGGCGGGTCTTCGAGATTGTTCTGAGGCAAATAGGAAAGGAGCTGCTGGGCCAGGAACATGGCGTCCTCTTCGGTGTCGGCCACAAAATGGGCCACGCCGCTCTTGCTGGCGTGCGTGTACGCGCCGCCCAGCTCGTCGAAAGTGACCTCCTCGTGGGTGACGGTCTTCACCACGTCTGGGCCGGTGACGAACATGTGCGACGTGCCCTGCACCATGATGATGAAATCGGTGATCGCGGGCGAATAAACCGCGCCGCCCGCGCACGGTCCCATGATCACCGAGACCTGGGGCACCACGCCCGAAGCCAGGGTGTTGCGCAAAAAGATTTCCGCGTAACCGCCCAGCGAGACCACGCCCTCCTGAATGCGCGCGCCGCCCGAATCATTGAGACCGATGATGGGCGCGCCGTTCTTCATGGCCATGTCCATGATCTTGCAGATTTTCTCCGCGTGCGCGCCCGAGAGCGAGCCGCCGAACACGGTGAAATCCTGCGAAAACACATAGACCAGCCGACCGTTGATGGTTCCGTACCCCGTCACCACGCCGTCACCCAAAGGGCGGTTTTTCTCCATGCCAAAATCATGACACCGATGCACAACAAAGGGATCGAGTTCTCGAAAGGAGCCTTTGTCCAGCAGGAGCGCCAGCCGCTCGCGGGCCGTATACTTGCCTTTTTGATGTTGGCGACGGATGCGCTCTTCACCGCCGCCCAGTTGCGCCTGTTCGCGTAGTTGGTGCAGATATTCGATACGGTTTCGATTGCTCATGCCATTTGCTCACAATTTGAAATGAAGGGCGCGGCGCGATCCGACGCCCATCGAATTATAGTGGAAAGCGCGCCAGCGCTCAATATTTACAAACAATCTTGGCGACGAAAACGCTCATCAGAGTGGCCGGATCAACCCCAATAGCGTCAGCGCGGCAATAATAATCGGTTGATGAATCAAATAGAGCAGCAAGGCGTTTTGGCCCAAGAGTCGTAAGGTTGGAACGCCGGGCCAATGCGAGAGATCAGGAGGCGAAAAACGTCGTCCTTCTGGCCCATAGAGCAGATTGCCCAAAAAAATGCCAATGAGAATAACGCCGAACCAGGGAATGAGCGGGAAATAATCAAAAGCGGGGCGCGGCGTCGCGTCCAAACCCACCCAGTCCAGCCAGTTGATATTTAGCCCCAGCCAGAGCACGACCCGACCCAAGAAAAGCAGAAAAACTCCCAAAATGAGGTTGAGCCAGCGAAAACGGAGGAAAGGGTAGGAAATAAGGATGGAGGCGCCGATGAGGTGTAAAATGCCAAAGCGTACATAATAAGCCGGGTCGAACAAAAAGGTGACAACACCGATTATCACTCCCCAGGAGAACACCACGAGTCCGCGACGAAAATAGGGGCCGTAACTGACTTTTCCTTTAGCCAACATGCGTTGATAGCGCAAAGCCAGCGAAACGCCGGCCAGACCAATGAACATGTTGGCCGTCACCTGCTGTTCATAATGCCAAAAACCAGTATAAATCTCAATGTCGAAATCACCCAGGCCTTGCAAATCCCACACAACATGGTAAATGGCCATGAGCACAAACGCGATCCCGCGTAGAGCATCCACTTCCCAATAGCGTCCGGTCCGCACCTGCCAGATGGGCCGCACGCTCGCGCGCATGATTGAGACGTATGTTGAAAGCATAGAAGGTGATTTGAGAGAGATATAAGCCGGGGTTACTTTGTGTCCAGGTGTTCGTTGCGATGAAAGCCGGACGATAAGACGATGGACGATGGGACGATAAAGCGCTTCGCCAACCATGAATTCATTGTCCGGCCAAACCTTTCGCCTCAAGTGCAAGTTGGTTCGGTTGGCTCGATAGTGTAACGGCGTTTGGCCTCAAAGACAAGATCAAATCCTCCCCCTCATAAGAGTTGCCGCTCTCGCCCCATCAAACAATTTGCTTTTCGCGGGCGGCCTTCCGGCTTGAGACGCGCGTTTTCCAGCCATAGGCAATCGTTGTCTCGAGTGGGGTCCGATTCAAGCGCGGGTTAAAGCCAGCGCGCGTTCGGCCGCGATGCGGCCCTGGCGGATGCAGTCGGGAACGCCCACCCCGCGATAGGCGCTGCCGATGAGATGAAGGTTGGCCGGACAGGCCGCTTCGAGCGCGGCTATTCGTTCGAGATGACCTACGTCGTATTGGGCTGAGGCCCGCGGCCATCTATGAATACGCACCAATGTCGGTTCGGCGTAAATCCCCATTATGTCGCGTAGCTCTTCTCTAACCGCGGCGAGCAGAGCTTCATCGGACAGAGCGAACACATCGGGACGGCGGGAACCTCCGAAGAATACGCGCAACAGTTCATATCCTTCGGGCGCGCGGCCCGCCCACTTGCGAGAGGTCCAGGTGATGGCGTTGATGCGACGATTTTCCTTGCGCGGGATGAGAATGCCGTAGCCGGTGCGCGGCGCAGGGATGTCTTCGGTTCGATAGGCCAGCGTCGCTACGCCTGTATCCACATAGCGAATAGCGCGTAGACCCGCCGCCAATTTTGGGCTGAGGTCAGAAATCATGGTCGCCGCGGCGTAAGCGGGTGTGGCCAGAAGCGCTTGATCCGCATACGCAACCTGGTTGTGGGCGAGGTGGAGCAAAAATCCCGAACCTTGCGCCTGTATGCGCTTCACGGGCGTTTGTAAATGCAAATCCGCCTTCAGCGCCTGCATCAGGGCCTGCACCAATGATTCCATGCCCTCGCGAAGACTGATGAACGCGCCGCGAGGGAGGTTTGGCTGTGCAGAATGGGCCGGAGCCGGCGGCGGGGACGAGCGTCTTCGCATAGCCATCATGCCCCGAATCAAACTCCCATGCTGTTTTTCCAGGGCGCGAAACCGCGGAAAAGTGGCCATGATGCTCTGTTTTTCAGCATCTGCGTTGTGTATGCCGGCCAGTAGCGGTTCGGCCAAACGTTCTAAAGCCTCTTCGCCCAAACGCCTTCGGATAAAATCGGCCAAAGTCTCGTCGCCATCATCTTTGCGGGGCGGAATGAACACTTCCAAACCCATGCGCAATTTCGCCCAAGGTGAAAACAAAGGGCTAAGCGCAAAGGGGATGATGCGAGTAGGAATAATGAGCATCACGCCTTCGGGCAGAGGGACCAAACGCCCGTTTTCACGAATATACACGCCTTTATGTTCTGGTCGCGCGCCAATAAGCTCGTGAGCTAAGCCCAATTCTTGAATCAGCTGCGTCGCATCCGGTTTCTGACCAAAGTAACTGTCAGGGCCGGCTTCGATGATGAAACCATCGATGCGTTCAGTGCGTAGTTTGCCGCCCGGTCGAGCGCTCGCGTCGAAGATGGTGATATGCACGTCGCGGTCTTGACGGGCGGCCTCCTTTTGTAGGTGGTATGCGGCGCTCAGCCCGGCAATGCCAGCGCCGATGATGGCGATGTGGTGGGTCATAAGTCGTCGTCCTCTCTTGCGCTCGGTCGCTGTCAGACGCTCTCAGCGCTTCACCCCCATCGGTTTTCGGCGGGGTCGAATGATTTCGAAGCGCTTTCTCATGTTAAAGATGCGGCGCTTTCCAGGTGCGAATCTTATCCGCGAAAGGCGGTTCGATCTTCTTGGCTTTGAAAGGAAACCAACCCAGTTCGGCGCGGATGGCTTGCTCCTTCAGCTCGGTTGCGCCCCACACCAATGAAGCGCCAATGGCTCCACCCAAAGCCGCGAGCCAATCCGAGGCAAAGAACAGAGAGCCGAGGATGACGAAAACGCCCAGGCCCATCACGTAGGGCCACCAAAGGAAGCCGAAATAGCGCTCCCCGCGAATGACCCATACGAAACCCAGGCCGATGATCAAAAAGGTGGCCAGGCCAATGGCTAGTCCGAATCCATTCATGACGCTTCCTCCCCGGTTGTGACCAGGCGCACCGCTTCCTCCGCATTTACGCGACGCCCCACCGGCTCGCGATCGAGCAGGTCGAGCGTGGTCGCGGAGGAATGGGCTTTCAAGATGCGAGCATGTCGCGGGTTGTCGGGGTTGGCGGGCGCGTGGCCATGTTTCACGCGGTTTTCCTGACGCACAAGTTCGAATGCATCCCACAAAAGCGTTACGCCAATAATGCCCGCGGCCACGGCGATGTGCTTGTTGTCGGTTGTGGCGGCCCATAGTTCAAGAGCCAGCCCCAACAACAGGGTGAGAAGCACGGCTGGCCAAAGGCGGGGCGAATGACGTTCAATGACGCGCACGCCGACATGCCCCCACCAAATGCCCAAAAACGCGCTCAAAGCGGCTGTGAGTGCAATAAGATTGAGGGACATGATCACCACACCTCCCCGCGTTCTCGGGCCTGCGCCACCAGGATGCAGGCCGGATCGCTTTCCATATAATCGCCGGTCACGCCGTATGCGCGCCCGCGTTGACCACCGCACACCTCGCGATACGCGCAGGTCCGACAGGGCCCCTTGAGACGATCGTAGCTGCGCAAATCGCGAAATAGGGGGTGGTTGCGATAGATGTCCACAACGTCGTCGCGACGGACATTGCCGGCCGCGATGGGCAAAAAGCCGGAGGGTTCGATGTCGCCTATGTGTGAAATAAAGAGAAAGCCGTTTCCGTCATTAACGCCCTTGGTGGGGCGATGCAGACCATCGGCATATTGAAAACCCGCGCCTTGAAAGGTGATGGGTTCGTCGCCGTTTTGCTCGGCTTTTTTTCGTTCAATGGCCACGCGGCGATACATGGGCGCGGCCGTGGCTTTAATATCGAAAGGCGCTTTCTTCGACAGATCGTAAAGCCAGTTGAAGATGCGTTCGTGTTCTTCGGCCGAGACCATCCAATCGATCTGCCCGCGTCCTGTTGGCACCAGGAAAAACACCGACCATTGCACCGCATGCACCTCCTCGATAAAGGGAACCATTTCGGGCAGGATATCGACATTGTGTCGGGCCACGGTCGTGTTGATCTGGACGCTGAGCCCCACTTCGTGCGCGTTGTGCAAAATGTGCATGGTGCGCTTCCACGATCCCTCCACGCGGCGAAAATCGTCGTGGATGGCGGGGCGGGGCGCATCCAGGCTCAATGCGATGCGCCGGATGCCGGCCTCTCTAGCGCGTTTCAACCGTTCCACCGTGGGGAGCGCGGTGGCCGTTGGCGTAAGCGAGCAGCGCAATCCCTTTTCGTTGGCGTAGGCAATGAGATCGAAAAGATCGCGACGCATCATAGGATCGCCGCCAGTGAAAATGAGAATGGGATTGCCAAAATCGGCGATGCGATCGATGAGTTGAAGGGCCTCCTTCGTGGTCAGTTCGCGGGGATCGCGCTGGGGTTGAGCATTGGCGCGACAATGCACGCATGCATAAGCGCAGGCGCGCGTGACTTCCCAGGCGATGGTGAAGGGGGCTTTGTCGAAGTCGGCGTGCACCATGTTGCGATTATGCAAGGTGCGGTCCGCAGCCGCGGATTCACTTAAGTGGGGAGAGAGCAAGTCGTTCATGTTGTCTGGGATCCATGATTCGATGAGTGTGTGGAGCGCCGAGTGGGCGACGCATGTGTGGACTTCATTATGGCGTAAAAGAATCCCGCCTGCCTATGATCGATGTCATGTTTGCTAAATTAGACCAAGTTTCATGAAGGTTTTTGCAATTTTACTCAGATTTATCTCGCGTTGCAAGTGCCGAAACCCCCTGCACTCCTTTGCTGCAGAGCAACGCATCCCGCGATATCATCCATTTATCATGAACCCCCTAATCGTCCGCTGTTATTTCATCCCCTCTCCATCCGAATTGAAATATTGGTGGGCGAAATGACGTCGTCCATCATCCACCCATCCCGCCTCCGCCATGTCCCCCTCCGTGGTCGTTGGGAGTTGGGGTGGGGGCGGGAGTGGCATCGAGCGGAACCGTGGGCGTGGGTTCGGGCGTGCGACGACCGGGCCGATGGGGCGTGCGCGTGGGGCGTGGCGTCATATGGCCGCCAGGTCGATGAGGCGTGCGGGTGGGTGGCGGCGTCATATGGTCGTCAGGTCGATGAGGCGTGCGCGTTGGCGGCGGCGTCATATGACCCCCGGGTCGGTGGGGCGTGCGGGTGGGTGACGGCGTCATGTGGCCGGAATCAGGCGTGGGCTCGGGCGTCGAGATATCATCGGGCGTGGCGTGCATGGGCGGCCTGGGCATGCGATCGCGCTCAGGAATATCGGTGGGTCGAGAGAAGATGGGATGTGGTTTTTCATCCTCATGCCCAGCAGGCGGGGGGGGCGTCGAGGTGGGCGTAGGCGTGTTCGCGACCGTGGGCGAGGGGGTGGTGGTGGGTGTGACCGACGGCGTGGGTGACGACTCGATAGCGGGAGCGCCTTGAGGCGTTGAGGAAGGTTGTTCGGGCTGTAAGGCGCGAATGATCTGTTCCAGCCGTTGTATCTGTTCCTGAATCAGCGCCTGTTGGTCGGCTGGCGCGCTTTGGGCCAGTTGTCTGAGCTGGGCTTGTTGCGCTTCCAATTGCGCCTGAATTTGGGATGGTCGCGCCTGGGCCTGGCGCAAAGCGGCTTCGGCCCAGGCTTGCAACGCCTGCTGATAACGCTGCAATGTGGCGGGAACGTAGGCGTATGCGCCTTTGGCCTGCAATGCCTGCGCTTCTTGCAAGCGTCGTTGCGCCTGCATGAACCGAACATCAGGCGAATATCCTGAAAGCGTGAGTTGCGCCTCTTCGGCGAGCAGTTTGACAGGATAGAGCAGATTATCGGGAAGCGCCTGCTGCGACGCATAAGCCGTGGCGGTGGCCCCCAGGAAGAGGAAGACCAATACGAGAACCAGCGGCGCCAACGCGGGTTTCATGTGGGGCCATTGCAGCCAGCCCGCCAACGCTTCCCAAACGCCCAATGATTTTGGTCGGCTTGCATGCGATTGCGAGCGCGGAGTCTCGGCCTGAATGCGTTCGAGCAGCCGGCTGCGCGCGGCCTGGCGGAACTCGGGCGGCGCGGTGATCTCCTTCGCCGCTTGCAACATGGCCGCGGCGCGCAGCAACGGCTCCAATTCCTGCCTATGCTCGGGATAGCGAGCCAGACAGGCTTGCAGCTCTTCGCCGGCCGTCAATGCAGTCAGGCATTGTTCGAGAATGCGTTCGTTCATGAGGCGACTCCGGCGGCGAGTTCGAGTTTGCCCGCCAGTTTTTTCAGGGCCCGGTGTTGCAACACCCGACACGCGCCTTCGCTTTTGCCTAAAATAGAGGCGATCTCTTTGAACGAGAGACCTTCGGTGAAGCGCAGGGTGAGAAGCGTTTGTTCATCGGGGCTGAGGGTGGCCAGGGCCGTTCGCAGTTGTTGCACATTTTCCTGGGCGATGATCTGGGAGAGCGGCGAGGGATCGCGATCGCGCGGGTGCCGGCCCGATTCGGTCAGGGCGTCGAGCGAAAGGTTTTGTTGCGCTTTGCGTCGGTGTTCGTCCACGACTCGGTTGTGCGCAATGCGATAGAGCCAGTGCAAGAAGGGGCGTTCGGGTCGAAAACGACCGATATTTTGCCACGCCCGCAGAAAGACATCCTCCGTCAAGTCCTCGGCCTGCTCTTGTGTTGGGACGCGCAAAGAGATATAGCGATAAATCGCATTCACGTGCCGGTCATATAGCAGGGCAAAGGCGTTTGCGTCTCCGCGTTGGGCGCGGGCGACAAGGGCGGCGTCGTCTTCCATGCGTGGCAACTGGTGGGGGAATCGAGAATGGCCGTTACCAGATCAACGGTTGAGATGAGAGAATGTTACAATGTCGAAGAGATAATCATGCACTCTGCTGCATGATTATCTTACCCAATGTTTATGACGTAAGCTTGAACCCATTGTGACGTTTTTGTGAATGGCCGCACTACAAGACCTCCCCCATCCCGTCCCCGATTCGTTTCATCCTCGAATTCGTTGTCATTTTTCCTACGCAGTAAACCGCCGGGCGGAAACTCGATCCGCCCGGCGGTTTGGTTTGCGTGAAGCTAGACTCGGGCTACGATGGCGTTCGATCTATCAGCTTCCGTGACGACCGCCGCCACCGCCATGGCCACCGCCACCGCCGTGGCCGCCGCCATGACCACCATTGCCGCCGCCTTGGCCGCCACCGCCGCCGTGGTCGCCATCACCGCCATGGCCGCCGTGATCGCCCTCTCCACCATGACCGCCATTGCCATCATGGTTGCCATCCATGTTGACCACAGCGATCATATAAGCAATGGCGTCGCCGTTATCATTATAGTAACCTGCCACCCGCACGGTCGCGCCCACCTGCAGTTCGCCATGCCATTCATTGAAGCGAGTCTCGTCGGTGGCCAAGAAGGTTTGCCCGGCCACGGTCCATTCGCCGAGTCGTCCCTCGGGCATTGCCTGGACTTCGCCAAACAGGCTCCAGGCGGCCTGGTGCGGGCCGCCCATATCTTCGGGCGTGGTCCCGATCATGCGTGCGATGGCCTGGCCGTTTTCGTCAACATAGCCCGCAGCCACCACATAAGCGCCCACGGTCAAATCGCCAAAGCGTTCGCGGAAGATGGTCTGATCATCGGCCAAAATGCTCTGACCGGCGATAACCCATTGGCCCACCAGGCCTTCGGGCATGGCTTCGACCTGGCCAAAAATGCGCCACATATCCGCTTCTTGATGATCGTTCCAATAATCGGGCAAAGTGCGAACCACATAAGCGATCCGCTGATCGCCATCATAATAACCAACCGCTCGCACATAAGCGCCGATGACAAATTCGCCGTTCGCGTCGTCCAACACCGTGCGTTCGGTGACCGTGAAGGTTTCACCATCGATGGCCCATTCGCCAAGAGAGCCTTCGTTGGGCAGAGCAGTCAACTGCCCTGTAAGTTGCCAGTTGTTTCTTCCATGCCCTCCACCGCCGGGGCCGTGCGCACTGACCGCGACAGGGCTGAGCAACAGGGCTAAGGCCAAAACGAGTAGTATCCAACGGGTGTGTTTTTTCATGGGAAAATCCTCCTTGAGAAAGATTGGGGTGATATTGAAGTGGGTGTTGTTTTGCAATCGGGGATTCTTTGCCATAAAGGCCGGTTGATGAGATGATAGAACGATGAAACTTTATCGATACGGCCTTGAGCGTTGCCACTACCCCATTTAACGCATGAGTGGAGGATTTGTTACAATAGATTTATGCGCATCGCCGTTATTTCCGACATTCATTCCAATCTTGTCGCGCTGAACGTGATTTTAGAAGCCATCGACGCGCTGGCGCCGGACGCGATCTGGTGTCTGGGTGACGTGGTGGGTTATGGGCCAGAGCCGGAAGCGTGTGTGTGCGTCGTGCGTGAACGCTCCGCCATTTGCCTGACCGGAAATCACGATCGCGCGGTGGCTGGTCAGCTTGCGTTGGAGGATTTCCACCCCGATGCGGCCGAGGCCGCGCTTTGGCAACGGGAGCATCTCTCGCAAGAAGCCCTGGCTTGGCTGCGCGAGCGGCCCGAGATGCTGGAAGAGGCCGGGATCACGCTCGCGCACGGCAGCCCGCGCGATCCTGTGTGGGAATATGTCGTGGACGCGCGCACGGCCGCGCGTAATTTCGAATATTTTGAGACGCGACTCTGCCTGGTCGGACATAGCCATCTTGCCATCGCCTGGCGCGAAAAGAACCCAGGTTGGTGGACGCCGGGCGCCGATCTTGTGTGGGCAGAACCAAAAACGCCGTTGAATTTGAACGACGAACGCTGGATTCTCAACCCCGGAAGCGTGGGCCAGCCCCGCGACCACGACCCGCGCGCGTCCTTCGCCCTGCTCGACACGGACGCGAACACCTGGACATGGCATCGCCATGAATACGATGTGGAAAGCGTGGCCAAGGCTATCTTCGAGGCCGGGTTGCCGCGACGCATGGGGTTGCGCCTGTTTGAGGGCTGGTGATGGCCGAAATGCGGAACCCAAATCGGGCTTCCGACGTCTTGAAAAATAGAACCGCAGATTTCACAGATTTTTCTCGTTCGCTTCCTGGATGGTCTCCCCCGTCAGATGTTGACGTTTTTTTCGACACAAATGGACACGAATTCTACGAAAAAAGCGAAGAAATTCGTGTCTGCTTTGAAAATAGACGATAAGACCATAAGACGATAGGACGATGAGGTTAGGTTCGGCCATGGTCTCTTCGTCCTATGGTCCCATCGTCCCTTTCATCGGTGTCAGCGGGCCGCCGCCCGTGAAGCCCGCATTTTGTGCGAAAATGTGCGTCAATTGCAGTAAAACAAAAAACGTCGGAGCCAGCTTCGAAGTGAGTTTCAATTTGGCATCCCATATCTGGAGGAGAAAACGGTCATGAAACGCTATATTGTTGCGGTTGTTCTTGTTGTTCTGTTGATCTCGGCTCTGACCGCGTGCGCCGCGGCTACACGGCAAGAGGAGGCCCCGGCTCCGGTCATGGAGAGATTGGCCGTGGCCACGGTCGTGGTCGAAAGAGATGTCGCGGCCTGGTCCGTGCAACCCGAAACGGCCGCGGCGGTTTCCAGCGATGAAGTGCTCCAGGAGATCGCGCAGGCCGAGCGCAAGGTGATCTACAACGCCAATATGACCCTCACGGTCACCGACACGGATGCGACCGCGCGCAAGATCGAGGAGATGGCCACGAACATGGGCGGCTATGTGGCCAACATGAACGCATGGCGCGGACAGGGGGATATCATGTATTACACCATTACTTTGCGCATTCCCGCGGATCAGTTTGACGCCGCGCGCGAAGCCCTGCGCCAAATGGCCGTGCGCGTGGACAGCGACAACATCAGCACCGATGATGTCACCGACCAATACTACGACATCGAGGCCAGGCTCAAGGCCCTGCGCGCGACCGAGACCGAACTGCTCGAGCTATTGGCCGAAACGCGCGAGCGCGGGGGAAGCGTCGAGGATATCATGAGCATTCACCGCGAATTAAGCCGCGTTCAGGGGGAGATCGAGTCGTTGCAGGGTCAGCTCAATCGTCTGGACAAACTCGTCGCCTTTTCCACCATTAGCGTGGATTTGCGTCCTCATGAACTGGCCCAACCCATCACCACAGACGAATGGCAACCCCTCGAGACCCTGCGCAACAGCATTCGCACCCTGGTGCGCGCACTGCAAGGATTGCTCGATCTGACCATTTATCTGGTTGTCGTTGTCTTGCCCATTTTGTTGATTCTGGCCATTCCTCTGGCCCTGTTCGTTTTGCTCATCCGCCGCCTGGCTCGCCGCACAAAGAAAGAGTGAAAGGCAGAGCAGAGCGAATCTCGGATGAAGCAGAGGGGAGAAACCAAAAAGCTATACTCGGGCCGGACGGCATCGCGGTCGTCCGGCCTTCGCCAGGCGTCATTTGGGATTCAAGAAGGTTGCGTGCGCCACAGCCTCGCTGTATCATACCCGGGCCTAACCATTTGCGCTCAACCGTGAACGAGACGGTGTTCGCGGTCCGTCATGGATTTCAATTTTTATGCGCCAGCGTCATTTTATCATTGCTCTGATTCTCGGCATTGCTGCGTTTTTTGTTTATCGCGGCATGGCTGCGCCGGGCATGTTGCCGGGCGATGCAGGCGAGTTTCAATTCACCATTCCCAATGCGGGCCTTTCGCATCCCACGGGCTATCCCTTTTATCATCTCAGCGGCTGGTTGTGGACGCGACTTTACCTGGCCAATCCGGCGCAGGGGGCGAATCACTTTAGTGCATTGTGGGCGGCCGTGGCTGTGGGGCTGTTTTATTTATTGGCTTACGCGATGTTGCGACGCCTGCTCGATCGTTTGCATTGGCGACGAGGCGCGGGCTGGTTGGCGTTTCTCGTCGCGTTGGTCTTTGCCGGAAACCCCACCTTCTGGGCCGAGGCCACACGCGCCGAGGTCTACACGCTTATGGCTGCGTTTACGGCTGCGTTGTTGGGGCTGACGTTGGTTGCGGGGGCGGAGACCGAGCGCGGTTGGGGTCGCGGTTCGTGGCGCGCTTTCTTGCCCTGGCTGGCTTTTGGCATGGGTCTGGCGCTCACCCATCATCTCACTGCGATATTGCTTTTTCCCGCCATCGCGTTCTACTTGTTGCTCACGCGACCCGCCGCCTTTCGACCCACGGCTCTCTGGCGCTTGGCCATCATTTTCCTGGCGCCCCTGCTCCTTTACTTATATGTTCCCTTGCGAGCGTCGGCCAGCCCTTGGCTCACGGTGCAACTTACGCCCGATCACGCATTGCAACTTTTCGACAATAGTCTGGGCGGAGTCGTTCGTTATATTTTGGGTGTGGGCTTCGCGCCTGCATTACGCGATCCCGCTCAAGCGTTGGAGCAGGTTCCCGCGGCCGCGAACCTGTTTCTCCAGCATTTTGGATGGCCGGGTTTGATGTTGATCTTGTTGGGGTTGGTTGCGTTGCTGCTGGAAGAGCAGATCGCGCTTTTGCTACTCACTCTATTGGGTTTTCTGCCCCTCACCATTTTCAATTTGTTTTACGGGATAGACGATATCGCGGCCTTCTATATCCCTTCTTATCTCATCGCTACGCTCTGGTTAGGATTGGGTTTGGCCTATGGCGTCGAGCTGCTCTCTCGCCTCATGGGTTCGCGCGTGCGGGATGTGGCGCTATTGGCCATGGTGGCTGTGGCGGCTATTCCCGTAGTGCAATTCCGCGCCTTTCGACCCGCGTTCGACCGTTCATTGGCCGTTGACACTGCGTATCGCTGGTCGCAAATTCTTGCTCAAGACTTGCCCGAAAATAGCATCCTGATCAGCAACGATCGCGATGAGATCACGCCCATGCTCTACAAACAATATGTAGAAGGGCAAGCCTTGGGAATGACCGGACTCTTCCCTCTCATCAGTCCTGAGCCGGCCTGGCAAGATCTAAACGCCACCCTGGCTTCGGCGCTAAAGACGGGACGGCCTGTATTTCTCATCAAACCCATGCCGGGCGTCGAGGTGCGCTATCCCAATGAAGATGCGGGCGCGGGGTTGCGCCGGGTGCTGGGCGCGGTGCAAGCGCCCGAGCCGAGTTTCGAGTATCCATACAGCGAGAGTTTGCGTTGGTTGAATATCGAATGGGAGGGCGCGCCGCGAGCGGGCGACAACCTAAACGTGGGCGTGTATTGGCGCGTGTTGGCAACCCCTACGCGAAACTGGCACAGTTTCTTACAACTACTGGACTCGACTGGGGAGAAAGTGGCTCAGGCCAATGATCATCGTCCCGGCGGCGATTATCTTCCTCCCACCCTCTGGCGTCCCGGCGATGTGATCCGCGACGCCTTCATACTGCCGTTGCCGGTTGATCTGCCTTCCGGACAATATGCACTTGTGGCCGGGTTTTACGATCCCACTACTGGCGAGCGTATGACCGATCCCCTGCCTCTGGCGCAAGTGCAGGTGGAATGATCCAACCAAAGGCGCTCTGGTTCGTTCGGGTTAGAATTTCTCATGACCATCTCCCATTCTCCCTCTCGGGTGTTGTGGCCTTTGGGGATTGCCGTCACGCTCTCCTTATTTGGTGATCTAACCCTTTATGCCGTGCTGGTGACGCAGCTTTCGGTTGTGGGCTTTAGCTTGGCCGCGGCCGGAGTGATGTTGGGCGTAAATCGCTTGGTGCGCATTCCTGGCAACCCTGTAGGCGGATTGTTGTTGGACCGTTGGGGACGGCGACGCTTGTTTCTGCTCGGCATGGCTTTGGGAGCGATCTCCACTCTGGCCTATGCATTTGTGTATGGATTTTGGCCTTTTTTGGCCGCGCGTCTCTTGTGGGGCGCGGCATGGGTGTTGATCAATGTGGGGGGCATGACCATGGCGCTCGATGTCAGCAACGCATCGAATCGGGGTCGCGTGTTGGGCGTTTACAACACGTGGGTTTTGCTGGGCTTGGCCGCGGGGCCATTGGCGGGCGGTTTTCTGGTGGATGCGTTGGGTTTTCGCACGGCCATGATGATCTGCGCAGGGCTTACCGCCGCCGGGTTTGTGGTGGCGTGGGTGGCTTTGCCCGAAACATCGAGCGCGAGCGAACGGCTGGCCGGCCGCTCCTGGCGACAGCGCCTCGCCCTCAAAAGAATCGCCGCTCGATTCTCCATTTTGCCAACGCTGCGTCAGGGTTCGGCGCTGGCCATAGCGGCCCTGCTTTTCATGATCGTTATGTTTGTGGGCGAAGGGATCACTCTCTCGACCATTAGCCTTTTGCTTCAACAGCAATTTGGCCATAGCGCGGCTCTTGACGGCTGGATGATCGGGGTGGCCGCGCTTGGTGGGCTGTTTTTGGGGCTTCGTTCGTTGTTGGCCGGAGCAGCCGGGCCCCTGGCGGGCCATCTTTCCGATAGACGCGGCGCGCGTAAACCCCTGATCGGCCTGGGTTTGCTCCTGGGCGCGCTCGGATTCACGCTTCTCGCTTATGCTGCATCGTTGCTTTGGATTGCTGTGGCCATTGTATTGTTGGCCACAGGAGGCGGCGCGGCCCAGGCCGTCTTGGCTGCGCTCGCGGGCGATGCCGCCCCGGCCCATCGCCAAGGCATGGTCATGGGCGCGTTCGCGACCGCGGGCGATATCGGCAGCATGGCCGGCCCTTTCGTGGCTTTTGCTCTCGCCGCCTGGGTTGGGTTGCGCCCGGTCTATCTCCTCAGCGCAGGATTGCTTTTGCTTGGGCTGTGGTTGCTCCGATACATCCGGGCGTAAGCGGCGATGGCGCTCCATGCCCAATATTCGGCGCGGATCGCCCAACCCACCCTATTCTCAACCTCAACCTTAACCTCAACCTTAGCCTCAACCTCAACCCGCGCCGGGATCAAGGAAATCGCCTGCGACCCAACCTTCGCCTGTGCCGCCATCGGCCGTGGGAAAGCGAATTTGCCACCAGGTGTAAGTGTCGGCGCGTTCGGGGCCGCCGATGATATCCACCACCGTGCCTGCTGGCAGGGTCGTCACCGGATCGTAATTCGTGCCCGGGCCGCTACGCACGCGTAGCCCCGCCTCGGCGTTCACCGTGGCCACGCCGCCCACCCGCAATACATCTTGCACCGGTTCGGGCGTGGGTGTGGGCGTGGGCGGTTCGGGCGTGGGTGTGGGTGTGGGCGTGGGCGGTTCGGGCGTGGGGCTTGGGGTGACGGCAAGGGTGGGCGTGGGCGTGGACGGCTCGGGCGTGAGTGGCAAAGGGATCCCGCCGCCGCCCATCATGTTGGCCACCGCGTAAAACAGGCCGCCGGTGAGAATAATGGCGACAAAGGGAATTAACAGTGCAGCCCAGGGCGAACGTGGGCGTTGTTGGCGTCGGTGCATTTGATATCGTCGTTGACTCATGAGAATGACGTAGTGCGTTCTGCGTATTGCATACTGCCTGGATGTCTAGACGCAACCATGCGTTGGAAGAGCGCTGCAAGATGGCGGACAAGAAAGAGAGATGGCACCAGATCGAGACCATCATCCCGCCGTCTGGCCTCTTTAACAGGAATATTTGCGCTCGATGTCTACGCAGATAGGCCAAAAATCATTGGGCAAGGATAAACCCAAGTATACCACGCGTTGACGTGTACGCAAGAGTGGGCTTTTGGTCGCGATTCGCCTCGCGCATCGATGGCGCTGACTTCGCCTTTGTTCATCTTGTCTGCTCGGCAAAAACCGTTCATCCACGAGTATTCGTTCATGTTGGAGCAGTGCGTAACATGTGTTGTAAAATGCAACATCCCGTCGAAGAGAACTTTGCCTAAATACTCGATTTGAGAGATAATTTTGGCATTATGGCTACTGTATATCTTTCTCTTGGCACAAATCTCGGTGATCGAGCTGCGAACCTGGAAGAGGCCAGGCGTCGGCTAGGGCCGCGCGTTCGCGTGAAGAAGGTCTCGCCCATTTATGAAACCGCGCCTTGGGGCATTCTCGATCAGCCTGATTTTCTGAATCAGGTTGTCGAGGGCGAAACGCGCTTATCCCCCTTCGATCTGTTGGCCTTTGTCAAGGCCATCGAACGCGACATGGGCCGAGATCCCTCGGAAGTTCGCTACGGTCCGCGCCCCATTGATATCGACATCCTCTTCTACGACGACCTCGAACAGACATCCGAGACCTTGACCATCCCCCATCCTGAACTGGCCGAGCGGGCTTTCACCCTCGTTCCCTTGGCCGATCTTGCGCCCGATCTGTACATTCCCGCCGCGGAATGCACTGTGGCCGAGCGCTTGAAGCAACTCGATCTTTCGGGCATTCGCCGATATGATTGAGGCTCGCCGCGCTTTTCTGGATGGTTGGTCGAGCATCTTTGGGGCCCGCCGCGTCATCGGCCGGTTGGTCGCGCGATTGCAACTTGTTTGTCCAACGGTGCAGACTAACGCGCCACCGCGTCGAGCAGTTTTTGCACTTGATACTCAGATTGTCGCTCGGCCTTAAGTAGGCGGCGGATGAGTTTATATCGTTTTTTCAGGGCTTTGCACACGCGTTTGGGCGAGTCCATGGTCTCGCGGGTGACGCGCACCGCGACGGCCGCGAACAACGAGGCCAGCGCGGCCTCGTAGCCCTCTTTGTTGAACCACAAAACCCCCTCGAAACGATTCACGCCCAGGGCCTGCTGCGCGATGGGGTCTTGCAGCAGGCGGTCGAGCAGGCGATAGCCGCGGGGTTTGGCGCTCATTTCCTCCGAAACGCGGGGCCTGGCCGTGGCCTCCCACCAATTCTCGTGCGCAATCAGCAGCTGCGTGAGCGCGAGCGCGCGGCCGGCCTGGGCTTCGTCCAGCCCAAGCGCCTGCAAATGTTCGGCCAGGCGCGGGGCCAGCAGCCATTCGTCCAGCCAGGCCAGAGCGCGTTGTCGCGCGATGTCGTCATCCAGGCTGACCACCCGACCCAATTTGGCGATCAAAGCCCAGGCCATGAGCGCGGCCCACACAGTGTCGTCGTTCAGGGCCTCGCTCACATAGGCCGCGGCCCTGGCGTAGCGTTTGGATGGGCAGGGATAGCGTTCGGGCAGGGCGGGAAGGGCGAGCAAGGCCTCGAGGGTTTGGAGGATGTCGTCGGCGAGGGTCTCGAGAACCGGCTTGGGCGAGACGGCTTCTGCGCTCTCTTCCGTCTCGGCTTCGAGCGCCTGCAATCGCCGCAGCAGGATGTCATCTCCGGGTTGCGCGCCGGTCGCGGGCGCGGTTTCTTTTTGGGCGAAGATTTGCGCCTGGCGCAGGAAGGCGATGAGATTTGCGCGCAGCGCGGACCAGTCGGGTTGGGGCTTGCTTTGACCGGCGTCTCGCAATGACGAGAGGAAACGCCACGTTTCCGGGGCGAGCAGGCGGGCGAAGGTCTCGTGAAGGGGGCGGAAGTATTGCTCTCTCAGCGCCTCGTCCATGCTGGGAACCCCGCGTCCGGCCAGATGCGCGGCCAGCCGCGCGTAGCGACCGTCCACATCCCGAACCTGGCGGAAGTCGAGCAGCACATGGCGCTGATACGCGCCCAGCTCGAAATAGAGACCCTGTTCGTAGATTTCGCGGTTGTTGCGGATGTATTCCAGCCCGGTGAGCAGGTCGCGGAAGATGGTGAAGGTCGCGGGGTCGTGGATCAGGCCCAGCCCCTCGCCCAGGTTTTCTCGTTTCAAGGCCGGGTTCTCGCCCTCGCGCTTGATGGCAAACTCGACCGAAAGATGCACGCGACCGCGGGTGTCTGCGAATTTGTTGTGGTAAACGATCAACGCCCGCTCTTCGCCCAGGCGATTGGAATAGGCCAGCACGTTTTCATCCACATGACCATCGGGCGTGACAAAGTCATACAGCCGGAAGCGCTCCACGTCCGCGAAAAGCGCGCGGCGATGCAACAAGGGCGTAATCTCGCGCAAATGACGCTCGATCAACGCTTGATCGGGCTGTTCGTCCCAATAGGCGCGACGGTATTCCATGCCATATTTCTCGGCCAAGCCCTCGAACTGGCCATGCCCAAACATGGGCAGGCCCGGAACTGTGACCATGACCGTGCACACGCCGAAATACTTGTCGCCTTTGCCGAACTGCTGCACGGCCGGGTCTTCGTCGGGGTTGGTCATAAAGTTGACATATCGCTTGAGGATTTGGGGGTCGAACTGGAGCGTGCTTTTGATCTGGTGGCGATATTTGGCGTTGTCTTCGTCGCGCAGCATGTGCATGAACGCGCTGTTGTAGACGCGATGCATGCCCAGCGTGCGCACGAAATAACCCTCCAGCAGCCAGAAGGCCTCGGCCAAAAGCAGGGTGTCGGGCGCTTCCTGGGCCACGCGGTCCACCACTTCGCGCCAGAATTCGTTGGGCATGGCGCGATCGAACTCCGCTTTGGTCATGGCGAATTCGGCGCGAGAAGGGATCGCGCCGCCCTGGCCCGGCTGGGGGTGCCACAATCGTTGAATATGACGTTTGGCCAGGGTCATGGCCGCGTCGAAGCGGATGATGGGAAATTGCCGCGCCACGTGGAGGATGGTTTGGATCACGGCCTCGCGGGTTTCGGGATTGAGGTAGTCCAGTTGGGCCGTGTCGTTCCAGGGCATGGATGTGCCGTCGTTGCCGTGGTAGATGTAGCGCTCATCGCCGGTGTGATAATCGACGCGTTTGAAAACCACGGCCGCGTCGGTGTGGGTGTAGTAATGGTCTTCGAGGAACACGCCCACGCGCGGGTCGTCGCACAGGTCGGGGCCGTCGAAGGTGTAGGCCGGGAAGGGGCTATGGTCGAGGCTGAGAAAACGATCGGGGTGCTCGATGACCCAGCGCGAGTCGATGGCCATGTGGTTGGGCACCATGTCGCTGGCCAGGCGAATGCCCCGCGCCCAGGCCCGCGCCCGCAAATTGGCCATGGCTTCAGGCCCGCCCAGGTCCGCGGCCACCACATAATCGTAGAGCGAATAGGCCGAGGCCGCGGCTTCGGGGTTGCCCATCATCTGTTTGATTCGGGCCGAGGCCTTGCTGCGCTCCCACACGCCGATGAGCCAAAGCCCGGTGATCCCCCAACGCGCGAGCGTGTCCAGCTCTTCGTCCGGGATCTGGTCGAGGGTGGTGATGCTGCGACCATAGCGCCGCGAGAGTTGGTCCAGCCACACGTAAGCATTCTTGGCCAGCAAAATGACGCGCGGCATCCAGTCTTTGTCGGGCGTGTATCGTTCCGGCTCGCCCATGTCCAGGCTGAAATCCGCGATTTCCACCGGTCCCGGCCCGCCGAAGATGGGTTTTTCCTCTTCGGCGATGAAATCAAGGCTGCTGAGCAAGCGATAGAGGATGGAGCCGAGATAATGGGCCCAGGCGCGTCGAATGAAGGCCAGTTGCCCGGCCAGAGAGTGGGGCGCGGCGCGCATGGGGGCCTGCAAGAATTCGATGATGTTTTCGCCCCCCTCACCAAAGCCGGGCTGCTCGTCGAAGAATTCGTGCAGCGCGGCGATGATCTGGGGATAGGCGCTGCGTTCGGCCAAAGGGTCGTCCCCGAATAGCTCGCGAAAGGGCGAGAAGGCCGGGTTCTGGTTGGCGAGCCAGAGCATGAGCATTTCTTGCAGCGCGATTTCGCGATGCGAGAGTTCGCCCGATCGCCCTTGCAAGTAGGTTTCGATATCCATGTCTCCGCGATGCACGGCCAGGGGTGGGAAATGTTCGACAAATGCGCGTAGCGCGTTGTCCAGCGCGTCCCGACCCAGCCGCTCCTCCAGTGCAGCCAGGGCCTCGCGCAAAAGCGCGGGGTTGGTCTGATGA
Organism: Chloroflexota bacterium; assembly: GCA_013151415.1. Taxonomy (GTDB): domain Bacteria; phylum Chloroflexota; class Anaerolineae; order J102; family J102; genus JAADII01. Next base: position 41,243 of record JAADII010000068.1, read on the forward strand.
CGATAAAGCTCGAAGATGAGGTGCCAGATTTCGTCGATAAGCCCCAGGGCGTTGATCTGGCCGGCCCTGACCGCGCCTTCGGGGCGCCGCGCCGCGTCGCGTTTTTCGTTCATTTTTTGCGCGAAGACGCGTGCGGCGTGGAAGTTGGGAAAGATGACGTTGCCGTCAAAGCGAAATAACGACTCGTCGAATTGATAGTGTTCGCGCGCGGCGCGGGAGACGTGGAATTCGAACATGAGATGGGATCTGGATCCTTGTAACCACCGGCGTTTTCGATCCCTCACGGGGATGATTATGAGTTTTACGAATAAAGATGGAAAAGATTTGACAAATTCGCTCAATTCGCGTCAAAAAAACCGTGTATCTTGACGCCGACATTGTAGCGGGCAATGCCATGCCAGGCAAGCTGCAACGGTGTTGGGTTCGCTTAAACCGGTCTCTCCACCGAAGCGACCCTTACTCAGGGACCCACCGCTCCACAGACGAGAGGCGCTTGCGCCGATCTGAGCGGCGAGCAGCGTTTGCTTACTTGCCGCTTTGCCCCCCACCCTTTGCACACCCCTTTCACCCTCGCGCAACATTGACGCATCGGCCCGGCTGTGGTAAACGTTAAGATGCTCGCATGCGTCGAGGCGCGCGTTGTTCTCCAGTGCCATTATTTTTGGTCCAACCATCATTCTCCACTCGCACAAATGGAGTCTAACATGAGTCAAACGAAATTTGTCTTACCCGAATCTGAGCTTCCTCGCAGGTGGTACAACATTCAGGCGGATCTCCCCGAACCCCTGCCCCCGGTCATCCATCCCGGCACCAAGCAGCCCATTGGCCCGGACGATCTGGCGCCGCTTTTCCCCATGGAATTGATCATGCAGGAGGTGAGCCAGGAGCGCTACATCGATATCCCCGAGCCGGTGCTCGACATTTACAGCCTCTGGCGGCCCACGCCGCTTTACCGCGCCCATAAGCTGGAAGCCGCGCTCCAGACGCCCGCGCATCTCTATTATAAATATGAAGGCGTGTCTCCGGCCGGCTCTCACAAGCCCAACACCTCGGTGCCCCAGGCTTATTACAACAAGAAGGAAGGCATCAAGGCCCTGACCACCGAGACGGGCGCGGGTCAGTGGGGCAGCGCGCTGGCCATGGCCTGCAATTATTTCGACATCGACTGCGAAGTCTACATGGTGAAGATTTCCTATCACCAAAAGCCCTATCGCCGCGTCATGATGCAGACTTGGGGCGCGTCCGTCACGCCCAGCCCCTCGGATAAGACCCAGGCCGGTCGCGCGGTCCTGGCCGACGACCCCGACTCGCCCGGCTCCTTGGGCATCGCCATCTCTGAGGCTGTGGAGGCCGCGGCCACCAGCGGCGGCGCCAAGAAGTATTCGCTGGGTTCGGTGCTCAATCATGTGCTCATGCACCAAACCGTCATCGGCGAGGAAGTGATCAAGCAGATGGAGATGGCGGGCGAGTATCCCGACATCATGGTGGGTTGCATTGGCGGCGGCTCCAACTTCGCGGGGTTCGTCTTTCCCTTTGTGCGCGATAAGATCGTCAACGGCAAGGAGACGCGCATCATTGCGGTCGAGCCAATGGCCGCGCCCAGTCTGACCAAGGGCCTCTATGTGTATGATTTTGGCGACACCGCGCAGACCACGCCCCTGATGAAAATGTACACCCTGGGCCATTCCTTCATCCCCGCGCCCATTCATGCCGGCGGTTTGCGCTATCATGGCATGGCCCCGTTGGTGTGCCATCTCTATGATCTGGGTCTGATCGAGGCCGTGGCCGTGCACCAGATTCCCACATTCGAGGCTGCGGTCACCTTTGCGCGCAGCGAGGGCGTCATCCCCGCGCCCGAAACCGCGCACGCGATCCGCGTGGCCATCGACGAGGCCCTGAAATGCAAGGAAACGGGCGAAGAGAAGGTCATCGTTTTCAATGTGTCGGGTCACGGTCATTTCGACATGGCCGCGTACGAGGCCTATTTCAGCGGCCAGCTCGAGGATTACGAATACTCCGAAGAGGAGATCCAAAAGGCCCTGGCCTCGCTCCCGCAGATCGCGTAGCCGCCTGGTCGTCAGCTGTTATTGCGAGACCCGCAAGGGCCGAAGCAATCCCCAGGCCTCAATAGGATTACGCCGACGATGAAAGAAACGCGGATGGAGGTTTCGACCGAAATCCGCGTTTCCTATTCCCATCTCCACCCGACAACTTAAGGGCGCGCATTTCTCTAACATTTACGGGATAGGAGGATTGAGCTATAATAGGACAGGATCGAAGAACTTGATGTTCAATTCTCGACCTCGCGTCGTTTGTATGCTCTCGAACTATGGAGATTTGGACTGCGTAACGTAAGCACGCGAATGGAGAATGATAAATGACAGGCATCACGCTTGAAGTGCCGGACGAGGTTATCCAGGCTACCCGTTTACCGGCCGATGAAATCGAACGAGAATTTCGAAAGGAGTTGGCGCTGGCGTTATATCAGCGCGGCGTGCTCTCGCTGGGTAAGGCGCGTCTGTTGGCGCAAATGACGCTCTGGGAATTTGAAGAACTGCTGGGAAAACGCAAAATCACCCGACATTATTCAGAAGCCGATCTGGAAGAAGATCTGAAATATGCCCTTGGTCATCAGTGATTCCTCTACGCTTATCCATCTGGCAAGCATCGGGCGATTCGACTTGTTGAGAATTTTTTATGAGTCGCTCACCATTCCATCGATGGTGTGGCAAGAGGTTGTTGTTGAAGGGGGAGACAGGTGGGGAGCAAGCGAAGTAAGAAGGGCGCGGGAAGCGGGCTGGGTGCGCGTCGAATTTGTGCGGAACAGTGCGCTTTTGCGGCTATTGGCGCGCGACCCTGAACGCTGGGGAAGCGGAAGTGATCGCCCTGGCAATCGAAAGACAAGCCGATCTGGTGTTGCTGGATGAATCTGAAGCCCGCCGGGTCGCGGATTTGTACGGTTTAGCCAAAACCGGGGTGATAGGCGTGTTAATACGGGCTAAAGTGGAAGGACAAATTGATTCGCTGCGCAGAGAAATGGACGCCTTACGAAATCAGGGCGGTTTCTGGATCGCAGAAGATTTGTATCATCGCGTTTTGAAAACGGTTCAAGAAATCTGAACAGTCTCTCACTCTTCTACAACTGCAATATGCAGTTCGGCCAGTTGTTGGGGCGAGATGGGGCTGGGGCTGTTGAGCATGAGGTCGGTGGCCGAGGCGGTCTTGGGGAAGGCGATGACATCGCGAATGCTGGCCTCGTCGGCCAGAATGGCGATTAGGCGGTCGAGACCCAGCGCAATGCCGCCGTGCGGAGGCGCGCCGTATTGGAAAGCCTCCAACATGTGCCCGAATTGAGCCTGGGCTTGTTGGGGTGAGATGCCCAGAGCCGCGAATATCTTGCTCTGGTGGCCTTGATCGTGAATACGAATGCTGCCGCCGCCGATTTCTGTGCCATTGCACACCAGATCGTAGGCCTTGGCCAGCGCCGCGCCGGGGTCGGAATCGAGCAGGGGCCAGTCTTCGTCGCGCGCGCTGGTGAAGGGATGGTGCACGGCCTCCCAGCGGTTTTCATCCTCGTTCCATTCCAGCAAGGGAAAGTCGATAATCCAGGCGCAGGCCAGCACGTTCGGGTCCATCAGGCCCAATTGCTCGCCCAAGACCAGCCGCAGATGCCCCAAACTCGCGGCCGCCACCTCGGCCTGGTCCGCGACGATGAGGATCAGGTCGCCCATTTGCGCCTGACAACGCTCGCGGATGCCGTTCTTTTCTTCCTCGCTCAGGTATTTGGCAATGGGCGAACGCAAACCCTCGGCCTCCACCTTCATCCACACCAGACCTTTCGCGCCTTTGGCTTTGGCTTCTTCGGTCAGTTGGTCGATTTGCTTGCGCGAATAACCGCCCGCGCCGGCCGCGCAAATGGCCTTGATGCGTCCGCCCCCGGCCGCGACATTGGCGAACACGCCGAATCCGCTCTCGGCCACCAAATCGGTCAGGTCCACAATCTCCATGCCAAAGCGCAGGTCGGGCCGATCGATGCCGTAGCGCTCCATGGCTTCGGCATAGGTGAGCACGGGGAAGGGGGTGGTCTGCACCTGCTTGTCGCTAACCGCCGCGAACAGGCTGAGCATGAGCGCCTCGATGATCGCGCGCACATCCTCGCTTTCCACAAAGGACATTTCCAGATCGAGCTGGGTGAATTCAGGCTGGCGGTCTGCGCGCAAATCTTCGTCGCGGAAGCAACGCGCGATCTGGTAATAGCGTTCGAATCCCGCGACCATGAGCAACTGCTTCATCTGCTGGGGCGATTGGGGCAAGGCGTAGAACTTGCCGGGATGGATGCGACTGGGCACGACAAAATCGCGCGCGCCTTCGGGCGTGCTCTTCAGCAGGATGGGCGTCTCGATCTCGATGAAATCGCGCTCGTTGAGAAAGGCGCGAATATGGCTGATGATGCGATGGCGCAACATAAGATTACGCTGCATCCGTCGCCGTCGTAGATCGAGGTAGCGATACTTGAGACGAACGGCCTCGCCCACCTCGCTCTCTTCGTTGATGGGGAAAGGCGTTGTGCGCGCAGGGTTCAGAATGGTCAGTTCGTCTGCATAGACCTCGATTTCACCGGTGGCCAGGTTGGGATTTACAAGACCGGCCGGTCGTTCGGACACGCGACCGCGCACCTGCACCACATATTCGCTGCGCACATCCGATGCCAGCCGATGCGCGTCTTCGGACACGTCGGCATTGAACACCACTTGCACCAGACCCGAACGGTCGCGCAGATCGAAAAAGATGAGGCCGCCATGATCGCGGCGGCGATGCACCCAACCGGCCAGGGTGACGCGTTGACCCGCGTGTTCTTTACGAAGTTCGCCGCAGTTGATAGATTTCAACATGGATGACTCCAGGAGAATAATAAAAGCTCAAGGATTAACAAAAAAAGATCGCCGAGACGGCGATGGCGTGAGAATTATAGTGCTTTCGCTTGTTCGCTGGCAAACGGTGGACAGGACAAGAGCTTACGTGTATAATGTCAGCAACGTGTAGGACGAGCCACGCATTGATGAGTCGTCTCACGCTCTTTTGGCGTAGATTTCGCTAACTCAACTAAGGAACCCCATCATGGCCTCGCCTCTCAACGATTCCGAATACCTTTATGGCTTCCACGATCCCGGCGGCGAACATATCATGCTCGAGAAAGGGATTCCGGGTTGGGTGTTGGTGACCGAAGCCTTGGGCTATGAACCGAACGACCAAAGCGGTCGGAATTATCGTTTTCTCTCGGATCGGGGTCTGGGCGTGATGGTACGCCTAAACGCGGGCTATGGCGGCGTGGGAACCATTCCTTTTAGTCGCTTCTACGATGACTTTGCTCAGCGCTGCGCCAATTTTGTGCGCAATTCCGATGGTTGTCATATTTGGATCATCGGCAACGAGATGAATCATCCCATCGAATGGCCAGGCGCTGATTGGGATTTCAATGCGGTTCCTCCTCGCCCGCGCAGCCAGGATAAGACGGGGGAAAAGATCACGCCGGAGTTGTATGTTCGCTGTTATCGCAAAGTGCGCGATGCAATTCGCGCCATTCCTGGCCGTGAAAATGATCAAGTAATCATTGGCGCAGTCGCGCCTTGGAACAATCTCACCACCTATCCGGGCAATCCAACGGGCGATTGGATACAATATTTTCAGGATATTTTGCGTTTGTTGGGGCCGCAAAATTGCGATGGCATCGCTTTGCATACGTATACTCATGGCACTCATCCTGATCTCATCGACGCCCCCACAAAGATGAGGCCGCCGTTTCAAAATCGGCATTATCATTTCCGCGCCTATCAGGATTTTATGCACGCCATTCCGGCTGATATGCGCCATTTGCCGGTTTATATAACGGAAACCGACCAGAATGACCCTTGGCGCAATGAAAACACGGGCTGGGTGCGGCGAGCTTATGGCGAGATCGACTATTGGAACAAAAACAATCCCCAACAGATCCGGGCGCTTATCCTCTATCGCTGGCCAAAACTGGACAAATGGTATATCGAGGGAAAGCAAGGCGTCATCGATGATTTTCGCATGGCCCTGGATTGGAAACTGAAGTGGCGACGGGATGTTATTATCCCGCCTGTGGCCGCGCCCGATTATCGGGCGATGATCGATATCCAACAGGCGCCGGTGGAAGGGCCGGCCGGCGCCGATGTGACCGTCATTGTCACGGTGCGCAACACCGGCGCGTTGCCTTGGCCCGCGGGCGGACGAAACCCGGTGCGCCTGGGTTATCATTGGTATGATCAGGCTGGCGGCCGGGTTGCGGCCGCGGACTATCGCACGCGCTTGCCCAAGGATGTGCAGCCCGGCGAACAGGTGACGCTGCGCGCTCGCGTTGGTTTGCCAGGACGGCCGGGCGATTTTGTCCTGGCTTTGGACATGGTGCACGAGGGGATCACCTGGTTTGCAGACCAGGGTGGCGCGCCCGCGCGTATCGAGATCAAGGTTGTGGGTGAGCCCGTGGTCATCGAGCCGGAAGAGCAATTTTTCCCCGAGACCAAAATTTGGGTGCGGGGCGTCTTCCTGCAATTTTACCGCCGCTATGGTCTGGATATCTGCGGTTATCCCATCACCGAGGCGTTCGAAGAGAATGGGATGCAGGTGCAGTATTTTCAACGAGTCGCTCTGGAGGAATATGAGCCGGGGAAGGTGCGCCTGCGCCTCACCGCACAGCAAGCGCTGGAGGCGGCCAAACGCATCGCCGCGCTGGAGCGACGCATCAGAGCTTTGGAACAGGGACGTCTCACCGGCATGGCCCCGCGACCCGAGATTACGGATATCACCGAGCGACTCCCGCGCGACCCCGCGGGCATGTTCACCCGACCCGAAACCGATATCGAGTATATCGTCATCAATCACACCGCAGTGCGACCTGAGGTGCCGGTCGAGCGCATTGCCCGCGCCCACCGTCGCACCTGGCCAGCCATAGTCAGCCAATTCTATATCCAAGGCGATGGCGCGATTTTGCAGACGAACCCGCTGGATGAAGTGGTGGATGACAGGCGTCCCTGGCTGCGCAACGCCATCAACATCCATGTGGCGGGCAATTTTTCCGCGGGCGTGCCCAATGAGGCGCAACTGGACGCGCTCGCGGCCCTGTGCGCGTGGCTGCTCGATCGCTATGGGCTGGACACCGAGGCCGTAAAGGGCGCCAAGGAGTTTTATAGCACGCAATCGCCCGGCAACAATTGGTTGGACGGCCCGCGCTGGAAAGATATGCTCATCCAGCGCATTGAGCCTTTACGCGGCAGCGGCGAACCGCCAAGCCCGGAGGGCGCTGAAGATGAGGCTTTGCGTCAAGAATTAGAGCAAATGACGCAAGCGCGCGATCGGTTGGCTCAATTGTTGCAACAGGCGAATGCGCGCATCGAAGAGCTGCAAGAGCAGGTGAGCGAGTTGCAACAAAGTTTGAGAGAGATAACCGGGGGCGGGGTGGCCGAACCTCGGGTGCGAGACGTGATCACCGACTTGCCTCGAGACCCGAGCAAGATGATTCGTCGTAGCGATGAAGACATCAAGTTCATCGTCATCAATCATACGGCCGTGCCGCGCAGTGTGGGCGTGCAACGCGTGGCGCGCGCACATCGCGCGCGTTGGCCCGCCATTGTCTCGCAGTTTTTCATCGACGGCGAGGGCGCGATCCTGCAAACGAATCCGCTCAACGAGGTCGTGGATGACAAACAGCCCTGGATTTTGAACGGCGTCAACATTCATGTGGCGGGCAATTTCAACGACGAGATACCCACCGAGGCTCAGCTAGAGAGCCTGGCCGACCTGGTCGCCTGGTTGCTAGAGAAATATGATCTGGATGAAGAGAGCGTCAAGGGTGTGCGCGAGTTCATCGTTACGCAGTCGCCGGGCGAGCAGTGGCAAAAGGGGCGAAAGTGGAAAAATACGCTCCTTAAAAAGGTGCGCGAACGCCGCGTTCAGAGCAAGCCGCTGCCGGGCGGCGTGACGGACGCGGTGAAATTGCGGGCTTTAGAACGCCAGGTGCGCAGTCTTGCAGAAAAAAATGAGCGTTATTTGCAGGAGATCAAGGCGTTGAAGACGCAAGCGAAGCAGCTCGAAAAGGATCTGAAAGCCCGCAACGCGCAGATGACTCGCCTGGAGAGAGAGAATGAAAAGCTGAAAAAGCAACTGGAAGCGGCGCAAAAAGAAGGGGAGCAGGGTGAAGTGGTTGCGTCGTTGCAGAAGCGCATTCGAGCGTTGGAAAAGGAGCGGGACGCTCTCGCAGGAGAGCGAGATCAGTTATCGCAGACCGCGTCCGAATTGCAGCGCCGCGTCGAAGAGCAACAGTTGCAGATAGACGAGTTGCGTCGCCAGCTGGACGCCAGGACGGAGGAGGCGCAGCCCGCGCCTGGCGGCGTATCGAAACCACCTATGCAGGAATTGGTGGACAAGCTGCCCAAACATCCGACAAAACGCTACGACTCGCGCCCTCTTAGCCAGATCACGCATATTGCCATTCATCACAGCGCCGCGCCGGCCAACGTGCCGCCCGAACGCATTGCCAATTATCATGTCAATCATCCCTCGCATCAGTGGCCGGGCATTGGTTATCATTATTACATTGGTCCAGATGGAACCATCTATCACACTCAAGACTTGAAACTGGCCTCTTGGCACGTATATAAAAACAACAGCTATACGGTTGGCGTGTGTGTGGCCGGCAATTTCACCGACGTGATCCCCACGCCCGCGCAAATCGACGCTGCCGCTCGGTTGGTCTCCTGGCTCATGCAAGAACTGAACATTCCTCTGGACAATGTGTGGGGGCATAAGGAATTTCCTTATAACGCCACCAGCTGTCCTGGTAGGCAATGGGTCGAGGACAAAGCATGGCGAAATTTGCTCATGGAGCGTATTCAGGCCGTGTTAGGTGGTGATGCCGGGCCTGCGAGCAAATCCATTTATCATTACATGCTCTTCTGGCATCATGGCGATAACTGGGCCAAACAAGATTGGGAAGGCGCGGAAAACTACATTGCTCGCTTCCAGCCCACAGTTGGTTTCTCGGTCGAGGAGGCGAAGCAAGCCGAATATGTGACCATCGTCGGCGGCCCGGCGGGGGTTAGTCCGCAAGTGGACGATGAACTACGCGCGGCGGGCGTGAAGGTTGAACGCCTGGCTGGCAAAGATTTTGCCGAGACCAAAGCCATCCTCGATCGTCTGGCCGAGTCCGGACAGCGTTTCTTGAATTTTTAGAGTCGTCATTCATGCCCGATCCCCTGAAATTGCGCCCCGCGGATGATTATATTGTGCAGCTCGACGTGTTCGAGGGGCCTATGGACTTATTGCTGCACCTTATCGAAAAAGAAGAGTTGCCTATCACTTCGGTCAGTCTCGCCCAAATTACGGGTCAATATTTGGATTATCTTGCTCGCATGGAGGAGCTCAAGCCTGACGGCATTGCCGAGTTTTTGGTGATGGCCGCAAGGCTGCTTCACATCAAGTCATTGGCGCTGTTGCCGCAGCCTGAATCCGAGAGCGACGAAGAGGAGGAAGATCCGGGCGAGCGATTGGCGCGACAATTGCGCGAATACAAGCGTTTCAAAGAGGCCGCGGCGTTTTTGCGCGAGTTGGAAGCCGAAGGCAAGCGGGGTTATGTGCGCCTGGCCCCGCCTCCGAAATTGGAAAAGCGTTTGGACCTCACCGGCATTGATGTGAATGCGCTTTTGCACGCGGTGCGCGAAGTATTACAAGACCTCGACGCGCCGCCCCTCCCGGCCGCGTCCATTGAGCCGCATCGAATAACTGTGCAAGAGAAAATGGAAAGCCTGCGAGCCACTCTGGCGCGTCGCGGCGTTGTGCGATTTCGTCAGTTTCTGCGACGCGCACGCTCGCGCGTCGAGGTCATTGTCAGTTTTATGGCTGTTCTGGAGCTGATCAAGCAAAACGAGGTTCGCGTGCGCCAGCCAGACTTATTCGGAGAAATTTGGATCGAGCGGCAGGAGGCGTCTGAGGAGCCGCAACCGCAAGTGAATTGAATGGCCTATAACGCACACAGAGGCGAAAACGCAAACGACCCTTTGCCGGTCGCGTATTGGCGTTCTTGCCTAATTCGGGTTGACTGGTTTACATCTCGCATTCTTCACATTCGAGCAGATAATCGAATGCGGCCAGCGCGGCTTTCGCGCCTTCTCCCAGGGCGATGAGCACCTGTTCGCCGAAAGTGTCGGTCACATCGCCGGCAGCGAAAATGCCCGGACGAGAAGTTCGGCAGCGGTCATCCACCTTTACATAACCTTCTTCGTCGAGCTCCACCAGGTTTTTCACCAGGTCGGAGCAGGGTCTCAGGCCTAGTTCGCCGAATACGCCGCTTACCGGCGTCTCTTGCTTGCGACCAGCCGGATCTTGAATGGTGATGCTATTGACATAACCATTGCCGTGAATGCCGGTAATGACATGGCGCTCCAAAATGGTCACATTTTCCATCTGCTCCAATTTGCGACGCAAGGCCGATTTTGTGGGTAATCCTTCGGGCGCAATCAACAGCACTCGGCTGGCCACTGTGGCCAGCTCGGCCGCAGAGCGTAAAGCCAGGTCTGTGCTTCCCACCACGGCCGCTTCGCGTTCCCAGAACAAAGGGGCGTGGCTGATGGCCGAATAGCTCACCCCGCGACCGAGCAAATGCTCCTCTTCAGGCAAATGGAGGCGAATGGGGTCCGCGCCGGTCGCGAGTATGATGGCTTTCGTAGTGTAATGTTTTCCTTTTTGGGTGAGCACGCGAAAGGTCTCATAGTTTTCGCCTGCAATGGGTTCGATCTTGGCGGCTAAGTCGCGCACGCGCGCGAAATCGAGATATTGCAGACGGCTGCGAAACGTGCGCACGATCTCTTCACCTGTGATGTGCTCATAGCCCTCCAGGCCGGCCAGATGCATGCGATAATTGGCTTTGCCGCCCAGTTCGGGTGCGATGAGCAGCACCTCTAGCCGCTTGTGAAGACAATAGTTCGCGGCCGCCAGACCGGCTGGTCCGCCGCCGATAATGATGACATCATACATGGTCACACCTCCGGGGGTTCAGGGATGAATCCCTCGCGCATCATCCACTGAGTCATCTCGCGAGAGTTGGCGATGATGTCGCTGGCCTTGCGGAACAGCGCGTCTTCATCCATGCGAATACGGGCCAGGCCCTGTTCTTGCGCTTTCATGCCAACCGCGACGGCCTCGCGCGGGAAGACCTCCCAATCGTCCATGGTGGGCAAAATGTGTTCGTCGTCCAGCCCGCGCTCGCGAGCCGTATCGGCCAAAGCTTGCGCCGCGGCGATGCACATCTCGTCGCTGATGGTGCGAGCGCGCACATCCAGCGCGCCGCGGAAAATACCCGGGAAACCGAGTGAGTTATTCACCTGGTTGGGAAAGTCGGAGCGACCGGTCGCGAAAATGCGCACGCCGGCGGCCTTGGCTTCCCAGGGCCAGATTTCGGGAATGGGATTGGCCATGGCGAACACGATCGCGTCATCGGCCATTTTTTCCAACCACGCTTGTTGCAGGGTCCCTGGGCCTGGTTTGCTGAGAGCAATGCACACATCCGCATCCACCAACGCTTCTGGGATCCCGCCTGTGCGTCTCTCGGCATTGGTGATATTGCATAGTCGCCATTTGTCGACAAACTCGGCCTTGCGCCGACGCAGGTCCTCGCGCCCAGGGTGAAGAATGCCCTTGCTATCCACGACGATGGCGTTTTCGGGCTTCACGCCCCAGGCGAACATGAGTCGGGTGCAGGCCACATTGGATGCGCCCGCGCCAATGAAGGCCACTTTGATTTCATCCGGTCGTTTGCCCACCAGACGCAACGCGTTCATCAGGCCCGAGAGCGCGACTGTGGCTGTGCCCTGCTGATCATCATGCCAGATAGGAATCTCGGCCTGCTCTCGCAGCGTGTCCAAAATGTAAAAACATTTGGGTTGAGAGATGTCTTCGAGGTTGACGCCGCCAAAGCAAGGTTGGAGCATGAGCACCGCGCGAATCAGCTCATTGGGGTCTTTCGTATCCAGGCAAATGGGCACAGCATCGACGCCGCCAAGATATTTATAGAGCAGCGCCTTGCCCTCCATGACCGGAATGGCCGCCTTTGCGCCGATATCGCCCAAACCCAGCACGCGCGTGCCATCGGAGATCACGGCCACCATGTTGCCTTTGTTCGTATGTTCATAAACCAACTCGGGCTTCGCCTCGATGGCCCGACAGGGCGCGGCCACGCCGGGCGTATACCAGATGGCGAAATCGTTAAAGTCGCGCACCGCGCATTTCAAAGCGATTTGCACTTTGCCCTTATAAAAGGGATGAAGCGCCATGGCGTCGGCCGCGGGTTTTTTGGCCCTGGCCAGCATCGCCTCCACATCGCGTGGTGAAGAAGCGGTGACCGCCTCTTGCTCTTTTACAGCCGCCATTTTCCTTCCTCCTCGAGAAATAAAGAATGACAATGGACCAAAGATCGAGAGAAGCGCGGCTCGACGACTTCTCAATCTCTGATCCACTCGTTTTTGAGTTTTTCATCATGTCTCCGAAACGCGTCGAAACCGCGATGAACGCCCCGGATCATCGCTCACCAATTCATTCGCCTCACCTCCTTGTGAGAACATGGCCTCTTGCTTGCAACCAGGTGGAAAAGTTACAAGAATCGCGCCTTTTCCATTTTCAAGCTTAGATGATCCTTTTCCACGGGGCTATGATCCCGGTCATGTTTAGCGCGAAATCCGGGCGCGCCCCGGGTGGGTTCCAGAATGAGGGCGCGTGCATAAACGCCATGGCGAGGCCATAGGCCGAAGCCATCCCCAATGTCCATGTGGACGCGGCTAACAGCGTTGGCGATTGTTTCGCGACTGTGACGTCCCTTCGCAATGACGCGCACTTTTTTCACCCGCAATTGAAACGCACCCGCGCCCTGGTTCGGTTGACAGATTGCGCCGCAAAGGCGTACAATACCATCAATCCATCCTCCGGTCCCTGCCCAGGCCGGATATCATTCTCAGAAAGGAGAAGCCCTACGATGAAGCTTACAATTCAGGCGCACAATGTGGAATTGACCGATTGGTTGAGACAGTATGTGGAAAAAAAGATAGGGAGACTCGAGAGGTACTTGCCTGACATCGATGAAGCTCGCGTGGAACTGCGCGAAGAAAAGACGCGCAGCGCCCAGGATCGAGCGGTTGCCCAGGTGACACTACGCGTGCGTGGGACGATTTTGCGTGCGGAGGAGCGCTCTGGCGATATGTTCGCCTCCATTGACGCAGTGACCGATAAACTGGAGCGCCGCATCGAACGTTTCAAAGGCAAACGCGCGCGTAATAGCAAACGCGCGGTTAGCCATGCCGCAGCCGTTTATGAAGCGGTGCTCGCACCCGAGATGGAGGAGACCGCGGCCGCGACCGTCGTCCGCACCAAACGGTTTGAAATCTACCCCATGAGCGTGGACGAAGCCATTGAGCAAATGGAGTTGCTCGGTCACGACTTTTTCATCTTTCTCAATGCAGATGAAGGTGCGGTCAATGTGGTCTACCGTCGTCGCGACGGCAATTACGGCTTGTTGCAACCCGAATTGGCTTGACCATCGGTCTCGATAAGGCGATGCTTGTTTTTCTGACCCGCCGGACGAAGGCCGGCGGGTCGTCTTATTGATTCGCGCGAGATCTTATCCTAACATGGACGGAAGATCTATGGATGAATGCATTCACCGTTTTCCCGCCTTTGAACGTTTTTTCGAGCTCCATTGAACCATGATGAACCTTGCGCCTTATCAACGTTTTTGGCTACTTGCGCTGTGGATTGGATGGGCGGCGTTGTTGTTTGGGGGCTTTCTTTTTGGTCGGTGGGATGCAGCCGAGCAGCGACGCATGCCGTTGTGGACGCGCATGTTCTCCTCGGCTGCATTGGTTCTTGCCGCCTGGAGCCTGTTCATCTTCACGCGACAGACTCCTCTCGCCCATTTCAGCTTGTTCATCGCCTTGGGGATGACCTTGGGCTTGCTGGGCGATCTGTTCATGGCCCAAGTCCTTCCTGCTCCCAATCGGGTCATGGCGGGCATCGCCGCGTTTGGTTTTGGCCACATATTTTATATCATTGCTCTATTGGGGTTTGGCAATCGATTTGGATTGGCAGATCCGATGGCGAGGTGGGCGGCTTGGTTGGCATGGATGGCGGTGGCGGTGGTGGGCTGGTATATCCTTGTATTTCGCGGTCAAGAGACCAGCGCGCTCCATTGGGCTGCATTGCCCTATGCTCTTCTGTTGGCCAGCACGGCCGGCGTCGCCACTGGACTCGCCCTTCAAGCGCCCCTTCTCACTCCCCTTGCGCTAGGCGCGGCCCTTTTCTTGCTTAGTGATCTCATCCTGGCCGGGCAATTGTTCAGCGGGCTTCGCTTCCCGTTTATCGGTGATGTGGTGTGGCTCACCTATGGGCCAGGCCAAATGCTTATTGTTTTTTCGGTCTTGCTCGCTTTCGATCTGGTGCGGCGTTGAAACTCGGCGGCTAGAAGATGCGGCCGCGTCGTTATGAGCGTTGGAGATTGCTTCGGGGCTTGACGCCCCTTCACAATGACATGCAGCTTGTTGCCCCGAGATTGAAACGCACCCCATGGTTGCGAGGGCCTTGTGTTGCGGGAGTGTCTGGCGTAAAATAGAGAATATGACTATTCCTCCTGAAAACCCAAGGATGGGAGGGGCCAACGCACTTTGGGCTATTTTGGTTAGCCTCGTTGCATTCACGATTCTTTGCGGCCTGATTTTGGCCCTCACCGAGACGCTCACTCCCATCAAGCCCATCTCCTTTCTGCTCGAACGCAGCCGGAGCACGAATGAGACCGAGCCAACGTTGGGCGTTGCGGTTGGGCGCACGCCCCTGGCTACATTCACCCCCACTCTAACGCCTATTCCCACCGCGACGCCCACTTTCACTCCTCTGCCACCCACCCCCACCTTTACCGCGACCCCGCTTCCCACTGCCACGCCTACGCCTCTTCCTCCCACACCCACCGCCACACCCGCTCCACCCACCAGCACCGCCACCCCTACGCCATCGCTCACTCCCACGCTCACCCCCACCCGACCCACGGCCACGCCCACATCGACGCCCAATCGTTCGGCCACGGCCACGGCTGCGGTTAGGGCCACAGCCACGGCCAAAGCCAAACCCAGCCCCACCCCGCGACCCAAGCCCCCCCAAATAACGGGTCAGTTCGCATTTCCTGTCTATCAGCCCGATTCAGGGACTTTCGACCTGTTCATGGCCAACGCCGATGGCGCCAACATGCGTCGCTTTCTTACCCTGGCTAGCGCCGCCGCCCTTAGCCCCGATGGCTTGCGGTTGACCTTCCGAAACTGGCGGAATGATCAACGCGGGTTGGCCACCATTGACATCGACGGCAGCGACTATCGGCGGCGCACCCAATATTTGGAAGACGGCGCGGCTGTTTGGTCGTTCGATGGCGGCGCCCTGGTGTATTTCTCTCGTCGCGAAGGCGATCGAAAACCTCGGATTTACAGGTACGATATTCATTCCAGCCAAGAGCAAGTGATCATGCAAAATTTTACGGCCATTCATGGTGAGATGCCGGCCTGGCTGCCCGACGGACGCATCGTGTTCCGTCAGGTTTTTCCTGACGTGGGTCTGGCGGTTATGAACGGGGATGGCTCTGAGGCCGCCCTGCTCCTCTCCGATGAGACTGCAACCGCTCCCTCAGCATCGCCTGATGGCAAATACATTGCTTTTATGTCGCAGCGCGATGGCAACTGGGAAGTCCACCGCATCGACGTGACGGGCAAGGGCTTGCGTCGTCTCACCAACAACGCGGCCAACGATGGTCTGCCTGTTTGGTCGCCCGATGGCAAATCCATCGCCTTTGTTTCAACACGCTCTGGTCGATGGGCCATTTGGGTGATGAATGCCGACGGCGGCAATCAACGCAAATTGTTCGATCTGCCCGGGCCGCTCGACGGCATGGTAAAAGGCGAGCCCGATTTCGTCAGCCGCGGCTGGACCGAAGAACGCATCACCTGGAGTCGTTGACAAAAGGCTGATTTACGATGAGCGCGTTCGAGCCATCTTATCTCAAGCTTTTGCGCAGCGGTGAATTGAAGCAGCGCGTGGAAGCGGCCTATGAACTGCTCTCGGGCTGCCATGTGTGCGCATGGCATTGCAAGGCCGATCGCCGCGCCGGCAAGCTGGGCGTGTGCAAGACCGGCGTGCGCGCCAGGGTGAGCAGTTACGGTCCCCACATGGGCGAAGAAGACCCCTTGCGCGGCTGGCGCGGGTCGGGAACCATTTTTTTCAGCCGATGCAATCTCAAGTGCCAGTTTTGCCAGAACCACGACATCAGCCAGACCGACGCGGGCGACGAAGTGGAGCCGGAGGATCTGGCCGCGATCATGTTGGAATTGCAGGAATACGGCTGCCACAACATCAACTTCGTCTCGCCCAGCCACGTGGCCCCTCAGATCATGGCCGGCGCGCTCATCGCCGCGCAGGCGGGGCTGCGATTGCCGCTGGTCTACAATACGGGCGGCTACGACTCATTGGAGATGCTGCGCTTGCTCGATGGCGTCATCGACATCTACATGCCCGACATGAAATACGCCGACGCGGACATCGCCCGGCGCTATTCCAAGATTCGCGACTATCCCCAGGTGAACCAGGCTGCGGTGAAGGAAATGCATCGCCAGGTGGGCGACCTGGTGTTAGACGAAAACGGGCTGGCCGTGCGCGGATTGCTGGTTCGACACCTCATCCTGCCCAACAACTTGGCCGGAACCAAAGAGATCATCCGCTTCCTGGCCGAAGAGATTTCGCCCAACACTTATCTCAATCTCATGGATCAGTACCGGCCCGCTTATCGCGCGCACCATTATCCCGAACTGAACCGGCCCATCACTCGCGAAGAATACGAAGAGGCCGTGCGCTACGCGCATGAACTCGGCTTGCACCGGCTGGACCAACGCCGTCGCCGCGTGTTGACGTGGAGCTGGTTTTGAGATAGAACGACAATGACCAACGACAATCGACAAATCTACCGCCTTTGGAAACCCCAGCGCATGTTGATGATTGTGGGCGGTGGGACCATGGCCGCTTATGCGCTGACCGCGATGGTCACCACCTATCCCTCGCCGCTCATTGTGCCGGTTTCTTTGTTCCTTTTCCTCTTTCTTCCCGGGCTTGGCGTTGCGTTTCACGCCATGAAGAGCCACGTCATCACCTCGCGAGAAGGCGTCGAGTATCATTCGCTTTTCTATGTGGTGCGCACGGGTTGGAGCAACATCGACCGCATCGGCTTGCGGCGACGACGCCAGGTCGTGCTGTATCTCAAGAAGTCAGGCTATGAAGGGCCGAAATGGCTCGGTTTGGTGCTGCGCGGGTCGGGTCGCGACCGTCGCATTCCCATCGGCCTTTACATCGCGGATGCGGGCGTGGGCGAATTCCACCGCAACCTTCGCCGCTACGCACCCCACCTGTTGAAGAAGGACGCCTCATTCATGGGGCTAGAGGAAGACAGTTATTTGTAAGGCGAAAAATGAATTGGAGCTTGCAGCCCGCTTGATGTACAATTCGTAAATATGATGTTCGCCTGTATGTAAGCTGAGGAAATCAATGAAACAGTTGGTCATCGAGCTTCCAGATGATGTTGCTCGCCAAATAAAGCCATACGAAGATAGGCTCCAAGAAATGGTGTTGCTTGGGTTGTCACAGATCAAAGCCCAAGAAGCGCTTTTACTCTACTCGCGCGGCCTGATTTCTTTTGCACGGGCAGCGGAATTGGCCGGCATGTCTTATTCGGAAATGGTCCGGCAAGCGCGCGCCCTTGGCATTCAACCCCGATGGTCTGAGCAAATGGCGGAAGAAGAACTGGCATGAAGGCTGTAGTCAACGCCGGCCCGTTGATCGCTCTGGGCAAGCTCGGGCTCGTTCGATTGTTGAGCCAGCTTTATGATGTTGTGTTGATTCCTCCTATTGTTCACGAAGAAGTTGTTTCGCGTGGGGTGGAGTTGGGAGAGCCGGATGCATATGTGGTTCAGATGGCCGTCTTGCGCAACGAGATTACCGTTTCAGATGTAATCCCAGCTTATCTTGAGAAGACGCCGGGACCGCCGAGATTACATGTCGGTGAACAACATGCCATTGCACTTGCCCTCTAAGAACAGGCTGATTGGATACTCTTGGATGACCTACTGGCGCGTGAAATCGCCCATGAACAGGGTCTGCGCGTGAAAGGAACATTAGGCGTTCTCGTACAAGCGCATCGCAGCGAAATTCTCGAGGATGTCGAAATCGAGTTCGCTTTCCAATCGATTTTGAACAGAAGCGACATTTGGATCAGCGACGCGCTTGTACAACGAGTCTGGGAAGAATGGCGCTTGACCAAAAGGTAGAACACCGGTTCGGCTATTGCTCAAGCACTGTATCATGTCTGACAAACCCTCTCCCAAAGACGCAGCCGCGCTGCTGTTTGAACTGCGGCGTCATCGAGAAGTCACTCACCAGCGGGTCCAGGGCAAGGGCCTCTCGCCCGAAATGGCCATGTTGCGCGCCTGGCAATCGCAGCGCCTGGCCCGCACTCACGCCGACCTTTTGGCCAGCAAACGATATGGCCCGGCCTGCCGCTTCTTTCTCGAAGACATCTACGCGCCCAAAGACTTCAGCCAGCGAGACTACGACATCATTCGCATTCACGATTTCATGATGCGCTTTCTGCCGGCCAGGGTCTTGCACACGCTCACCAAAGCCATCGAATTGCAATCCCTAACCGAGGAGCTAGATCAAAAACTGCTGGATGTTTTGCTAAACCACGTCGGCGTAAGAGATCATATCACCGAAGAGCAATACGCGGAAGCCTATCGCCTTTGCGATAACTATGACGAACGAGTGTATCAGATCGAATTGGTCACCCAGATTGGGCGGGGCATCGAACGTCTCGTGCGTTTGCCGCTCATTGGCTGGACATTGCGCGCCGCGCGTCGTCCCGCGGTCCGCGGCGGATGGGAGGAATTGCAGGGTTTTCTGGAGCGCGGCTATGCCGCCTTCAAACACATGGGCAAGGCCGATTATTTTTTGAACACCATCGAAAAACGCGAAAAAATACTTTTGGATAATATTTACCAAAACGTTAAAAAGCCTTTCCGAATCAATGATTAAGTGCCGACTATCGATATAATTATGCATTATCGCCGTTTTTGCAAAACGACAATATGCATCGTGCAAAACTCATCTTCATTCCATCGTCTCATGGTTTCATCGTCTGACCTTGATGATAGAAAACCCTCGGTCTCAGCACGAACTCCGCTAATCCTTGAAGCATTCATCGATATGTCCCCATGATCACCATCGACGGCTCGCAGGGCGAAGGCGGCGGGCAAATCCTGCGCAGCAGTTTGACGCTCTCCTTGTTAACGGGCGAAGCGTTGCGCATAAAGCGCATCCGCGCCGGCCGCAAGAAACCGGGCCTGGCCGCGCAACATCTGGCCGCGGTGGAGGCCGCGCGGCGGATAAGCGACGCCCAGGTCGAGGGCGCGGCCCTGGGATCGACCTCGCTGCTGTTCCAACCGGGTTCAGTGCGACCAGGCCGATACCGCTTCGACATCGGCACGGCCGGCTCGACTTCCCTCGTGCTCCAAACGATTTTCTTGCCCCTGGCATTGTGCCCGGCCCCGTCGCAGGTGACCATCACCGGCGGAACGCATGTGCCCTGGAGTCCTTGTTTTCATTATTTACAGCATGTCTGGCTACCCGCCCTGCAAGAGTTGGGCTTCAAAGCCGAACTCCATTTGGTGTGGGCGGGATTCTATCCCAAAGGCGGGGGCGAGGTCCGCGCCGCCATCCGGCCGCGGCGAGTGAGCCGAACGTTGAAGATGACGCAACGCGGCGCATTGCGGGGTTTGTGGGGGCTTTCGGCGGTGGCGAATTTGCCCATGAGCATCGCCGCGCGACAGCGCAAACAGGTGGAGCGACGCTTGAAAGATCGGGTTCCAGAATTGCGGCTGGAGGTGGAATCCCTCCCCGCGCGGGGCAAGGGAACGGTGGTCTTCCTGAAAGCGTTGGGGGATGGCGTGATGGCCGGGTTCACGGGGTTGGGCGCGCGAGGCAAGCCGGCCGAACGGGTCGCGGACGAGGCCGTGGACGCTCTGGACGCGTTCCTGGCTACGGACGCGGCCATCGATCCCCATCTGGCCGATCAACTTTTGTTGCCGCTGGCCATCACCGCTGGCGTCTCTTGCTTTTCCACTTCCCAAATCACGCGACATTTACTCACTCATGCAGACGTGGTGCGCGCCTTTCTTCCGGCCGAGATCGAGATCGAGGGCGAGTTAGGCGAACCGGGATGGGT
>JAADII010000161.1 GCA_013151415.1 Chloroflexota bacterium
CTCATTGGTCGTCAGGCGTTGCGAGATGCGATTTACAGCACCAAGGACTACCCCGGCGTGACCGGCACGCTGACATGCAACCAGTATGGCGATTGCGCCACCGGTGAAGCCTTGGGCATCTTCAAGATCACCGAAGCTGAGGTCAACGAAGACAACTGGCCTCCGCCTGTGGTCTGGACGCCTTCCACCGGCGCCATCGAATAAGCGAACACATTTTCCAGGAGCTATTGCACGAGCCGGGGGGCGCTCCCCTGGCTCGTGCACCTCATGCGTAGTTATTAACCTCTTTCATCTGCGAGGAGCCGCATGAAAGCACGTCTTTACCGTCTGAATTGGGTGGATGTCGTCCTCAATGCGCTACGTATAGTCATCATCGTCGCAGTTATCGTTGGCGCTTTCAACACCATCACTTCAGGCAAATACACAACCGATCAATGGATTAGCCTGGTTATGTCGGGGTTGGCGCAAGGAAGTATTTATGCGCTCATTGCGTTGGGATATACGCTGGTGTATGGCATTTTGCTCATGATCAACTTTGCTCATGGCGAAGTCTTTATGTCGGGAGCCTACACGGCTTATTTCTTGGCCATCTACACGGCCAAGAAAGGGTGGCTAGACTCGCATCCTTTCCTGACCATCCTTTCCTGGATGGCGCTGGCCGCCGTTGTTTCCATGGTGGTGGCGGTGTTGCTCGAACGCATCGCCTATCGTCCGCTGCGGGGCGCGCCTCGTTTGGTCCCGCTTATCACCGCCATCGGCGCTTCTTTTTTCTTGCAATACACATTCAAAGGCTTTTACGGTTCAGCCTTTCGCACTTATCCTGAGGTGCCGGCGCTGAAAGGGACCATCAATATTGGCGGCGCCGAAATCCCCATTGTCCAGATTATTGTCTTTATTGCCGCGGTTGTGTTGATGGTTGGTCTCTATTGGGTGGTGGAGAAATCGAAGCGGGGCAAGGCGATGCGCGCGGTCTCGGAGAACAAAGAGGTGGCGCGCCTGATGGGTATAGATATCGACAAGGTGATTGTGTTCACCTTTGTCTTGGGAGGCGCTTTGGCGGGCGCGGCCGGGGTCATCAATGGCCTCTATCGTCCCCAAGGCGTCAACTTCTTTATGGGCTTTTTCCCGGGCATCAAAGCCTTCACCGCGGCGGTGCTTGGCGGGATCGGCAATGTGCCGGGCGCTTTTTTGGGCGGTCTGTTGTTAGGCGTCATCGAATCGCTTGGCCCCAATCTGGTGCTCGATGGTCTTGGCATTCCCGCCGCCAATCAATTGAAGGATGTCATTGCCTTCACCATGCTCGTGCTGGTGCTCATCTTCCGGCCTCAGGGCATTTTGGGTGAGCGCTTGGCCGAGAAGCGAGCATAAGGAGAATGACGATGAGTGCAACAAAGCGTTTCGATCTGCGATATTTCATACGCGCGGGCCTGTTGGCGGGCATTGTCCCATTGTACACATCCGTCATCGGCATGGTTGAGGTGTTCAACAAGCGCGAGGTGGTGAAGGGCATGCTCACGCTTGGTGAAATGTTGGTGATTTTCCCTTCGCTGGTGGTGGGTTATCTTGTGGCGCTCAAGTGGCGTCGCGAAGGGAAAAACCCCTTCCTGGCGCTTGTGGGCGCGTTGATCGCTGGGTTTGTGGCCAGCCTGCCCACCGTGTTGCTCATTTTGGTCAACGACAGGATCCCCTTGCGAGACATGTTTGTAAATGTGAATCCGGCCTTGATGGAGATCCTTCTCGTTGGTCAGGAGCAAATGGCTCAAGGCGCGTTCATTCTCATGAGCGTTCTGGCTGTTTCAGGCCTGTTGGGCGCTGTGGTTTCTTTCATTCCCTATCGTTTCCGACGGCCTTTGGTCATTGCGCTCGTGGTGGTGATTCTTTCCGGTCTGCTGAGTGAATTCATCAAGCAGGTTCTGCAACAATTTATCGAACGAGGCGCGCTGAAGCAAATTGTGCAGGGGAAATCACTTACCACGAAGGCCGCAGCCGCCATTTTCGTTGTGACCTATCTCACGACGCTGTTTTGGGATGTGAAAGGGCAGGCGATCAGGACGCGATACAATGCCATGCCCGCGAGCCGCAAAAAGCAGGCCGGCCGTTTGTGGAAAACCATGTTTGGCATATTCTTATTGATCTTGCCCTGGGTGCTCGGCCCTTATCTCAGCGAGGTCATCGATAATGTTGGTTTATACATTATCATGGGGTTGGGTCTGAACATCGCCGTAGGATGGGCCGGTTTGCTTGATCTGGGTTATGTGACCAACTTCGCGGTTGGCGCGTATATTGCCGGCGTGCTCACATCCACTGGACCTTTGGGTTTGGGCGCTCGTTTGGGAACGGATCCCCTCGGTTTTTGGATCATCATTCCCATCTCCATCTTGGCGGCCATGTTCACCGGCTTTGTGTTGGCGCTGCCCGTGCTGCGCATGCGCGGCGATTATCTGGCCATTGCCACGCTGGGTTTTGGCGAGATCATCCGTCTGTTGGCCCTTTCGGACTGGCTAAAACCCTACATAGGCGGCGCACAAGGCATTCTTTTCATTCCCAAGCCCGAACTTCCCGCCCTGGCCGAAATCCTCAATTTGGCCGACCGAGCGCCGGCGCTTATCGAAATAGCCAAGGGTGACAGCCTCTTAGCCGGACTAATGAATCTTATCCTCTATGGCCAGTTCAGCGGCCCACAGGAATTGTACTACATCATTTTTGTGGGCGCGCTGTTTGTGCTTTTTGTGGCCACTCGATTAAACAATTCCCGCACCGGTCGGCAATGGATGGCCATGCGCGAGGATGAGGACGCGGCCTCGTCGGTGGGCATCAACACCACCACGGCCAAGGTCCTGGCCTTTACGGTCAGCGCGGCTTCGGGCGGCATGGCCGGCGCCATCTTCGCCAGCAAAGTGGGCACGATCTTCCCCAACAGCTTCAACTTGCTGGTGTCCATCAATGTATTGAGCCTGATCATCATTGGCGGCATGGGGAGCATCCCCGGCATTGTGGTCGGCTCGTTGGCCCTTATTGGCCTACCCGAACTCTTGCGCGAATTCGCAGAATTCCGCCTCTTGCTCTATGGCGCTCTGTTGGTGGTGATGATGTTGGTGCGGCCCGAAGGTTTGTGGCCTTCGCCGGTCATTCGGCGCGAGATGGCGGCTGACGAGGAGGAGCCGCCCCCTGATATGGGAGAAATGCAAACAAGCCAACCTATGCGTCCCCTTTCCGAGGCGTCTGACTAGGAGGAATCATGACCGATAATATCCTTGTGGCGGAGAAAGTGGTCAAGCGCTTTGGCGGCTTGGTGGCTGTGGACCATCTCGATTACGAGCTGCCTCGCGGAAGCATTTGCAGTATCATCGGCCCAAATGGCGCTGGTAAAACCACCTTTTTCAATTGTTTAACCGGGTTCTACTCCATTGATGAGGGCCATGTCCATTTCGAGAATTACAGCCTTGAGGGCCTGGAGCCGTTTCAGGTCACGCGGCTGGGCATCGCGCGCACCTTCCAGAATATCCGTCTCTTCAGCAATATGACCGCCATCGAGAACATCATGGTGGGCCAGGAGCCGCATCTGCATTCGAACTGGATTGGCGCGATCGTTGGTTCTCCTGGCACGCGTCACGAAGAGAAGCTGGTGGAGGAGGAGGCTCGTCGCTTGCTCCGTTTTGTGGGCTTGCGCGGCAAGGGAGACATGCTGGCCAAAAACTTGCCTTACGGCGATCAGCGCCGCCTGGAAATTGCGCGCGCCCTGGCCAGCAAACCCAAACTCCTCTTGTTGGACGAACCCACTGCCGGCATGAATCCTGCCGAGACGCTTCAGACAACCAATTTCATCCGGCGCTTGCGCGATGAATTGGGCATTACCATCTTGCTCATCGAGCACGATATGAAAGTCGTCATGGGCATTTCTGAAAAGGTGACGGTGCTGGACTACGGTAAGAAGCTGGCCGAAGGCACGCCCGAAGAGATTCAGAACGATCCTCGCGTCATCGAGGCCTATTTGGGCCGAGGCGCCGCGCAACTCATGGCCGAAGCCGCTTAGCAGGAGCAGGATATCATGGCATTATTGGAACTCGAAAACGTTCACAGTTATTACGGCAATATCCACGCGCTCAAGGGCGTTTCCATGACGGTCGATGAGGGCGAAATCGTCTGTCTCATCGGTGGCAATGGGGCGGGCAAGACCACGACCCTGCGCACCATCACAGGTTTGCTGCGCCCGCGAGAAGGATCGGTGCGCTTCGATGGTGAAGACGCGTTGCAATATGCCACCCACGAACTGGTGGCCAAGGGGTTGGCCATGGTACCTGAGGGTCGCGGCGTCTTTCAAAAGCTCACGGTGGAGGAAAACTTGGAGATGGGCGCATATTTGCGCACAGACGCCAAAGCCATTGCTGAAGATATTCAGCGCATGTATGAACTTTTTCCTCGCCTGGGCGAACGCCGGACGCAGGTCGCGGGCACGCTAAGCGGCGGCGAACAGCAAATGCTGGCCATCTCTCGCGCGCTCATGTCTCGACCTCGCGTGCTGCTCATGGACGAGCCATCCATGGGGTTGGCCCCGGTGTTGGTGGACCTGATCTTCGACACCATTCAAGAGATCAATAAGGATGGCGTAACCATTTTGCTGGTGGAGCAAAACGCGTTGATTGCTCTCGATATTTCGCATCGCGGTTATGTCATCGAGACGGGCGCTATCGCCCTGGAAGGCCCGGCAAAAGAACTACGCGACGACCCCCGCGTGAAAGAGGCGTATCTTGGCGGCTAAACGCCAGGCGGCCCCGCACGACCGCTCGGCGCATCGGGTGGGGTCGCGTTCTTTGGCCCGTCACCGGTTCATCAGAAGCCGTTGTTGGCGATCACTTCGCGAAACCACAGCGCACTATCCTTGAAAATGCGCTGTTGATTTTCGAAATCGACATAGATGATGCCAAAACGCTTCGTATAGCCATACGCCCACTCGAAGTTATCCATCAAAGACCATACGAAATAACCGGCCAACGGAACGCCGCATTGGATGGCGCGATGCGCGGCTCGCAGATAATCGCGAATAAAACGCAGGCGCGCCTCGTCGTGCACGCGACCATCTTCGCTTAGTTGGTCGGGAAAAGCGGCGCCATTTTCGGTAATGTAGATGCACCGCGGTTGATAGTCGAAATGGAGCCGATTGAGCAGACGATAAAGCCCTTCGGGACAAACCTCCCAACCCATTTCGGTGAATTCTGAGTTTTCGGTCGTGATAGTGGGCGGCAAATTTTCGGCGGCGCGAGCATCACGCGCAATTTGACGCGTGTAGTTGTTCACGCCCAAGAAATCGGTGTGCGCGGCGATGGCCTCGAGATCGCCCGCTTGCACGAAGTTCATGCTCCCGCCATGCTCTTGCTGGAAATAGGCCACCATGTCGGCGGGATATCCGCGCCCATAAAGGGGATCGAGAAAAAGCCGATTGAGATATGCGTCGAGATGCCGCGCGGCCTGATAATCGGCGTGGCTGGGTGAGGCCGGCGTCACATCTTGTAGGCTGAGCGTAATGCCCACTTGCGCGTTCGCGCTGTTCCGACGCAACACCTCCACGGCCCATCCGTGTGAAAGAAGAATGTGGTGCGACGCGCGCATGGCCAAAGTGAAATCTTGGAGGCCGGGCGCGTGAACGCCCAAAAGATGCCCCATGAATGCAGCCACCCACGGCTCATTGTGCGTAATCCAATGTTTGACGCGGTCGCCCAACGCCCGACTTACGACATCCGCATATTCCACGAAGGCGTGCGCGGTCGCTCGTTCGGGCCAGCCGCCTTTGTCTTGCAATGCCTGGGGTAAATCCCAGTGATAGAGCGTGACGAAAGGCGTGATCTCGCGTTCGAGCAAACCATCCACCAAACGATTGTAAAAATCCAGGCCGGCCTGATTCACCTTTCCTCGACCTTTTGGCAACACCCTTGGCCAGGAGATGGAGAAACGGTAGGCTTTCAAGCCCAGTTTTTGCATTCGATCGAGGTCTTCTCGCCAGCGATGATAGTGATCACAAGCAATGTCGCCTGTGCTTCCGTCCCAGATTTTGCCCGGCGTATGGTTGAAACGATCCCAAATGGATTCGCCCTTGCCGTCCTCGTTCCACGCTCCCTCGATTTGATGAGATGATGTTGCAGCGCCCCAAACAAAATTTTCTGGAAATGAGATGAATTGATTCATGAAAATGACTCCATTTTAGAAGCAAAAAACGGCATAGAATAGGTAATACGATTCTATCGCGGGGGCATGGTTTTGGCAAAGAGCAGCCGGCGGCCGCGAGTTACGCAATTACGCCATGCGCAACGCGCATCTTGTATATCCACGCCAATCTCCTTATAATCAAGTTTATGAAAGCACCCACTTTGTCCGATGTTTTCGAAGCGCGACAGAACGTCTACCGCTATCTTTCGCCTACGCCGTTATATCACTATCCGGGCCTGAGCGCGATGGTGGGCGCTGAGTTATGGGTGAAGCACGAAAACCACCAGCCCATTGGTGCGTTCAAGGTGCGCGGCGGCATTCACCTTATGGCCAGTTTGTCCGACGAACAGCGACAATTGGGCGTCATCACGGCCAGCACCGGCAATCACGGTCAGTCCATCGCTTATGCCGCTCATTTGTTTGGGGTGCGGGCCATTGTGGCTGTGCCCGAAAAGGCCAATCCGGCCAAGGTGGCCTCTATGCGTCATTGGGGAGCCGAAGTGGTCTTCCATGGCAAAGACTTTGATGATGCGCGCCTTTGGGTGGAGCAAGAAGCCCCGCGTCGTGGGTTGCGCTATGTGCATTCGGGCAATGAACCGCATCTCATCGCAGGCGTGGGCACGCTCACTCTGGAGATATTGGAGCAACAACCGCGCATCGAGGTGATCATCGCGCCGGTGGGAGGCGGCAGCGGCGCTTCGGCTGCGTGCATTGTGGCCAAGAGCATCGATCCTGAAATTCAGGTGATCGGCGTGCAGGCCGAGGCCGCGCCGGCCGCGTATCTCTCTTGGAAAGAGGGGCGGCTGGTGGAGAGCCACATGAACACTTTCGCCGAGGGGCTTGCCACGCGCACGGCCTTCGCCCTGCCCCAAGCCATTATGCGACGCCATCTCGACGATTTCATCCTGGTGAGCGAAGACGAAATGCGACGCGCTATGGTCGTGTTGCTGGCTCACACCCGCAATCTCGCAGAGGGAGCGGGCGCGGCCGCACTGGCTGGCGCGCTCAAGATCCGCGAGCGCTTGGCGGGCCGCCGCGTGGCCGTGATCCTCAGCGGCGGCAACATCAGCGTCGAAAAACTGCGACAGGTGCTTGCGGCCGAAGGCGCGCCGGCATTTCGCTTATCTTAACGCTGCTCTCACTCTTGCGACGGCCACGGATTCGACAAAATGCAAATGTTCTCAAATTGCCAGCGGTTTGAAATGACAACATCATGATAAAAATTCTAATCATCGAAGACGATCCCTCCATTGGTAAACTTCTGCGACGCTCTTTATTGCTCGAGGGCTACGATGTGGAAATGGCATTGAACGGCTTCGAGGGTTTGAAGGCGTTTTCGGCCCACCGTCCCGATCTGGTCATATTGGATTTGATGCTTCCCGGCATCGACGGCATTGAGGTGTGTCGGCGCATTCGCGAAGAGAGCGATGCGCCCATCATTATGCTCACGGCGCGCGATGCTGTGGACGATCGGGTTTTGGGGTTGGATAGCGGCGCGGATGACTATGTGACCAAACCATTCGATATCGACGAACTCTTGGCCCGCGTGCGCGCACAGTTAAGACGGGTTGAAAGCCAACCCCAAAAGCGCGTGCTCAAATTTGCGGATCTAACCATGGACACGGCCGCCCGCTCGGTCTTTCGCGGGGACCGCGAGATCGAGTTGACCGCTCGCGAGTTTGATCTGCTCGAGTTATTCATGCGCCATCCCAACCAGGTGCTCACCCGCTCCCAGATCTATGAAGAGATCTGGAACTACGATTTTGGCGGTGAATCGAATATCATCGAAGTGTATATTCGCTACCTGCGCACCAAGCTCGAGGCCGAGGGCGAACCGCGATTGATACACACCAAGCGCGGCGCGGGCTACATTTTGCGCGAGCCATAAATCGCTTTCCATGTCCCTGCGTCTGCGTCTCACGCTTTGGTACACCGCGCTGTTGTTGGTGTTGCTCACCCTGATCGCCTTTATGTCGCTTTCATTGGTGCGCACCAGCACGCTCACCCGCGTGGACGAAGAGCTGCGAGACCGCGGCGGCCAGGTGGCGCGTGTATTGGCCTACAGCCTGCCCAGTAGTTCTCTCACCGAAGTATTGCTTTCGGCAGTGGGCACCTCGTTTGATCAAGAACTTTATGTGCAAGTGCTCGATAGGGAGAAGCGCATCGTTTATCGCTCCAGTCGCCTGGCCAGCGGCCGCATTCCCTTGCCAGAGGCCTATTACCAGCAAGCTCTTTCAGGCGCTAGTGGATATTATTCTTTGTCGGTCAGGGGGCCGGATGACCTGCGAGTCTATTATCAGCCCATCACATTCAACAACGAGATAGTGGGGGCGGTTCTGGTGGCGCGTAGTCTCGCCTTTGAACAACAAATCCTGCGCCAATTGGCCAAGAATTTCGCCTGGATCATCCTCATCGCGCTGATCGTGGGCGCAAGCGTGGGATATTGGTTGGCCGGGGCCGCGCTTCGACCCATTCAAGAGGCCACAGCCACCGCGTTGGCCATCACCCGCACGGGGCGGCTCGATGCGCGCGTGCCCATTTCTGGCGCGCGTAGCGATGAAATCGGCACCCTCATCAACACCTTCAACGAGATGTTGGGTCGCTTGCAGGAATTGTTCGAGCGCGAACGCCGCTTCTCTGGCGACATCTCTCACGAATTGCGTTCACCCCTGACCACCATTTTGGGCAACCTCAGCTTGTTGAAACGGGCCGACGCCTTGCCCGAAACCGAACGCGCCGAGATGTTGGCCGAGATCGAGACCGAAGCCCAACGCATGCGTCGCCTGATCTCCGATTTGTTGCTCCTGGCGCAGGCCGACGCCGATCCTACAGTGGCCCACAAACCCGTCGAGCTCGACACCCTCATGTTGGAAGTTTACCGGCAGGCCAAACGCCGCGCGACGGGACGCGAATTTCGCATCGTTCATGAAGATCAAGCCATCGTCATGGGCGATGCAGAGCGCTTGCGACAAATGCTGGTGAACTTGGTGAACAACGCCATTCAATACACGCCTGAAGGCGGTCGCATCGAGCTGAGCCTGCAACGAAAGGGCGATTATGCGGAGATTCAGGTCCGCGATACAGGCCGCGGCATCGCTCAGGAAGATTTACCTTACATATTCCAGCGCTTTTATCGTGCAGATAAGGCCCGCTCGCGGCAGCTGGGCGGCACCGGGTTGGGCCTGTCCATTGTGAAGTGGGTGGTGGACGCGCACGCTGGAGTCATCGAGGTGGAGTCGGAACTCGACGTGGGCACAACGTTTCGCGTGCGATTGCCTTTGGCGCCAACGGGCGAACCGGCCAGAGGGCGCAAAGAACACGCCACATAGCCGCAAGTGCGGAGACATGCCAGGTGTTTCCTTCTGGCCAGTGACGGGCTTTTCCGTTTTGCATGGCGTCGATCTGTGATGTTTCCCTTTCTCCTCGCATCGTCAACATGTCGCGGCTTTTGACGCCGGCCTTGCTGCGCTGGTTGCAACAAGATGAGCGAGCGGTCTCTGAACTGGCTGCGCTAACCGCGCGCCCTCTTGCGGATAAGGAGATATTGCCCACGCTCTCGCATTTGCGCAGGCGTTTTTCTCCTGAACAGGCCGCAGCTTTGATGGAAATGGCGCGTTTGCGGCGTCGGGCCGCGACCAAGTTTCCTCAAACTCATGCGCGCATGTTCTTCGAGAGCGAGGCTTTGCAACAGGCGAGCTCCGCGATGGTGGCCGCGTATCGGGCGCAGCGCTTTCAAGGGCGTCAGACAGTGATGGATCTGGGATGCGGCTTGGGAGCGGATGCGCTGGCCCTGGCAGGGCAGGGCTGTTTTGTTGTGGCGGTGGATTACGACCCCCTAAGATTGGCCCTGACCGCCGCCAATGCCAGGGCCCTCGCTTTGGCCCAGCGCGTTCATCCTGTGATGGCCGATATCATTCAGCCGGCCTGGCGCGGCTCAGCCGCCTGGGCCGACCCTCATCGCCGTCTTAAATTTCGTCGCATCTTCGACCCCGAACAGCTCCGCCCGCCACTAAGCAATTTGCTGGCCACCCGAGCCTTCACACCCAACCTTGGCGTCAAGCTTATGCCCGGCCTTTCGCACGAAGCCATTCCGCCTGAGGCTGAGGCCGAGTGGATCAGCGTGAAGGGTCAGCTCAAAGAATGCACGCTTTGGTTCGGGGAGCTCTGTCGCGAGCCGGTGCGGCGCGCGACCATTTTGCCTGCCGCCGCGAGCTTGGTCGCGCGTGGCGCGCAGGCGAGCGTGCGCTCGCCTGGGGCCTATCTTTTTGAACCTGATCCGGCCGTCATTCGCGCGGGGGCGGTGGGCGACCTGGCCGCGAGTTTCGGTCTATGGCAAATCGACGCTCAGATTGCCTATCTTTCGGGCGACCAATGGCTAAAAAGCCCGTTCTTGCGCGGATGGCGCATTCTCGAGCATCAACCTTTTCACCTGAAAACACTCAATCGTCGTCTGCGCGATATGAATGCGCGCGTGGCGGCTGTGAAAAAACGCGGCGCGGCCATCGAGCCAGAAGCGTTTCGCCGTCGCTTGGTCAGCCTGCCGCGCGGCCGTCCTGTCATCGTTGTGCTTACGCGAGTGAACGATAAGCCGTGGATGTTGATCGTCGAAGCCGTCATTTGACAGCGCACGCGGCCCTATGATAGAAAAATCGCCCATCGACATTGGGGCGGGCCGCGCGCCGTCGGCTCTCATCCCTGCGGCTTAGCTCATTCTTCGGCGGCGGCAGGGGCTTGTAGGAGGTTGCTTTATGAAGGATGCATTCTCTTTGGTTCGGCTCAGCCAGAGGGTTGGGCGGTTATTGACGGAACGCGGTCTTACCCTAGCTCTGGCCGAATCGTGCACAGGCGGTCTGCTTGCGAGCGTTGTCACCGACGCTCCGGGCAGCTCGGCTTATTTTCTCGGCGGTGTTGTTTCGTATAGCAATCAGGCCAAGAATCGTCTTTTGGGCGTGCGCGAAGCGACGCTCGTCGCTCATGGCGCGGTGAGCGCGCCAACCGCGGCGGAGATGGCTCAGGGCGCGCGGCGACTGTTCGAGAGCGACATTGCCCTGGCCGTCACGGGCATTGCCGGACCAGGGGGCGGAACAGCCGAAAAACCGGTGGGATTGGTGTTTCTGCACCTCTCCGCGCCAGATGCTGAATGGGGCGAGCAACATATATGGCCTCATGATCGTTTGGGCAATAAGGCCGCTTCGGTCAAGGCTTCCCTTGAACTGCTGACCCGTTATCTCGACGCTGGAAGACATGCGACTCGACATAAAGTTGACGTTCGGGTTGAAAGAGTCGATCAGCCTGTGCTGGCGGAGAGTCATTGGGATGGACAGCGTTGGCGCGTCGGTGCGATATGGTTCAAGGGGCGTCGCCATCGAGTGATTGGCCTCGGCCGCCAAAATCGCGAGGGGCAAAACGCATGGAGGGTGATGGTGGAGCTGGAGGATGGCGCCCGCGCCGAGTTGCTCGCTGATTCGATGGGCGGAGGATGGCGTTTGCTGACCTTGTGGCCGAGCCAGCGCGTGGCCTGAGGCCGACGAAACAAAATTATCTGAGCAAGGAGAAAAAGTTCAGCCATGATTCCAGGCGAACGTTTTCGGTCGTGGTTTGGTTTCCAACGACGTAGAGCGTCTCTGAGTTGTAAGCACGATAACCGAAACGCGTGATCTCGATGCGATAAGCGCCATCCGGAAGGGTGATGCTATATCCGCCCAGGGCGTTTGTTTTCATCTTGCTCAAGGGTTGGCCTTGCTCGTCATAGACTTTGACCGTCGCGCCCTCAATCGGCCGCCCCAGCAGGCCAGTGACGCGCCCCACAAGAAAACCGGGCTGGCCCAGCGACTCGATGGCTCGCCGCGCATTGACAATGCCAGCTCCGAATCGATTGTTGGGCGCGCCATCGCCATCACCCCCACAAATGAAATCGGTGATGGGGTCGGCTGTTTGTGCGAGAATGGCTTTGATGCGATTCACCTTGCCGCGCAAAGAAAGATCCGCACTGAGCAATAGGGCGGCCACGCCGGCTGTATGAGGCGCGGCCATGCTTGTGCCCGAAAAGCGATCGTAGCGGTCGTTGGGGATGGCGGAGCGCACATTCACGCCCGGCGCACTCACATCCGGCTTGATGATCTCTTGGCCATCGATCTCCACCGGACCGCGACTGCTGAAAACGGCCAATACATCGTTGAGGGCGGTTGCGCCAACCGAGAAGGCGTTGCGATAGATGGCGGGGGGATCGTCGATGGTGCCACATGAAGGCCCAGAATTGCCCGCCGACGCGACGACCAGGATTCCGGCCGCATTGGCTGCGTTCACGGCCGGTTCGATGATGGCCAATTTATCGGTGGTGCAACCTTCGCTGGGCGGACATGACCAGGAATTGTTGATAATGTCGGGCGCTTTGGCGGGGTCGCCCTCTTGCAAAGGATCGCCCCCAATGGGATAAGGCGCGACAAACCACTCGAAACATTCGATGTAGGTGGCGGGGCTGCCATTGCCGCGGTCCATATTACGACACCCTATCCATTTGGCCGCGGGCGCAACGCCGATGGGGTTTTCAGCGTTGGCGGGCCAGTCGGGATCGCTCGGGCTAAGGTCGTTGCCCACAATGGTGCCCATGGTGTGGGTTCCGTGGCCGTGGTCATCGCATGGCGTCGCACTGTCAAATCCACAAGGGTTGCTCGTATCGGTCGTTCCCACTGGTTCGTGGATGGCGTCGTGCCAGTTATAATTGTGGTCAACGCGGTCGGCCTGGGCATCGTAGCCGCGATAAGCGGCTTTCAGCGCCTCATGGTCCCAATCATAACCGGTGTCTTGTCCGGCCACCACCACGCCCTGACCCATATACCCCTGGCTCCAGGCCCAAGGCGCTTCGACGCGAACCACGCCCCAAGGCGTTAGCTCGGCTTCCGATGCTTGAGCGGTTGGCGGGGGAGCGGGGGGAAGCGCGCGCAGCGGAACGTTGGCGACGATGCGTTTCACATGAGGCATGGCGCCAATGGCGGCCAGCGCGTTCGCGTCGACGCGGGTTTGCACTGCATTCACCAGCCAGAAGGAGCGATAGCTAAGCCCGCGCGCGCGTAAATAGTCGAGCAGTGGAGCCTGGGTGTTGGTCGCGTGCATGCGTAATGCATCGTAAACCCATTGGCCGCGCTCCTCTTTGGTGGGCAGCGCGTAAGCGGGCGAGAGGTCGGGATAGTCCTCTAGCCAAATCAGCGCGTCGGCCTGGCCGCGCGCCGCGATCGCCTCCCATACTTCGGCATCGATCAAAGGGCCGGACCGAGCATGACTGGGCGAGGAGGAGGCGTTGGCTAACGCCAGCAAAAGCAACGTGAGAATGACAATGCAAGTGGTTCGAAGGAGCGTCATAAGCTTTTCCAACAAGAGTATGGAATTGGGAAGGAAAGGAGCAAGGGACGAAATCGAGCGAGGCAAAGGAGTGAACCATGACGCCATTGTAGCAGAGAGAAGCCGGAACCGAGGAATGGCCGGTTCCCAGGCGACGCGCGAGTGTGCTACAATAGATTCAGTTTAGTCGTCCCATCGTCATCACTCTATGAAATTCTCCATTGGTTCATCTCACCATGCGCATCATCGATCAATTGGCTGTTTTGCAGGCCATCGACAGTGAACTGGACGTCGCTCGACGCCGGTACGCCGAGATCCAGACCGAGCTGCGTGAGCCGGAGAGCCTCAAGCAGGCGCGCGTCGCTCGCGATAAAGCCGCTGCTTATGTGAGCGAATGGCGCAAAATTCGCCAGACGCGCGAAGCCGCGGTGGTCGAGCAGCGACAGCGCATCCGCGAGCAGGAAAAAATTCTGTATGGCGGACGCATCAAAGACCCTCGCGAGCAAATCGCACTGCAAAATAATGTGGAAGCGCTCAAACGCCATTTGAGCAAACTGGAGGATGAGGTGTTGGAAGCCATGCTGGCGTTGGAGGAAGGGGAGGACGCGTTGAAAACCGCTGAGGCCGCGCTCACAAAAGAGGAGAACGCCTGGATGGAGAAAAAATCGGCTTTGGAGAGGGAGCGGCAGGATTTGATCGGCCGCGCTCGCATGCTCAAAGGACGTCGCGACGCCGAGGCGGCAAAGCTTTCTGACAACGTGTTGCAACAATATGAGACGTTGCGAAAGCGGCATAGCGGCCTCGCTGTCGCCAAAATTCGCCATGCGCACTGCGGCGGCTGCGGCGCGTCTTTGCCAACGGCCACTGTGCAACGCGCGCATGGAGATGAGCTGATCCCTTGTCCGGTGTGCGGTCGCTGGCTGCATGGGTAGCCAGCGGCGCGATCCCCGTTTATGCGACAACTGATTTGGTCTTTTCTCGTTGGAATGTTTCTTGCCTCTTGCCAGGCGGGGTCTGCGGACGCGCCTGAAGCCACTACTCCATGGCCAGGCTCCATCATGTCGCCTTCATCCACCATGTCCTCACCATCCATGCCTCCGCGAGAGGAGGAATCTCAAGCCACGCTCCCGCCTCAGCCGCTGACGCCGCCGAGCGTCGCGCCTGCCGGAACGCCTGCATCATCCGCCACCCCTTTCATTTCGGATGATATCGGCCTGGCCGCGCGTCGGATTGCGGCCAGGCAATTCCGCGTAGAGATCGAAAACGTGATCTTGCGCGGCGTCAAGCCGGTGCAGTGGCCCGATCGCTCTTTGGGCTGCCTTGGGCCTTCCGATGAACCAGTGAGCGGCTCTTTGCCAGGTTACCTTGCCGTAGTCGAGATCAGCGGCAAATCATTTGCCGTTCATATGGACGCTCAAGGCAGAGGCATAGTGTGCCCGGAGAAACTCGGGGATTGAAACCTGACTTCAACACGCCAATGGACCAGCGCTTGCCTTACGCGTTGATCAGCACGCCATCTGGGTGAATTGGTTCGAATCGGGCTGTGAAATGTCGCAACACCGGCGGTTCTTCGGTGATGCGAACGCCGCGAATGCGTTCGCGCACCTGGTTTACATAAACTAAGACTTCGGCCAAATAATCGACATGGCTCTGCGTGTAGACGCGACGCGGAAAGGCCATGCGCACCAGGTCGAGCGGGGCCGGCTTCTCGCTGCCATCGGGTTGGCGGCCAAACATGACTGTGTCGATGGCCACCGAACGCACGCCCCCTTCCAAATAAAGCGCGAGCGAAAGCGCCCAGGCTGGATACTCGTTCCAGGGGATATGAGGCAACATGGCCCGAGCGTCGATATAGACGGCGTGGCCGCCTGTGGGATGGATGATAGGAATATTGTTTTCCATGCACACCTCGCCTAAATACTCCACCGAACGAATGCGATAACGAAGATAGTCCTCATCCAGGGCTTCTCGCAAACCCACTGCAATGGCTTCAAGATCGTATCCGGCCAGCCCTCCATAAGTGGGAAAACCTTCCGTTAAAATCAGCATGTTTTTGCAGCGTCGCGCCCAATCATCATCATTCAAGGCCAAAAAGCCGCCGATGTTGGCCATGCCGTCTTTCTTGGCGCTCATGGTGCAACCATCGGCATAGCTAAACATCTCTTGAGCAATTTCCAACGGCGTCTTGTCGGCGTAACCCTCCTCTCGCATCTTGATAAACCAGGCGTTTTCGGCGAAGCGACACGCGTCCAGGAAAAAGGGCGTGTTGTGTCGATGGCAAAGTTCGCTGGCTGCGCGAATATTGGCCATGCTCACTGGCTGGCCTCCTCCTGAATTATTGGTCACCGTGAGCATCACCAGCGGAACCTTGCCCGGGTTCTCCACCAATGTTCGCTCCAGCGCCTCTAAATCGATGTCGCCCTTGAATGGATGATAACGTTGCGGCTCGCGGTTTTCGGGAATGGCGAGATCGAGCGCGATGGCCTTGCGATATTCCACATTCGCGCGAGTGGTGTCGAAATGGGTGTTGTTGGGCACGATATCACCCGGTTTGAGCACCGAGCCAAACAGAATCCGTTCGGCCGCCCGACCCTGGTGAGTGGGGATGATATGCTTGAAACCGGTGATTTCTCTCACCGCCTCTTCGAACGCGAAGAATGAACGCGCGCCCGCGTAAGACTCGTCTCCGCGCATCATGCCCGCCCATTGGTGCGACGACATCGCTCCTGTGCCCGAGTCGGTTAGCAGGTCGATGAGTACGTCTTCGGCCTTGAGCAAAAAGAGATTATATCCCGCCTCACTGAGCGCGATCGCGCGCTCCTCTCGCGTGGTGCGACGAATAGGCTCCACCGTTTTGATGCGAAAAGGTTCGATAATGGTTTTAAAATGCATAGGGATCTCCTCGGGTGTGGGAAGATGGATGACTGCGGATTCAGGCCGACCGAGCTCCCGCCGGGTGTTTTTCACGGATTTGAGAAACGATGCGGCGCATGCATTGTACGTCGGCCAGAAGCGAAAATCAAAGATTTTGGGCGACGCGCGACTTGACTCGGCGACCATCTTGAACGCAGGCCTGGTTGTCGGCCGGGGTGTGAGCCGCTTTATTTTGAAACGTGTGGTTCAGCCGCCGAATTCTTTGCTGACATCTTGTAGGATGTGTATAATGCATGTTCGCGGTCGCGCGATTACGCGACGCCCAATTCCTGTTGCGAGGTCAACTGTGGCATCCAAAGACAAAATTCGATGCAGCGTTTGCATCACCGCATATAACGAAGAGGCGAATATCGGTCGGTTGCTCGAGGCAATGGTCGAACAACATCTCCACGAAGTGGAGATTACGGAAATCGTGGTGGTGGCCAGCGCTTGCACCGACCGCACCGTGCCCATTGTGCGCGAATGGATGGAGAAAGATCCGCGCATCCGGCTCATCGAACAAGAGCGTCGCGAAGGAAAAACTTCCGCCATCAATGCGTTTCTACGCGTGGCCAAGGAAGATATTTGCGTTGTGGAAAGTGGCGACACGTTGCCCCATGAGGCGGCCATCGAGCATTTGGTGCGCATGTTTCGCGACCCCACGGTGGGCATGACCGGCGCGCATAAGGTGCCGGTGAACACGCCCGATCATTTGGCCGGCGTGTTCACCTACCTTCGCCTCAGTTTGGAGCACGAATTATGCCTCGAAATCCCCCGCTTGGGAGAGCTCATCGCTTTTCGCAAAGTGTTTGATCAGATCCCTCCGGATGTGGCCATGGATGAGGCCTTTGTCGAGGCGCTTATGGTGCAGCGGGGGATGCAAGTGCGCTACGCGCCTGACGCCATTGTATATAACACCGGCCCCACTTCCATCGGCGATTTTGTGCGTCAACGCCGTCGCAATCATGCCGGGCATCTTTATTTGAAACATAAATACGGCTACAAAGTGAGCAGTTTGCGCAAGCGAAAAGTCGCGCTCATCGCTGCGCGGCAAATTTGGCAGGCAATTTGGGGCGCGATACGTCTTATTTGGGTGTTGTTCCTTTTGGCTGTGCTGGAAGGTTGGGCGCGCTTTCTGGGTTGGTATGATTTCGCCATTCGTAAGGAGCGCCATGTGGTGTGGGATATGGCTTGGTCGCAAAAGGCTGATGTGCGCAAGGAAAAGGAAAGCGCAGAAAAGCGGCAACCCAAGCCCGGCGAGATGACGACTCCACCGATCCCCCCTCTGGTTTCCGACAAAACGCAGGGCTAAATTTATTATGCGCCGTCATATCTGGACTCTTCTCAAGCTGGCCATTGGCTTGGGCCTGATGGCGTTCGTGCTTTCGCGCGTGGACCTGCCCGTGGTTTTGGCCAAGCTGTCTTCCGCCAACGGTTGGTTGGTGGGTTTGGGCGTATTGCTTTTTTGGGGCGCAATGAGCATCAACGCCTTCAAATGGTGGACATTGATGCGCGCCCAAGGTCTGCATCCCCCTTTTGCATCGGTGCTCAATTTCACCTTTGTCGGCTTTTTTTTCAACAACATTCTCCCCGCCAACATTGGGGGCGATGTGATGCGGGGTTTGGGGCTGGCTCGCGACACGGAACGCACCGCGGCATCGGCCGCGTCGGTGGTGCTAGACCGTTTGATAGGCCTTTCGGCCTACATGACGGTGGCCGCTGTGGCCGCATTGATCACGGTCTATGTAACGGACCGCACCGAACTCACCATTTTGGCCTGGGTGGCCGTGATTGCTGTCGCGACCCTGGCGTCGGTGATGGCCGCCTTGTTAAGCCGCCGACTGCGCCGTTTGGGAGACCGCGTCATCCAGGGGACGTTTTTGAGGCCGCTGACGCCCATATGGCTTTCCGCGTCACAGGCTTTCGAAGTGTATCGTTTTTCACATCGCACCTTGTTCGCGGCCTTTGGCATTGGCCTTTCGGGCATATTCACCACCTCTTTGGTCAATTACACCTTGTCCGAAAGCCTGGGAGGCGGCATCCCGCTTTTGCACGTGTTTTTGTTCACGCCGCTCATTGCGCTGGTGCTTATTGTGCCCATCTCCATTGGCGGCTTGGGCCTCAACCAGGTGGCCTATCCTTTCTTTTTCGGTTTGGTGGGCGTTTCTTATGAACATGCGGTTAGCCTGAGTCTATTCATTCAGGCAGTGCAGATTTTTTGCAGTTTGCCGGGGGGATTGCTTTGGCTGCGGTGGCGACGCCGCGACTCCGCCCCTTCGTCCTCCCCGCTCACCCCTCCCCCTCAACCTCAACCTTAACCTCAACCTTAACCTCAACCTTAACCTCAACCTTAACCTCAACCTTAACCTCAACCTTACCCTTACCCTTAACCTTCCCCTCCCCCATGCCCGAAATCACGGTCGAATTCGCGCGTTCGCTTTACCGCGGCCACGACGCCGCGCATGCGTTCGACCATGTATTGCGCGTCACGCGTCTGGCCGAACATATCGCCAAGACCGAGGGTGCGAATGTGCGCATCGTGCGCACGGCCGGCCTTTTGCACGACATGGCCCGTATGAAACCGGACCATCATCTTGTCGGAGCCGCTCGCGCGCGCGAAATCTTGGCCGACGAAGACCCGACCTTTATCGAGGCCGTGGCCCACTGCATCGAGGCGCATCGTTTTAGCGTGGCCCCGCATCCGGCCACACTCGAGGCTCAGTGCTTGATGGATGCAGATCGATTGGATGCCATAGGCGCTATTGGCGTGGCGCGGGCTTTTGCATACGCGGGCGGTCATAACAATCGGCTTTGGTCTCGAACCCTGGCCGAGATTCGTGAAGAAGTGGGTTCTGAACCGGATGCATATCGTCGCGCTTACGCCGGCGCGCCCGATTACACGCCCGCGCACGAACTGATCTGCAAGCTAGAACGTCTGGCCGAAGGCTTGCATACGCCGACGGCTCGCGCCCTTGCAGCAGGACGCCATGCTTTCATGGTCGAGTTCTTTACACGACTGGATCGAGAGGCGTTGGGTCTGGAGTAGAAAGGAGTCAGTGATGTTGCACGACCTTCTCGCCGAGGCTGTAACCCAGGCCGAATGGATTTTGGCCGTGTTGGCCTTTGTGATCATCGTGGGGCCAATGGTGGCCGAGCGCTTCCGGTTGCCGGGCATGTTGGGATTGGTGTTAGGCGGCATGGTGCTGGGACCATTTGTGGTGGGTTTTTTGCCAGAAGGCGCGTTGGATGCAATGGGCGGTTTGGGCATTCTTTACCTGATGTTTCTGGCCGGCGCGGAACTCGACCTCAACCTTTTTGCTCGCTATCGCGCCGCGGCCATCACATTTAGTTTGTTAACCTTTCTCTTTCCCTTTATCTTGGCTGTGTGGGCGTCGCGAAGCGTGTTGTCCTTTGGCTGGCCTGCCGCCATCTTAATGGGCGCGGTGTGGGCCTCGCACACCTTGGTGGCTTACCCGGTGGTGCGCGAAACGGGTCTGGCCGCCAATAAAGCCGTGGCCGTGGCTGTGGGCGCAACAGCCATTACCGACACCCTGGCCTTGCTCATCCTGGCCCTGGTCTCGGGGTTGTCGGCCGGTGAAGGCGACGCCAGCGGCGTGGGCATTCTTATGCGTTTGGGCGTCTCTTTGGCCGTGGTCCTGGCCTACACCATGCTCTTCCTGCCGTGGCTGGCGAGGCGCTTTTTCTCCGGCCCCGGGCAAGAGCGATTGCAACGTTTCGTCTTCATCTTGGGCGCGATGGCCTCGGCCGGATTGCTGGCCGAATTGGGAGATATCGAGGGCATTGTGGGCGCGTTTTTCGCGGGCATGGGCTTGAATCGGTTGATTCCCAATAACGGTCGTTTGATGGAGCAAACCGAATTCTTTGGTTCGGCGCTTTTCGTGCCCGCATTCCTTGTCTCGGTGGGCATGCTGCTCAACCCGGCCGTGCTCTTTAGTTTCTCCACCATCAAGCTGGCGCTGATTTTTGCCGCGGCTCTGGTGGCGGGCAAGTTTTTGGCCGCGGTCGCGGCGGGATGGCGTTTTAAGTTCAGTTGGCCTGAAATTGGCGTCATCTTTTCATTGACCATCGCTCAGGCCGCGGCTACATTGGCCTCGACCATGGTGGGATTGAGGCTGGGTCTTTTCGGCGACGAGGTGGTCAATGCTGTGCTGCTTGTGGTGTTGTTCACCCTTGTTCTCACCTCGATGGGCGCGCTCTTCTTTGGCCGAAAGGTCGAGCCGGATGCATTGGGGATCCGGCCTTTGGGACAATCGGTCATCGTTCCCGTGTGGCCAGGCGAAGCGCTCAAACGCGTCATGGCGCTGGCCGCGCAGATTGCCCGCGCGGACGCCGGCACCGTGACGCCCGTGGCCGTTGTGCCCGAGCACCATCTGGCGCTCCGCTCCGAAGTCGAGCGCTGGCTGCAACAAGCCGAGCAGTTTGGCGCGGCCGCGACGGCCGATGTCGAAGGCGCGCTGCGCATCGATACATCCATGCCTCTGGGCGTCATACGCGAGCTGCAAGAGCGCGATGGCTCCTTTATTTTATCCGAATGGCAGGAAAGCGCGGGTCTACAACGCTTTTTCATTGGCCGTGAAATCGATCTTATTGGCGCTCGCTCGCCTGCTCCCATGGCCGCGGTGCGGTTCGCTACCGAACCCATCGAGCGCCTGGTGTTGGTTGTGGGGCGAGATGACAAATCGACCGGCTACCAGGTGGATTTGCAGATTGCGGTGGGGGTCGCGCTGCGTTTGTATAGGCGGGGAAAGTTGCCGTTGCTGGCGCTCGTCCCCGATTCTCAGGCTTTGAAGGCTTTCGAGCTTCCTGAAGAGGTGCAGGTGATCACCATCGCCCCAGGCATTGCCGGCAGCATCCACTATTTCCGACGCGGCGATCTCGTTATCGTCCCGGCTGCAATAGTGCAACGGTTTATAGGCTCGCGCACCAAAGAGCTTCTTGCCGCCACCCAGAATGTGTCCGTGCTCATAGCGGCAGGCCCCCATCGATTCGATTTTAGCAAGCTGAAAATGGGCCAAGAATCCGAATCCATCATCAGCCTTGGGAAGATTTAAGAGGTGAATCTCATGTTTTTGTTGCTTTTGCTGGTGACATTGCTCACCGCGGTGGCCGTATCCTATCTCGTGGCGCGCATGTTCGATAAGCCCATCACCGATATCCTCACCCGCATCGTTGGCCCCGATTTGGCCGGCGCATGGGCCAAATATATGCGTTTTGCCATTTATGTGGTGGGCGTATCTGGTGGTGTGCGCATTTACGAGCTGCAACGTTACATCGAGCCGGTGGAGCGGGTGATCGTTCCCCCCACCGCGACAAAGCCGCCCGTCACCGAGACGTACATCCCTCAGCTCACGCTCGAGCGCTGGGTGCTCGAGGTGTTTCGTACGGTCATCGAGACCTTACAGGCCTTGGCCTGGCTGTTGTTGGTCTTCTTTTTGCTGACCATGATCGCCTATGTCATTGTGCGCGTGCTCGGACATCGCCGGGAATCGAGGGCGGAAGGGGGCGAGCAAAGGGCGAAGACCCAAGAGGAGACCGGCGGAGGCTAAGGCGTGGGAATGATGGCCGCGTTTACCAAATTGCCCCGTCCGTTCGTGGCCGTCGTCACCGGCGGGACGTCCGGCATCGGTCGTGCGACCGCATTGGCATTGGCCGCGGCCGGCGCGGATGTGGCCCTAAATAGCCGTCGGGCCGATGAAAAGGCCATGCTCACGCGGTTGGGGGTCGAGGCGCAGGGTGCGCGGGCGTTGCACATCGCCGGCAACGTGGGCTGCGAGAACGAACTGGCGCAGGTGGTGGAAGAGGCCTGGGCCTGGCAGGGTCGCGTGGATTTGTGGGTGAATGTGGCCGGGGCCGATATTCTCAGCCGCGGTCGTCATCGCTGGTCCTGGGACAAAAAATTGCAAGCGCTCGCTTCCACCGACATGTGGGGAACGGTGCGCGCGTCGGAGTGGGTGGTCGAGCGCATGAAAGAGCAGGGTTGGGGCCAGATCATCAATGTGGGTTGGGATATGGCCGAACAGGGCCGCGTGAGCAGCGAATCGGGCCGCATGTTTAGCCTCATCAAGGCCGGAGTCATGGCCTATTCGCGGACGTTGGCGCGAGCCGCGGCCCCTGAAGTGCGCGTCAATTGCGTTGCTCCCGGCTGGATCG
This sequence comes from Chloroflexota bacterium, assembly GCA_013151415.1. Classification (GTDB taxonomy): domain Bacteria; phylum Chloroflexota; class Anaerolineae; order J102; family J102; genus JAADII01. Next base: position 22,624 of record JAADII010000161.1, read on the forward strand.
AGACCGATTGGGGCGAAAACGTCAGCCGCGAACGCTACGAAGCCATTCGGACCGCCATACCCTTGCAGCGTTGGGGCCAACCCGAAGATGTGGCCCACGCCATTCTCTGGCTGGCTTCACCCGCGGCCCAATACATCACCGGTCAGACCATCATCGTCAACGGCGGCGCGTAGCGGCCGCGCGGTCATCCGCGTTCAGCCTGTTTCGAAAATAAGCGTCCAATGTCCAATGTCCGATGTCGGTCGCACAGGCCTTGATGAGCGCTCAGACCAACATAGACCATAGGACCAACATCCCATCGTCTATCTTGGTCTACTTTGGTCTACGTTGGTCGGCGCAAGCGATTTTCATCGGTATCGGAGCGGACATGCCCGCCGTCGGACTGCTTTGGAGACGTAGATTATTCGCGAACCAGCATGGGCAAGTGCACGCGTACGTTCGCGTTGGCCGCGAAAAGCGCCTGCATCCAGGCCACAATGCGTTGGGTCGGCTCCGCGTCCATGTCGGCGATCGCGGTCATCTCGTCGAGATGGTTGTATCCTTTCAAATAGACCAGTTCATGCTCAAAGTCGAAAGAGGTCAGACGGGCGTCGAACGCCAGAGCTTGTTCGGCTAAGGATGGCGCTTCGTATTGAGCATAGAGCAACTGGAAGGGCGGCAACGCCATTCCGGCCTTGAGATACGCATCGGGCGACGCGTCGGTGAGCAGCGCGGTGTTGGAGAATCCGCCGGGGTACGTCTGATCCACAATCGCGCTCCAGAAGAATGGGTTCACTTCGTTGATGTCGTAAGCGCCGCTGAGGCTGACCACCCCGAGGATGTGCGGCCGCAGGTTCTCGGCGTAGTCCTCGTGCGTGGCCAGCAACGAGACCAGATGGCCGCCCGCGGAATGCCCAAAGATGACGATGTTTTCGGGATCGCCGCCGTGCTGCGCGATGTTCGCGCGCACCCAGGCGAAGGCCGCGGCCACATCCTCGATGTTGTCGGGATACCAGGCCGCCTTGGTGCGATTGGCCACGCTGTCGGGCTGCTCGCAGGTGACGCGGTCGGGGCAATATTCATCGGCGATGAACACCTGGTCGGAGGTGAGACGGTAATCAATGACCACGGTCACCCATCCCATATACCCGGTGAACGAGCGCGCCACGAATTCATACCAATCGCGATAGCCGTCCACCCAGCCCCCGCCATGCACGAAGAACACCACCGGGCGGCCCTGCAAGAAATCGCGGCCATCATGCGCGCGGTAGATGGTCAGCGCATGGTTTTCATAGCTTTCGCGGTCCGCGTAGCGCAAATCGGTGGTGAGAAAGGAATCCGCATAGAGAAAATCGGCCTTGTAGATGGTGTAGGGCGTGGTCGTGGTCACCAACTCGCCCCAATCCAACGGCTGCGCGGCCGCGTTCAGGGCCGGCGCGGGCGGGGTCTGGTAAAGCAGGGGGAGATGGAGCGTCTGGCGGGGGGCGCGTTGGGCCAGGATCGCGGGCGCGACCTCATCCAACCAGGCCCGGCGTTGGGCCGCCTCCTCGAACGTCCATTGATGCACGAACGTGGAAAGAACTTCGGCAAGGGTGGGCGAGCCTTCCAGGCCGACCAACGGCTCGTCCATGTCCAAGGGCCAATACGCGCCTTCGCGTTGCAGGCTGCGCGCGCGCAATTCGCGATAGATGTGCTGGATGGCCTCGTCCGTGCGCGCGGCGTCGGTGTAGGTGTAGAATTCGCGGCCGTGCACATCGTCGGTTTGTGGATTGGCCGGGTTGTAGTCGCAAGCGGGATGGCCGCCCAGAGTGTGCGTGGCCCAGGGCATGCCCAATTCGTCCATGTGTGCGATGCACTCGCGATGCGAGTAATAATCGGCCAGGCTGTGGAGATAGGTCGCGAAGGCCTGCAGCGAGCCTGGCTCCATGCCGGTGACGATGGTCGAGGTGCGGGTGTAAAGGCACGAGGCTTGCAGCACCGTGAATTCGGCCGGCCCGCCCCAGGCATAGGCCTCGTACCCCACCAATTCCTCGCTCAGGCCCCAGGCCCAGTCGCGCAGCGCGCCTAATTCGGCCTTGTTGTCGTGGGGAAAGTGAAAAAAGGGTGAATAGGGGCCAAAGCGCGAGGTCGCACAATGCTCCGCATCTTGCATGGCGTCGGGCATGGGCCAGATGACTCGCGAATGAGGCTTCAGGCCGCACACCGCGTCTACATCGGGCGGCGGAGGGATTTGTCCGGCGCTGCAATTGGTGTAGGAGATGGCCTCGCCCGGCCCGATGTGCTCGGAATCGACCAACTGATCCCAAATTTGCAGGGTGATGCTGTCGCTGACCGAAAATCCGGCCGCGAGGGCCAGCACATAGGTGAGGTCGTCGTGGATGGTGCTGATCTCCTCCCAATCGTCGCCGATCTGGCCGCTGTAAGGGTCGCGAAAATGCAGCGGCTCTTCCGCGAATCCCCAGGCCGCGCTCGCAACCAGGATCAGGAACAGGCCCACGCCCAAAGCGAGTCGCGCCCACCGCCCGCGCCGCATCATGTTGCGCGCCGGCCGACCTCGGATTTTGGACATTGGACGTTGGACGCCATTTTCAAAGCGGACAAAACGTCGTTTTTGGTCATGCATGATTCACCTCATTAGGGAAAAAGACGCGACCGTCAACCTTCAGCCTTGAATCTCGAGCCTGAAATCTCAAACCTGAAACCTGGAACCTGGAACATCTCCCCTCTATCCTACCCCATTTTCCCCCGCGCGTCAGCATCCAAAAGTAGGCATTTGCACGCCTTCTTTTGGATGACTGACCGCCGACATGACTTTTGGCACTGCGTCATATGACCTTTTCGCGCGTAGGATGGGAGTGAAAGAAAGCATTGAAATAGCTTTT
>JAADII010000055.1 GCA_013151415.1 Chloroflexota bacterium
CAAATAAGCAATCACGAGCCAATCGACAATAACAAACCGCGATGATCCCGTTTCTTGCATTGCTCATCGATCATCTATTCGGCGATCCGCCCAACCGTTTCCACCCCGTGGCCTGGATGGGGCGATTTCTGGCCTGGGGCATGGACCGCGCGCCGCGCGAGGGGCGGGCGCGGCCCTTCCTGGCCGGAGCCGCGCTGACGCTGGGGGGCGCGTTGCTGAGCGGGCTGGCCGGTTATGCGTGGGCGCGCGCCGCGCAACGCCTGCCCCGACCCCTGAACTGGCTGCTGCAAGCTATTGCTCTGAAGAGCGCGCTCTCGCTGCGCGGCCTGACCGACGCGGCCGCGGAAGTGGAGACCGCGCTAGAGGAGGATGACTTGCCCCAGGCGCGCGAGCGTCTGGCATGGCATCTGGTGAGCCGCGACGCCGCGCGTCTCGACGCATCGCAAGTGGCCGCGGCCGCCGTCGAATCGGTGGCCGAGAACGCGTCCGACGGCGTCATTGCGCCCCTATTTTACTATGCGCTGGGCGGCCTGCCCGCAGCCCTGGCCTATCGTTTCGTCAACACGGCCGACGCGATGTTGGGCTATCGCGACGCGCAACGCGAGTGGTTGGGCAAAGCGCCGGCGCGGTTGGATGACGCGTTGAACTGGATTCCGGCCCGCATCACCGCGGCCTTGATTGTGGTTGCAGCCTGGGTTGCAGGCGAAGATGCGCGCTCGGCCCGGCGAACATGGCGACGCGACGCGAGGCTCACGGCCAGTCCCAACGCGGGTCATCCTATGAGCGCGATGGCCGGCGCGTTGCGCGTGCGCCTGGAGAAAGTGGGCCATTATCGGCTCGGGGCCGAATATCCCCCGCCCCACCCCACAGCCATCGACCGCGCCTCGCGCCTGGCGCGCGTCGCTTCCTGGACCGTATCATTTCTCCTGCTCTTCATCGCTCATGGACGATTCACCCGAAGCAATTTGCCGTCCAAAACATCCTGAGAGCTTACTGCTCGATGGATACGGAGTGTTTGTATCGAACCATGGTTCACGCGGTTTCGTTCTCGATGATCTGTTGATCGATTTCATCGCGATGCAAGCGGTAATAAGCCCATGCATTGACAAGATCTTCTGCTCGCAGAGTGGGATACATCCTCAATATATCCGCCTCGCTGGCTCCCAATTTTCGCGCCTGCACCAGCACCCAAACAGGAATGCGGGTGCGAACAATGCACGGCTCACCGCCCGCCACGTCGGGATGGCTTTCGATGCCGGGCGTGGCGCCGCTGAGATCTCGTACAATCCATTGCAGGAGTCTAGCTTTGTCGCCTGGCTCCATCGAAGCAATGACTTCTTCCACCTGTTCGATTTCGATCATGTCACTTTCCTCACGCTTGATGAAATGAAACGAACATGTCTCACAGTTTGATCATAGCATTGGACATGTCATCATGCAACTTGCAGGAAAAACCGCGGCGCGTGCTAAATTATGTCTTTCAGCGACCCTCATGAAACAGACCGCGTCACGCATGGCGGCCTGGACTACGCGGAACTGCGCGAGCTGGGTTTGAACCCGGACGCGGTGCTCGACTTCAGCGTCAACGTCAACCCTTTTGGCCCTTCTCCCCGCGTGCGCGAGACCCTGGCCTGGGTGGATATTGCCCGGTATCCCGACCGCGAGGCCCTGGCCTTGCGCGAGGCGCTGGCCGAATATCATGGCCTTGAGCTAAACCAAATCATCGTGGGCAACGGCGCGGCCGAGCTGATATGGCTGGCGGGGCTGGCTTTTGTGCATCGCGGCGATCCCGCGCTGATCCTGGAGCCTACATTTGGCGAATACGCCCGCGTGGTCAACCTAAGGCGCGGGGTGTTGCACCGTTGGCGAGCGCGACCCGCGGCCGATTTCGCCTGGGATCCCAAGGCCATTGACCAGGCCCTGGCGCGCCTCCGGCCACGCGTCTGCTTCCTTTGCAACCCCAACAACCCCACCGGACAAGTTGTGAGCCAGGCGCATCTGGCGCACTGGGCCGACGCGCACCCACGCACGCTTTTCGTGGTGGATGAGGCCTATTTGCCCTTTGTTCCCGATACGCCCTCGGCCATCAATCTGGCTCGGCCCAACATCCTTGTGCTGCGCTCCATGACCAAAAATTACGCATTGGCCGGACTGAGGTTGGGCTACGCGTTGGGGCCGCGGCCGCTCATCGAGGCCCTGGCCCGCTTTCGCCCGCCGTGGAGCGTGAACGCCTTTGCTCAGGCCGCGGGATTGGCCGCGCTGGCCGATGAGGCCCATCGCCAACGCACATTGACCGTTCTACGCCGCGAATGCGCGATGTTTCGTCTGCAACTAAAGCGCCTGGGCCTGACTCCATTGCCCTCGGCCACGCACTTCTTTTTGATCGAGGTGGGGGATGGAGCCGCGTTTCGACGGCGTTTATTGCCGAAAGGCATCCTGGTTCGGGATGCAGCTTCGTTTGGCTTGCCCGCGTATGTGCGCCTGGCCACGCGGCGGCCCGAGGAAAACCAACGCCTATTACAGGCATTGACTACATTCGAACATGCATCTAAAACGCCTCGAAACAACGTTTGACAGACATGCTTGCGAAAAAGGCGCCTTAAGCGAACCAATCCACCAAAGACAGGCTACTGCGTCATGCGCGTGAGCAATCCCACTGCGGCCACAGCAACCACTGTGTGCATCACCATCAAACTGATAGCGCCTGGCCAGGTTGCGCCAGGAATTCCGCCCAACACCAGTCCCACATCGGGCAGAAAAGATAAAACGAGCACAATAATGGCTATCTTGCGAAATCGGGCGTAAGGCTCTGTGGAGCCACGCGCCACCCATGCAAAAACCAATGCCGCGCCAATGACGCCGGCTATGGTGAAAATAGCGATGCGCGGAATCTGAAACGGTTCGAATTCTGGCGGTATTTGAAAGAGCGCCAGTGCGACGCTGCGCACCACCAGGTTGCCAATAATGGAAACGATAATAGCGGCCAGAGCCGCCTTCCAAATTTGAGACGCGTTCACATTGGCGGTGTTGGACGACATAGAGACCTCCTACGGGACAATAGAGCAACGACTTCAATTGGGCGTCAATTCGTTCTGGCTCGGATTTTACAAAGCGCGAGCGGATTCGTCAATGATCCGTCAATAAAGAAAAGCCCGCCGTTCGGAGAGCGACGGGCTAAGGCTGGGGGACAGGGATTCGAACCCCGACTAAGTGATCCAGAGTCACCCGTTCTGCCAATTAAACTATCCCCCAACAATTGTCTATAGTATACTCTTTTTGTCCCGGGTTCGCAAATTTCGCGGCCGAGTGATGCCGGTTTGGTGGTCAATCCTTGGTTGGCCGCGCGGCCTACGGCTCTTCTTTTCTCTCCTATTCACCGCCATTCCCATGCGACTTGGTTTTCCCGTCACCATTTTAGGCCGCGGCGATTTGCGCAGTCATGACGCCCGACGCTGGCAAAATCACCCCCATCTTTCCGTCAGTCTGGCCTATTTGCGCGATCTTTTTCTGTATTTGCGCGGTCAAAAAATTTACATGTATCGCTTAAGCGCCGAGATTGCGCCCTATCTCACTCATCCTGCCTTGCCTCAGTTTCATCATCAAATCGAGGAGTGCGAAACCCAATTGGTCGCGATAGGCGAGACTGCGCGCAAACAGGGGCTAAGACTCAGCTTTCACGCTGGCGCGCATGTGTTGCTAAACACGCCGGATCCCAATCACAAACTCCGCTCCCTGACCGAACTAGAAGCCCTGACCCGGATTTTGGACGCCATGAACCTGGATGAAGAAGCCGTCATCGTGGTGCATGTTGGCGGCCATTATCAAAATGCGCGAGCTGCCATGGAAGAATTTGTCAAGGGTTTCAAGGCGCTCAGCGCGAACGCGCGACGAAGGGTCGTCTTAGAGCATGACGACCGTCGTTTCGATGTAGTGGACTGTCTATGGATTCATGAACAAACGGGGGTGCGCCTGATATTCGATTTACTTCACCATCAATTGCACAATCCACACGGTCTGTCGCCAGCGCAGGCGTTGGCCGCGTGTTTGGCCACCTGGCCGCCGGGACAGACTCCCAAAATCCATGTTGCAACGCCGGCCACCGAAATGGTGCGCGACCGACGAGGCCGCCCTCACCCACCCCGACTCAACCGCCATAGTCACTATATCAATCCCTTTCCAATCATCGATTTCCTGCGCAGCCTGCCTCCCATACGCGATTTCGACATTATGCTCGAAGCCAAGGCGCGAGATTTGGCCCTACTCCAATTCCGCCAGCATCTTGCACGCTATGCGCCCGATCTTCAGAAACGGTATAAAATGGCATGACATATCCCGCCCAGATGCGCTGAACTTGGGAGACATTGCGATCGTCATCGTCTTCCGGCGTCTCGGTAGGTTCCGGCGTTTCCGGAGGTTCGGGCGTCTCTGTGGGTTCGGGCGTTTCGTCATGATCGTCCGGCGTTTCGGTGGGTTCGGGCGTGTGGGTTGGCTCTGGCGTTTTGGTGGGTCTTGGAGTCCTGGATGGCGTGGGCGTGGGCGGAGGGGGATTTGTGGGTCGGGGAGTGCGAGTCGGGGTGGGCGTTTCTGTGGGTTCGGGGGTGTCGGTGGGCTTGGGCGTGCGGGTGGGCGTAGGAGTGAGCGTTGGCTCCGGCGTGTTGGTGGGGCGAGGCGTGTAGGTTGGGGTTGGCGAGGGAGGGGCGGTGGGAGTGCGAGAGGGCGTAGGTGTGCGAGAGGGGGTCGGTGTGAGGGAGAGCGTGGGGGTGCGAGAGGGAGTGGGCGTATGGGAGGGCGTAGGCGTCTGAGAAGGTGTGGGGGTGCGAGAAGACGTGGCCGTGGGAGAGGGCGTAGGTGTGAGGGAGAGCGTGGGGGTGGCCAGCGGATTAGGCGTGAATGTGGGGGTGGGAGAGGGCGTGGGCGTGGAGCCCGGACCGGATGTGGGCGTGGGCGAGG
>JAADII010000096.1 GCA_013151415.1 Chloroflexota bacterium
GTGTGGATCATGGGCGGCGACGGTTGGGCCTATGACATCGGTTACGGCGGTCTCGACCATGTGCTGGCCAGCGGTCGCAATGTGAACGTGTTGGTGCTGGACACCGAGGTGTACTCCAACACGGGCGGCCAGGCCTCCAAGGCCACGCCTTTGGCCGCGGTGGCCAAGTTTGCGGCCAGTGGCAAATCCACGCCTAAGAAAGACCTGGGCCTCATGCTCATGAGCTATGGCTATGTGTATGTGGCGCAGGTGGCCATGGGCGCGAACGACGCGCACACCGTGAAAGCTTTCCTCGAGGCCGAATCCTACGACGGCCCCTCCATCATCATCGCCTACAGCCACTGCATCGCCCACGGCATCGACATGGCCAAAGGCATGGAGCAACAGAAACTGGCCGTGGAAACGGGCTATTGGCCGCTCTACCGCTTCGACCCGCGGCGTCGCGAGCAGGGCAAACCGCCTTTGCAATTGGATTCGCGACCGCCCAAGTTGCCGCTTTCAGAATACATGAAGCGAGAAACCCGATTCCGCATGTTGCAACGCACCAATCCGGCCCGCGCCGAGGCGCTCTTCGCGGAAGCGCAAGAAGCGGTGCTCGAACGCTGGCGTCGCTACGAAGAGCTGGCGCGGATGCTCTAAGATATTCACCATAAATTTATGCTATGAGCGTCGGTTGTTCAGCGCAAGCGTATTGCTAAAGAGTTTCGGACCATAGGACGATAAGACGATAGGACGATGGCCCATCGTCTCATCGTCCTATCGTCCCATCGTCCCTAATTTCAGGAGCCGCTTTATGGATCTCTCGACCACCTATCTCGGCCTCAAACTCAAACACCCCATCGTTCCCTCCGCGTCTCCCCTTTCTTACACCCTGGACGACATCCGACGGCTGGAAGATGCGGGCGCGTCCGCGGTGGTGATGTATTCGCTTTTCGAAGAGGAGATCACGCACGAAAGCCATGAACTCGATCACTACCTGACGTTTGGCTCCCATTCCTACAGCGAGGCCCTGAGCTATTTCCCCGATTTCGAGCATTATCATGTGGGGCCGGACGAATATCTGAACCTGGTTCGACAGGCCAAAGAAGCCTGTGATATGCCTATCATCGGTAGTCTGAACGGCGTCTCCACCGGCGGGTGGATCGAATACGCCAGAAAAATCGAGGAGGCCGGAGCCGACGCGCTGGAATTGAACATCTATTACATCCCCACCGATCCGGCCATGACCGGCGCGGCCGTGGAGGAGATGTATGTCAATGTGGTGAAGGATGTGCGGGCGGAGATACAAATTCCCCTGGCCGTGAAGATGAACCCCTTCTTTAGTTCCATCCCCAACATGGCTTTTCGCCTGGCCTCGGCCGGCGCGGATGCGCTGTCGCTGTTCAATCGCTTCTACCAACCCGATTTTGACCTGGAGCATCTGGAAATCGTTCCCCACCTGGTGCTGAGCACATCGCATGAACTGCGACTGCCGCTGCGTTGGGTGGCCATTCTTTACGGTCAGGTGGATGTGGATTTCGCGATCACGGGCGGCGTGCACACGCACATCGACGCGCTCAAGGCCATGATGGCCGGCGCAAAAGTGGCCATGATGGCCTCGGAGCTGTTGGCCAACGGGTTGCATCGCATTCGCGAGGTGCTGGAGGAGATGCAACAGTGGATGGAAGAGCGCGAGTACGAATCCATCCACCAGATGCAGGGCAGCATGAGCCAGATGAATTGCGCCCAACCCGCGGCCTACGAACGGGCGAATTATATGAAGGTGCTCGATTCCTGGCGACCCGACCCCACCGGCGCGCTGGTTTGAAGCACGTCGGTTAATCGTTCATCTCAATACGCGCGCATCGCCCACTCGCCGGGTGATGCGCGCCTGATCCAAGTGCTCCATAAGGGCCAACGCGTACTTGCGGCTGGTTTGGAACAGATCGCGGCATTCGGCCACGGTGATCTGGCCATGTTCGCGAATATAGGCGCGAATGCTCTCGACCATGCTTTCGTAGGTTTCGCGCGCGAACGCCACATCCTCGGCCACTCGAACCAGCGCCCCCTGCTCCACCAACGCGTTGAACACATTCTCGCCCACTCGTTCGATGCTTTGCTTAACCGAAGGCGGTGCATAGGGGGCTTGGTGATAGGTCGCGAGCAGCGCGTCCACTGCGGCCTGTTGTTGTGGGGTGAACCGGACGCGAAAATCGGCCGCGGCCAGAAACGCCTGCCGCTCCACCAGCGCGCCTTCGGCCACGGCGCGAGCAATAATGGCGTTGAACACTTTCAGCGACCAGCCCGATTTGGGCTGAAGCCTGCTTTTCACTTCCTCTCGGGGCATGCCCATGCGAAGGGGATGCATTTTGTGGTAATCGCTTAGCAGATTTTGCAGGCGGTCGCGCAAGGTGGTCCACCCGCGACGGGTGATGAGAGGCGCGTTCGCGTCGTCCGGGACGAGGGGTTGGACGCGGTCCGAAGCCAAAAGCTCATCGAGCGCGCGTCGCGCCTCGTCACGAGGCAAATCAACCCGTTTGAGCAATTCGGGTGCGGTCAGCGGCCCGGCTTGATGCAAGGTCGCCTCCAACAAATCGGCCGGATCGCCCTTGAGCAACAATTCGAAACGGGCGAAAAGCTCCGCTCGGCGACGGCGATGACGACGGCGGGGGTTGGGGTCTACGATCAGGCCGCCGCCCACAGTGGCGCTGGGTGAGGGACGGCGAATGATATAATGGTCGCCGCGCGCCACGGCCACGGGACGCCGTAATTCGATCTGGGCCCAGGTTTCTTGGCCGGGTCGCAATTCGTCGCCTTCGAGCAAGCGCAACCGCGCAGGGGTCTCGGCCGCGGCGCTGTGAAAGGTGATCTCCATGTTATGGCGCAAGCTCGCGGGCGCATCGGGCAATGCGCGCAGACGCGCATCCACGCGACGGGTCCCGCGCAAAACGCCCGGATAAGTGAGCACCTGCCCGCGATGGATCTGGTCGGGGTGGAGTCCCGTGAGGTTGACGGCCACGCGCGAGCCGGGCAGCGCCTCGTCGATTTTATGTTTGTGCGTTTGCAACCCGCGGATGCGGCTGCGCAGGTCGCCGGGTGTAATGACCACCTCGTCACCCACATGCAAATGGCCGTCGATGAGCGTGCCCGTAACCACCGTGCCAAAGCCGGAGATGGTGAACACGCGGTCGATGGGCAATCGTGGTCGGCCTAGATCGAGGCGGGGCGGGGCCTGGGCCAGGACGCTGGCCAGGGTCTCGAGAAAGCGGTCGAGTCCTTCACCGGTCAGGGCCGAGACGGGAACAATGGGGGCATGAGCCAGCGAGGTGGGGACCAGTGTTTCTTCGATCTCCTCCCGCACCAGTTCCAGCCACTCAGGCTCGTCGATGAGATCGATTTTGGTCAGTGCAACCACCCCGCGCGGAATTTCCAAAAGATCGAGGATATCGAGATGCTCGCGAGTTTGCGGCATCACGCCTTCGTCTGCGGCCACCACCAGCACGGCCGCATCCACCCCCCCCACCCCGGCCAACATGTTCTTGATGAAGTCGATATGCCCCGGCACATCGATAACGCCCACCGGTTCGCCTGAAGGCAGCGTGAGCCAGGCAAAGCCCAGGTCGATGGTGAGTCCTCGCTCCTTTTCTTCGCGCAATCGGTCGGGATCGATGCCGGAAAGCGCGCGCACCAACGCGGATTTCCCATGATCGACATGTCCGGCCGTGGCGATGACTCTCATAGAAGTCGGTCTGTTTGGTCGCGTGATCGTTTGGTCGTTTGGTCTGTTGGTCTACGCGATCTACTGATTTCTGGCTTCCGCCGCGCTGACCTTCAACGCTTTGCTTCCCGGCCTCAGGCCGTAGGATACCGCGATTCTTCGTATTCCTTGAAAAGTCGTTCGCGCTGCTCAGCCAGCTTCTGCACTTCATCAAGCCAATGCTGCGCAGCCGCGAGTTGGGCTGCACCTTGGGTTTCGACCTCGCGCCAGAAAAATTGAAGCAATTTCGAGTGCAGGTCCAGTTTGGCTCGGGCCTCTGAAAGCTGTTCGCCCATATCCGCATTGGTCTTTTCCTGACGATTCCATCGGAAGTCCCACTCCAACAGTTGTTTCTTCCATCGCTTTTCGTTATCTTCCTGAAAAGAAGCCATTTCGCGTCGCAAACGCTCTTCAGTGAGGCGCTGCAACTCGGCCATTTGGTTCTGTTCTTGCCGAATGCCTTGCTGGAAACGCTCCAAAGCAGTCATGGCTCGTTGCAACTCCTCGTATGCGTTCAGGAATTCCTGATATTGTTTGCGTTGAGCCGTCATTTCCGCTTCGTATTGTTCGAAGGTTTCGGCCCATTCGCGCATTTGGCGCTGACGGTCGGCATCGGCCAGTTTCAATGATTCGACAAACTGTTCTTGGGCCCGCTTCAGATCATCGACCATGACAGGCAGCGAACGGGCCACGCTCTCCAGTTTCTGGAACTTTTGCTCCAACATTTGCAATTTGCTCGCGGCCTCTTCCACTCGTTTGAACAGCTCCACATTTTCCTGTTGCACCTGGGCGATGCGCTTATTGTCGTTTTTGCGTTGTTCAATGAGGTAAGGCAGGGTCGCGGTGCGGTCTTCGACTTCTTTGGCCAGGGTGGTGAAGTCTTGACGCAGGTTGATCATGCCCTCGTTCAAGCGGCGGTCTTCGGATTTACGCACAGCCAATTCCTCTTCGACCGAGCGCAACCGCTCCAGGTCTTTACGGATTTCGGCAATGATGCGGCCAAAGTTTTCGCGATCGGCCATGCGCGTGCGCTCCAACTCGCGCTGGGCGCGGTTCATGTCTTCGGTCTGCTTCTCTAGCAAGAGAGCCACTTCGTTCTTCAGGTTCTGTAGCGATTGATCGAACTGCTCGACGCGCGTGAGCTGCATTTGAGCGGCCGACAATTGAGCTTCCAGGGCCTTAATGCGTCGCGCTTGTTCTTGAATTTCGTTGGTTTGCGACTCGACGCGCTGCTGCAAACGGGCGATCTCCGAACGATCGCGACGATGTTGCTCGTCGAGCCAGGTCACCATTTGGGCCAGTTGCGTTGTATCCATAGTCGTTTTGAAGAAATGGGAGGAGGAGATAAACGAAAAAATCGAAAAAAGCTCAACCGTTGACAGGCGTCAAGTGGCGCGTGACCGCACAAACCAGCGCTCCCTCAACCTCAACCTTATTCCGCGGGCCTCCGATTATAGCACAGGGCGCAAGTGATGAGAACCCGTCTGACCTATTTGCGACCGTATGTAGCGATGATCCGGTCAAATTCGTCAGGTTGCAAGGGTCGAAGCGCGCCGGCCGCAGCCGCCAAAAGGCAAATGTGCGCTGTTTCATCCACATAGAGCACGCGCAGCCGCGCTTTGCGCACGTCTTCTCCACAAACCAGAACCCCATGATTACCCAGCAACAAAACCGGATGGGTGGGGAGCCATGCGGTCACGGCAGCGGCCAACGATTCGGAACCGGGCACATGGAAAGGAAGCGTTGGCGCTTCAGCGCCCACATAGAGTGCGAAATCGGGCGTGCATGCAGGCAAAGGGCGCTCTTGCATGGCCCAGGCGATGGCGTGAACAGGATGACAATGAACCACGATTCGCGTTTTGGGCCGAGCTTGATACGCGGCCAGGTGCATCGGCGTCTCGACCGAGGGGCGAGGTTGCGTCGATGGGCGATGGTAGGGTTTATCCAAAAACACGGGCAGAAAATCATCCGGCGTTAGTTGGTGCAACAGCGCGCCAGAACGAGTGATGTAAACAATGTCATTCCAACGCGCGCTGAGATTGCCCCCACTGCCCAAAACCAAATTTCGCTCCACCAACTCCGCGCCCAGATCTATGAGCTCTGAAAGCAGAGAGGCCAGTTGTGCATTCATGTCAGGACCACTCCCGCCAGTCTTGAGGTAGCGCGCCGCGACGTCGCGGGCCGGCTTGCAGATGGTCGCAACCGCATTGAGGCGGATCGGGCAACGCCGCGAAAATGGAGGGCAACGCCGCGAGGATGGCCCGTCCTGCGTCGCGAACTTCGCCTTCAGGTTGCGGCCTGGCGCGGTCCGCGCCCACGCCCGTAACCACGCCAATGGCGGCAAAGCAGAGTTCCAATTCTTTAGCCAAATACGTTTCAGGCACCAGGTTCAACCCTCGCACATGCGCTCCCCAACGCAGGAACATACGCGCCTCGGCCGCGCTTTCGCGTCGAGGCCCTTCATCGCCCAGGTAGATCACGGGTCGCGCGGTGGGTAAATGTTGGGCGATTGCGGTTGAAATATCGGGACAAAATGGCGGGACTTGTTGAATGTAGCCCACGCCAAAGCGTTGAAAAAAGGTGGTGGGTTGGCGTCGCGTCCAATCGATGTAATCATCGGGCAGGACAATGTCGCCCCGGTCCAGGTCGTGGTCTAATCCGATGACGGCCTCCCAGGCCAGGATGCGCTGCACGCCCAAATCTTTGGCGGCCCAAAGCGTGGCGCGCGGATCGGTGCGCGTGGGGCTGCCAAAATAGGGTAAAATCCATACATCGCCGCGCAATGCAAATGGTCCGGCCTCGCCAAAGGGCGTGTTCACCACGCGCTCTTCTGCGAATTCGCCGAGATTTTCCAGAGAGCGAGGAGGAAGAGGCTGAGCGAGGATGAGTAGGTGAGGCATGGGTGGCGAGTGGGCGAGAAGGCGAATGGGCGTCGTCTTATCGTCTCATCGGCCCATCGTGGGGTGCGGAAAGTGGATGGGCGAGAGAGCCATTGAGTGGGTGCAGGGTGCTGGCCGCGCGCAGCAAAATGGGCAAACAAGTGTTCGCGACGACCGGGCCGAATTCGCGACGGGCAGGCCGATTTCCGGCTCGGCCGGTCGCGTAGTTGGTGATATAACAAAGGCTGGCGTAGGCGATGCCCGCTTCCTGAGCTAGAAACACCTCAGGAGAGAGGGTCATGCCCACCAGATCCGCGCCGGCCTGAGCATAAAGCGCAATCTCGGCCGCGGTTTCCAAGCGCGGCCCCTCGGTGCAAACATAGACGCCGCGCTCATGAAAGACCGCAGCATGCTTTAAAGCATGGACCGCCTCGATGATGGCTGCTCGCGCTGCGGGCTGGAAGGCGGGGCCGGATGCAGGCGCGAAGCCATCCAAGCCAAAAGTGGCGGTGCGACCGCGAGTAAAGTCGATGATGTCATGCGGCGCGACCAGATGGCCAACCTCGAGCCATTCGGCTATGGCGCCGGCACCATTCCAGGAAAGAATACGGCTCGCGCCGATCATGCGCGCCGCCCATATGAGTGCGCGGTGGTTAACAAAAGCCGCCGATCGGCGCAGCTGGTCCGCGCCATGTCGGGAACAAAAGGCCACGGGCGGCTGTTTTGGGTCGGGCTGAAGAAAGGTGATGGGAGGCGAAGGGCCAAAAGGCGTGTCGAGGATGATTGGGTCGGCTACAGGGCCATACGTTGCGAGATCGAGCCCATAAGCCGCTGTGCCGCCAATGATCAGGACGGAGATGGGAAATCGGAGGGCGGAAGTTGAAGCGGGAGGGCTAAACATGGGTGGGCGCATGTCAGAAAACAGAGCCATGAACCGTGAACTGCGAACATAAGACCATTTCCATCGTCCCATCGTCCGTCGTGCAATCTATTGTAGCAGCCTCCGGCCCTGCCGAAAAGAAACGCCGCGCCTTCCGAGCGCATTTTGCATCCCCCTCTGTTTTTCAGTACACTTTCAACATGTTCGACGACCCTGTTCTATCCGAAAAATTTGAGGCCTGTCCACCGGCCTTGCAAGAAATCATCGCTGAATTCCGCGAAGCGCCGCCGAGGGATCGGCTGGCCTTTATGATCGATTTTTCTGACGCATTGCCCGATCTGCCCGAACGCTTACGCGGCAAGCGCGATAGCATGGAGCAAGTGCACGAATGCCAGACGCCCGTTTTTCTACACGCTGAGCTGGCGGATGGCCGCGTGCATTATTATTTCGATATCCCGCCCGAATCGCCCACTGTGCGCGGCTATGCCGGCATTTTGGCCGAGGGGCTGAACGGCGCTTCGCCCGATGCCATACTGGCTGTCCCCGATGATGTATATCGTCTGTTGGGCCTACACGAGGTTATCTCGCATCTTAGATTGCGCGGACTTCACGCGCTCATGGGCTACATGAAACGCCAGGCCGCGCGATTGAGCGCCTCACGCTGATGGCTCGACAGGCCCATGACGATTGCTGACCACATTGCGCGGGGCCTTGCGACGCTCCAGGCGCACGCGACGGCGCTCTGCGGCCTCTTCGTACCGACGAATCTCATCTTCGGTTTCGGGGATGAGGGGCGGGACGGGAACTTTCCGGCCCTCTTTATCCAGGGCGACAAAAGTGAGATAGGCGCTGGAGCAATGCCGCCGTTCGCCCGTCAGGGGGTTTTCAGCCTCGACGCGCACGCCAACCTCAAGGCTGGCGCCAAAAGCGCGATTGACCTGCGCCTTCAGAATCACCACCTCGCCTGTGCGGATGGGGGCGAGAAAGTGCAGATCATCCATGCTGGCGGTGACCGTAATCTCTCGGGCATGACGCATCGCAGCAATACCGGCGCAGATGTCGATCCAGGCCATCACCTGGCCGCCAAAAGCTGTGCCCAATGAATTGCTATGGGACGGCAACACAATTTGGGTCATTTCCACATACGATTCGCAGGCCCGTTTGGCCGGGGGTTTTGTAGTCATGGACATACTCCTGAAGTAGTGGCAGCCATGGCATGAATCTGACGCTGCCCACCCTGAAGTATAATAGACAAGAGCGCAGTTTCCAATCATGCAAACGCTCATTCTTGGATTCCCAGAAAAAAGATTAAACCGCGGAGCGCCGAGAAGCAAAGAAGGGGGTAGCCTTTTTCGTTATGCCCCCCTTTGCTTCGCGTCCGCCATGCCCTTGCGGTAAATTCGCTTTTTTCAGGAGAGCCATTCTTGGACACAGTCGGAATTGCGTTATAATGAAAAGACGCGGTTGTCTTTGTTGCATCCGTGAACACTCTATCCATATCCTGGGAGGTTCGTCCGGGAGGCGCTATGTTACGGCGAGAGGATGACGCCAATTTTGTAATTTATGAGTACTTAAGTGATATTGCGCTAACGCTGTTGGCGCTTCATCTGGCATATCTGGGACGCCTTTATCTGCCCTACGGCGTCTCTCTCACACCTGAACAGATCCGTTTCGTGCCCGCACTTTATGTCACGGTAGCGGCTATTTGGACATTGGTGGCCTTCTTGCTGAACGCATACGACGCGCGACATTCGCTTCGAGCCGTAGATCAGCTGCAAACGCTGCTTTTGGCAGTCGGGCTTTCGGCCTTTATTTTTGCAGGTGTGCTTTACCTTTCTTATCGCGATCTGCCTCGTTTGCTCTTTGTCTATTATGTCATCGCCGTATTTGCGTTGTTGATCTTATACCGTTGGGCTTTGCGTCTGGCATTGCGTTGGGCGGGCGCGCGCAAACTGAGCACGCGCCGTATTCTTGTCGTGGGCGCGGGACGCGTCGGGCAGACCGTAGGTCGTCGTATACAAGAGGAGGCCTGGACCGGTCTCGAGCTGGTGGGTTATCTTGACGATGATCCCGATAAGATTGGCAAGGTTTTCGCTGGCGGCAAGGTGCTCGGTTCGCTGGCTCGGGCTTTGGATGTGGTGGACGAAAAGGATGTGGATGAAGTGATCTTCGCCCTGCCCCTGCGCGCGCATGAAGCGTTGCGCAGCCTTGTCATCGCCTTGCAAGAGCATCCGGTGCGCGTGCGCGTGGTGCCAGATGTGCTTGATCTGGCCTTGTTTCGCGCCAGCATGGATGATTGGGATGGCATCCCGCTGATCGGCCTGCGCGATCCGGCCATCAACGGATTCAATCGGCTCATCAAGCGCATTTTCGACCTGGTGGTTGCATCGCTTTCGTTGCTGGCGCTCTGGCCGGTGATGCTTTTGGCCGCTATCGCCATCAAGCTAGATTCACCCGGCCCCATCATTCTCAAGCAAGAGCGCGTAGGCGAAAACGGTCGTTTGTTCCATGTTTATAAGTTTCGTTCCATGGTGAAAGATGCAGATAAGCGCCTGGACGAAGTGTTGCAGCAAACAGAAGACGGCAAGATCATTCACAAGCGTAAAGACGACCCGCGCATCACACGCGTGGGCCGGATACTCAGACGCACAAGCATTGACGAGCTGCCCCAGCTTTTCAATGTGCTCAAGGGCGAAATGAGCATGGTGGGCCCGCGGCCCGAATTGCCCTTTATCGTCGCTCGTTACGAATCGTGGCAACACAAGCGTTTTGCTGTGCCGCCGGGCATCACCGGTTGGTGGCAGGTGTCCGGTCGCTCCGATAAGCCCATGCACCTGCACACCGAAGATGACTTGTATTACATCAATCATTATTCCCCCCTTCTCGATCTTCAAATTCTCTGGCGAACGTTGGGCGTGGTGTTAAAGGGGAAAGGCGCGTTTTGATTTGCCTTTTTCTTGCTTTTTATTTGTAAGGCGCTTGACATTTCCTTGTTCGTCGTTATAATGGAAATGTATTTGTCATTACCATAGGGGAAACTGTTTCGCTTCACAATTTAATCGAGGAGGAGGTTCGAATGGATTCATCATTGCAACTCGAAAAGCGCCTGGCGCGCCGGGGGATCACGCGCCGCGAATTCATGAAGTTTTGCGCAGCCATGGCCGCGACATTGGCCTTGCCGGCCAGATACACGCCTCGCATCGCGGCTGCGCTCAATGAAGCGGCTCGCACGCCTTTGGTATGGCTGGAGTTTCAAGATTGCGCCGGAAACACCGAATCGTTCCTTCGGGCCAGCAATCCCACCGTGGTGGAAATCGTTTTGGAGATCTTGTCGGTCAATTATCATGAAACCATCATGGCGCCGGCGGGGAGAATGGCCGAAAAATCATTGCTCGACACCGTGGAGCAATATCCAGGTCAATACATCGCCGTAGTCGAGGGGTCCATACCCACGAAAGACGGTGGGGTCTATTGCACCATTGGCGGACGCACCGCGTTGGACATTGTGCGCGAGGTGTGCGGCAAGGCATTGGCCACCATTGCGGTGGGCGCTTGCGCCTGGGATGGCGGTTGGCCGGCCGCATCGCCCAACCCCACCGGCGCGGTGGGCGTGCAAAAAGCCGTGCCCGGTCTTAAGAACCTCATCAACATGCCGGGTTGTCCCATGAACGTGGCCAATCTCACGGCTGTCATTGTCCATTTCTTAACATTCAACGAACTGCCAGCAACCGATGTGATGGGCCGGCCGCTATTCGCCTACGGCCATATCATTCACAATTACTGTCCGCGACGAGGTCATTTCGACGCCGGGCGTTATGTGGAGGAATGGGGGGATGAAGGGCATCGCAAGGGCTGGTGTCTTTACAAGATGGGATGCAAAGGGCCACAAACCTATTCGAACTGCCCCACCGTGTTATGGAACGATGGCACGAATTGGCCCATCGGCGCCAGCCACGGCTGCGTGGGATGCATGGCGCCCGCGTTTTGGGATACGATGACCCCCTTCTATGAACGTTTGCCCAAAGCGCAGGTCGAGGGCTTTGGCGTCGAGGCTTCGGCCGACACCATTGGGTTGGCGGTGGTTGGCGGCGTCACGGCCGCGTTCGCGGCTCATGGCGTCGTCAGCGCGGTGCGCGCGCGTCGTCAACCATTGGCCAGTCACGAGGAAGCCACGCTCACCGCCACAACCGAGAAACCCGACAACCAATAAAGCGAGGAGGAGATCATGGCAAAGATCGCAATCGATCCCATCACCCGAATTGAGGGCCACTTGCGCATCGAAGTGCAAGTGGAAAATGGACGCGTCGTCGACGCCTGGAGCAGCAGCACCATGTTTCGAGGCATGGAGCTGGTGTTGCGAGGACGCGATCCGCGCGACGCCTGGGTGTTCACCCAGCGCATATGAGGCGTCTGAACTACGGTTCACGCCGTCTGCTCCGTGAGAGCAGTTGAAAACGCCCTGGGAATTCAGATACCTGACAACGCCCGACTTATTCGCAACATCATCGAAGCCGCGCAATACGTTCAGGATCACGTCATCCATTTCTATCATTTGCACGCCTTGGATTGGGTGGATATTGTCAGCGCGCTAGACGCTGACCCCGCCGACACCGCAGCCCTGGCCCAATCCATCTCCGACTGGCCCAAATCCAGCGCCGACTATTTCCAGACGGTGAAAGACCGGCTTAGTGCGTTTGTGGCCAGTGGCCAATTGGGGTTATTCGCCAATGGTTATTGGGGACACCCCGCTTATGCGTTGCCGCCCGAGGCCAATCTGATGGCCGTGGCCCACTATCTGGAGGCGCTAGACTGGCAAAAAGAGATCATCAAGATCCACGCGCTGTTGGGCGGTAAGAATCCGCATTTGCAGACCTATCTGGTGGGCGGCATGGCCGTCCCCGTCAATCCCAATGAGCAATCCGCCATCAACGCGCATACCATCGCCCGACTAAAGAGCTGGGCGCGTATGGGGCTGGATTTTGTCGCCAAAGTGTATATTCCCGACCTGTTAGCAGTCGCTTCTTTCTACAAAGATTGGGCTGGTCTGGGAGGCGGCGTAGGCAACTATCTTGCCTATGGCGATTTCCCTCAGGTTGGCGATGATCCGAACACCTTCTTCTTACCGCGCGGCGTTATTTTCAACAAAGAACTTAGCCCCCCAAAACCATTGGACGAACAGGCCATCAAAGAGTATGTCGCCCATTCCTGGTACGCCTACACCGAAGGGGATCAGGTCGCGAAGCATCCAAGCGAAGGTGAAACCCAACCCAACTACACCGGGCCGCAACCACCGTATGATTTCCTAAACACCGATGGCAAATATTCCTGGCTCAAATCCCCGCGCTATCAGGACGCGCCCATGGAGGTGGGGCCGCTGGCGCGCATGTTGGTGGCCTATGCATCGGGCCATGCACGCGTGCAAGAAGTGGTGAACATGGTCCTGGATACGCTGGGCGTGGGGCCCGAAGCGCTGTTCTCCACATTGGGTCGCGTGGCTGCGCGCGGCGTCGAGACGCTGGTCTTGGCCGAACAATTGGAAAACTGGATAGATGAACTGGCCGCGAACATGGGCCGCGGCGACTGGGCCGTGTTCAACGGCGATATGTGGGAGAAGAAGAACTGGCCGGACGAGGCCTATGGCTGGGGATCCACCGAAGCCCCTCGCGGGGCCTTGGGCCATTGGGTGCACATCAAGAACGGCATGATAGCCAACTATCAGGCCATCGTGCCCAGCACATGGAACGCCTCCCCACGCGACGCCAATGGCCAACGCGGCCCCTATGAAGCCGCGCTCATCGACACGCCCGTGGCCGACCCCGAACAGCCCATTGAAATTTTGCGCACCGTGCATTCCTTCGATCCTTGCATGGCCTGCGCGGTGCATGTGGTCGATGGCCGAGGACGAGAGGTCACCCGCATCAAGATTGTATAAGGAGTGTGATTATGCGTCGTCGCGTTTATGTTTGGGAGGTTCCGGTGCGTCTAACCCATTGGGTGAACGTGATTTGCATTGTCATCCTTTCGCTCACCGGCTATTTTATCGCCAACCCCTATCTGCGCATCAGCCCGCGAGAAGCTTATGGTCAGTATTTCATGGGAGGCGTGCGGTGGCTGCATTTTGTAACAGCCTTCGTATTCATCGCCAGCTTGCTTCTGCGCACCTATTGGGCTTTTGCCGGCAATGAATGGGCAAGCTGGCGAGGACTGTTTCCTTTCCTCTCCAAAGAGGGGAGACGGTCGATGAAAGAGGCCCTGCGTTATTACGCGTTTTTGCGTCGCGAACCGCCTGAGGTCACCGGACACAACGCATTGGCCGGCATGACATACATGTTCATCGTCACCTTTTACTTTCTCATCATCTTCACCGGACTGGCTCTCTATGGCTGGCTTCACCCGGTGGGCGTCATTCCCGCCCTGACAGGATGGATATTTCAGATCATTGGCGTGCAAACCGTGCGCTGGATTCACCATTTCCTCATGTATTTGCTCATTGCATTCGCCATTCACCATGTGTATAGCGCCTGGCTGGTGGACATGGAGGAAGGCAATGGGTTGATGTCCAGTATTTTTAGCGGGTTCAAGTTCATTCGCGAAAACGCCAAA
Organism: Chloroflexota bacterium; assembly: GCA_013151415.1. Taxonomy (GTDB): domain Bacteria; phylum Chloroflexota; class Anaerolineae; order J102; family J102; genus JAADII01. Next base: position 14,099 of record JAADII010000096.1, read on the forward strand.
CCCGACTGGATCGTTTCTAAAAAAGAACCTTCCATCTCCATAGCGGAAGACGAAAGCGTTTCCAGCGCCAGCGAACCTCAGACCGCCTGAGCATCATGCCTCCTGGGCGGCTCCCCGTCGACGAGCAGTCGATGGGGAGCCGTCGCGTCATCTTGCCGCGTTGGAGCCAGCTTCTGTAAAATTTTGCCAAGCGCGCGCATCCTATGAGCATAAACCTACATCGGTCCAATCCATTGGCGTCGCATCAAATTTCCATATTATTGTTGGGGCTGGGGAATATCCTTTTGCAGGACGAAGGGTTGGGCGTGCGCGCGCTGGAGCGGCTGTTGGAGCTTTATCGTTTGCCCGAAAACATCCTGGCCATCGACGGCGGCGTGATGGGGCTGGATCTGCTCCACTATCTCGAGGGGGTCGAGAAGTTGCTCATTCTCGACGCGGTGCAGATGGGAAAACCTCCGGGAACATTGGTGCGCCTTGAAGGTGACGAAGCGCCCGCGGCCCTGGCCGTGAAGATGTCCATGCATCAGGTGGGCTTGCAAGAACTACTGGCCGTGAGTCAGTTCAGGGGAACCTTGCCGCCGGAGCTTGTCTTGTGGGGCATGGAGCCGCAGTCCATGTCGCCCGGACTGACCCTCTCGGAAACCGTGCAGTCCAACCTGGATGCATTGGTCGCGGCCGCGGTGCAGGAATTGGCGCGGTGGGGAGTGCAGTGTCACTCATAAAGGGGCCGCGTCCGCCGAATGCATCGCATCTGAGAAATGACAGTATTGTCATCAGGGAATCGTAGGCGTCCCTATCGGCCAAGCGGGGGCGTCTTGTTAACGCGGCGCGCGAGTTTGCCCTCTGGGCCACTCTTTGTTATACAAGTGCGACGCGCCGGCCGGCGCGTCGCACTTCACCACCTTTCGGAGGAAAATATCTCATCGTGAAACCCGCCAAACCTGTTTTACTTACCCTTATTCTCACTTTCGCGCTTGCGGGCGCGTTTTTGTTTGCTTATGGCGCGGCGGCCTCGACGCCGAATCGGGCGCCGACCGCGCCCACCGCGAGCAACGCTCAGGGCGAATGGCAGCGCGTGTGGAAAGGCGACGGCTGGCTCTACGCCATGACCGCCATCGACGCGCAAACCCTGCTGGGCGTCGGCTCCGAGGGCATGATCCTCAGCAGCAACAACGCCGCGGACACCCTTCATTACCAGGCCCCCTTCCCCGACTACGATCTTCGCGATTTGAGCGTAGTGGGGAACAAAGTCTGGGCTGTGGGCCAGCAAGGCGTGGTGCTCGGCTCGTCCGACGCGGGCGCGACCTGGACGCGGCTGGCCATCAGCGTAACCGCGAACCTGAACGCCGTGCATTTCATCGACGCCAACACCGGCTGGGTGGCCGGTGATGCGGGGTTCATCGCCCAAACCACCGATGGCGGCGTTAGCTGGACGCCCCAAACCAGCGGCGTGACCACAAACCTGAACGCAATCCGTTTCTTCGCGGACGGGCTGCACGGCATCGCGGTGGGCGACGACGCCACCCTGCTCACCACCACAGACGGCGGCTCGACCTGGACAACCCGAAGCGGCGTCATCGCCGGCGCGCCCGACATGCAAGACATTCACGTCGAGGGAGACGAGGCCTGGTTCGTGGGCGCGGACGGCAAGATTTACTACAGCCCCGACAAGGGAGCGAGCTGGAGCATTCTGGCGTCTCTGGGCCTGCCCTGGAACGAGATCGAATTCGCCCCGGGTCAGAATCAGGTGGGATGGGTGGCCGGGCCTGACGGCCGCGTGGCCCGCACGCCCGACGGCGGCAAAACCTGGCCCGTGCGCAGCGGCGCCAGCGACGGCTACGACCTGACCGCGTTGGCCGTGGCCGACCCCACCCACGCCTGGGCCGGCGGCAGCGTGCTGGCCGACAAACTGGGGTGGGACAATCAGCCCAGTCAGCAAGCCTGGTTCCTGTGGCGCACCCGCGAGGGAACCAACGGCGCGCGTTGGGAGGCCATCATACGCGGTCTCTATCCCCGATTTTTCGACATCGTCGCGGCTTCGGAGCAGGAGATCTACGCCGCGGGCTGGGATATGGTGGTGATGAAGAGCGAAGACGGCGGTTATAGCTGGCGCGAACTCTACGACGAGCTGCGCGCGGACCCGGTTTTGGGCGGCATGCCCGAGGATGGCCACGACACCTATCTGCTGGGCATCGACTGCGCGCCCAACAACCCCAAGGATTGCACCGCGGTGGGGCGTCGCGGGGTCATCGCCCACACCACCGATGGCGGCGATTCCTGGAAATACGAATATATTCCATACAGCAAAGAAGTGTACGACATCGCCCGCCCCACCGATGACCTGGCCATTGTCACCGGTCGCTGGCAATATTTCCGCACCACCAACAACGGCGCGAGCTGGGAGGAGACCAGCGATAGCAGCAAGACCACAGGCGTGGACATCGCCATGGCCAATGAAAACACGGGCGTGGTGGCCATCCTCAAGGCCGTGGTCGGCCCGCGCTACACCACCACGGCCGGCGCGACCTGGGGCCATCGCCCTGCGTTGCCGGTGGAGTTCTCCGGCTGGTTCCTGCCCGGCATCGAGACCATGGATGTGGACGGCAGCGGCATCTTCGATCACATCTGGTATGTGGGTTGTAAATTCCCGCCCGGCCCCTTCCAGCACGTGGTGGACCCCTGCGACACTTACGGCGGCCAGGGCGGCATCCTGCACAGCGCGGATGGCGGCTTCACCTGGGAGGAGCAGTTCCAACCCGAGGGCGTGACGGCCATGATGATCAACCTCGAGATGGTGGACGAGCTCACGGGCTGGGCCGCGGGTGAATACGGCGTCGTGCTCTTCACCGAGGACGGCGGCGCGACCTGGGTGCAGCAGGACGCGCCCGCGGACAACGTCATCGAAAACCTGGATGTCTATGACCGCAATCTCGTGTTCGCCGCGGGCATGGAGGGCGTGATCCTGCGCTACGCCCAGCCCGACCGTCGTCTGGTGGCCGGACCGCAGTGGGTCAATGAGGTGGACGGCGACCTGGGCGAATGGAGCGAAGCCTATCTGCGCAAGATCAACGGCGACGATATGGACGCCATCAGCGGCGACCCCCTCGCGGCCGAAGAGCTGAACGCAGATGTGCGCGTGCGCTGGGACGACGACGCGCTTTATCTGGGCGTGCAAGTCACCGATAGCGAAACCGTCACCAGCACCGGAACCCTGGATCGCTTTGGCGTCGCTTTCGACGGGCTGCAAGACGGCCTAAGCGGCGGCGCGGACGACCAGACATTGATCTTCTCGGCCGACGGCGGTATGACGGTCAACGCCGGCCCGCCTCCCGCGGATTGGACCTATGTCGTCAACGCCTCGGCCAACGGCTATGTCATCGAAGCGCGCATCCCGGCCGCGGCCCTGGGCGGCGATTTCGCTCACTTGCGCAAGATGGGCGTGAACGTCATGCTTTCGGATGAGCGCGCCGCGGGCCAGACCACCATGATCTGGGCCGGCGACAGCCTGGACGGCAACCCGGCCGCGTTTGGCGAACTCACTCTCTTCCAGCATGATCGCATCTTCCCCACCCTCGAGTCTCGCTCGGCCGGCGATATGACCATCGACGGCGATCTGAGCGAATGGAGCGCGGAAGATGCTTACGCGCTCACCGCGAACTCGGCCGACAGCGTGCAAGGCCAGCCCCCCGCGGACGACGCGGACCTGAGCAGCGCGCTGCGCCTGCGCTGGTGGGAGGATTATCTCTTCTTTGGATTCCAGGTCAGCGATGATGTGCTGGCCGCGGGCGACGCCATCCAGATCAGCGTCGATGTGGACGGCGATTCCAAACCCTCCGCGGCCGACCGCGATTTCCTCATCTGGCCCGACGGACGCGTGATGGAGAACGGCGCGGTTTCTGAACGTGTGCTGGCCGCGGGCCAGGTCATCACCACGGGCTATCAGATGGAGATCGCCATCCCCGCGGATTTGCTGGGCGGGCCTTTCGACGCGCACCAGACTGTGCATTTCAACTACGCGTTGCTCGACGACGATGACGACGACGGCCTGCCCGAACGCCGCATGAACTGGCAAGGCGCGTCGGTGAACGGGATTCAGGCCGATTTCGGTTACGCGGCCATGCGACCCCTGACCATGACCCTGAAACCCCCGCGCGCGTCGGATTCGGTGGATGACGCGATCCTGGATCAGTGGAACCCCGACAAAAACTACTACAACTTCGGGCATCTGTGGGTGCGCTCGGGCGGCGCGCAGATCAGCCTGATCCGCTTTGCGCTGGATGCGTTGCCCTCCAACGCCATCATCAAAGAGGCGCTCCTGCGCCTGACCACCGCGCAAACTCACGAGACCTTCCTGCAAACGCGGGTTTATCGCCTGTTGCGCGATTGGTCGGAGCGAGAAGTCACCTGGAATCAGGCCGCGAACGGCTCGCCTTGGGAGCAACCGGGCGCAAGCGGCCCCACGGATCGGGCCTCGGAACCCACCTACGAACGCTATCTCGCGCCCGAGAACGCGCAGACCGTGTGGGATGTCACCAAAGATGTGCAAGATTTCGTCAGCGGCGCCGCGCCCAATTACGGCTGGCTGATTACGGGCGAGGCCACGGCCAGCTTGCTTTACAAGATGTATAGCAACGACTGGACCGACGAGACGCTGTTGCCGGAAATGAACTTCGAATACATCTTCCCTTCGGGCAGCTTGCCCACGCCCACCCCTGCGGCCTCTCCCACGGCCACGCCCACCCCGACCCTCACGCCCACGCCCACCGCGACGCCCACAGCCACCCCCTATCCCAACTCCCTCTGGCTGCCCTTGCTCAATCGGTGATCAGGGTTGAGGTTCAGGTTTGCGTTCTCGAGTCCGTCATGACGAGTAGGCGCTTCCTCTTCCTCTTTTCCGACACGGGCGGCGGGCACCGTTCGGGCGCAGAGGCAGTCGCTCAAGCCCTCCATCGCCTCTATGGCGACGCCGCCCGCGTCGTTTTACTCGATTTTTTTGTCGAGATGAAGAAATGGCCCTTCTCGCGCATGCCGGACTGGTATCCCCACATGCTCAGAGCGCGAGGCATCCCCTGGAAGGTGGGATTCAAGCTCACCGACAACCGAATCATGGTGGCGCTGAGCCATCGTCTGGCCAAACCCTATGTCAAGACCGCGTTTCGACAACTTCTCGAACAGCATCCCGCCGATGTCATTGTCTCGTTTCACGGCGCGCCCAACGGCATATTGGCCGCGACCGCGCCCGAACTGGACCGCTCCTGTCGCACGGTCACCGTGGTGCTCGATTTTCTCACCGCGTCGGCTTTTTGGTTCGCGCCTGGCCTGGACAAATATATCGTTCCCTATGCTGAGATGATCCCGCGCGCACAGCAATTGGGGCTTTCCCCGGCCCGCATCGAGGCCCTGGGCATGCCCGTGCGCGAAAGCATCCGCGAGGGAGCGAACATTTCCAAAGAGGAGGCGCGGCGGCATTTGGGTCTAGACCTGATGCGGCCGTTGGTGCTGCTGACAGGAGGCGGCGAGGGCGTGGGGCCGTTGGCCGAGATCGCGACGCGGCTGGTCGAACATCGCCCTCCGGCGCAGATCGCGGTCATCGCCGGACGCAATCGCCGCCTTCATGAACAATTGAGCCGGCTGGCGCAGCGCGGCTCTTTGCAGGTGCAAGGTTTCACCAAACGCATGGATCTGTGGCTGGCCGCGACCGACATCTTGGTCACCAAAGCCGGGCCCAACTCATTGGCCGAGGCTTTTGTCATGGGACTGCCCACGGTTATCTACGCAGCCATTCCCGGCCAAGAGGAGGGGAACGTGACCCTGGTGGAGCGACACGGCGCGGGCGCGTGGGCGCCAGGCCCGAAGAAAACCGTGGGGGCTGTGATGGCTCTATTGGCCGATCCTAAAGCCCGCGCTCGAATGTCTCGTCAGGCCCGCGGCCTGGCCACGCCCGACGCGGCCCTGGATATCGCCCGTCGTTTATGGGAATTATCACCGGTGTAGGGTTTCGAACCGTGGACGTGGGACATTGACCATGCGTCAGCCGCGGGGATACAATGGGTTTATGGCCATGGTTTCGGTTATGCGCAGCAAACTCGCGCCCCCGCGGCTGCGACAACCATATTTGCCGCGAGAGGCGTTAGCCGCGCGGCTGGCGCGCGGCTTGGAAACGCGCTTCACCATGGTGCAGGCCGGCGCGGGCTATGGCAAGAGCACGACGTTGGCCGCATTCCTGCAAACGCGGCCCGAACCCGCGGCCTGGTATGCTCTGGACGATGGCGACGCGGACCCGCTCATCTTCATGGCGCACCTCATTGCCGCGGCCGATTATCTCGCGCCCGGTCTGGCCGCGACGCTTCAGGCGCAACAGGCGCAGGCCCAACAAGGCGACCTCCCCTGGGAATTCGTGGTGGATGCCTTCAACAATCATTTATTCGAAGCGCTCTCTACAGACGCCTGGCTGGTGTTGGACGACCTGCACCTGGTCGCGACCGCGGCCCCGCCCATGCCTGCATTGCTCGACCGCGTGCTCGCGTACGCGCCCCCCAACCTGCACTTTCTACTCACCACCCGCCACTGGCTCGACCTCCCCAGCCTCACCCGCGCCCGCGCCCGTCGCGACCTGATCCTCCTCGAAGAGCGCGATCTGGCCTTTTCGCTGCAAGAAATCGACGCGCTTTTCCGACGTCAGTACGGCATTTCGCTCTCCGCCGAACAGTTGCGGCGACTCGGCGACGAAAGCGAGGGCTGGGTGATGGCCTTGCAGTTGCTGGCCCAACGTTTGCGCAACTTGTCAGTAGCCCAAGTGGACGCTGCCTTGGCCGATTTGCCCCGACATCTCGACGCGCTTTTCGATTATCTGACCGAAAGCGTGATCCGCCGACAATCGGCTGCGGTGCAGGCGTTCCTCTATCAAACCGCCATCCTGCGCGAGCTAGACCCCGCGGCTTGCGACGCGGTGCGACGCAGCGGAGATAGCAAACGCATTCTGGCGCAGGTGGCCGATGCGGGATTGGGGCTGGTGCAAACGCACGATCGCGTTTACCGGCATCACCATTTGGTGCACGAATTCTTGCAGCGCGCGCTGAGTCGCGACAAGACCACCTGGCGCACGCTTCACCGTCGCGCGGCAGCGCATTACGCGCAAAGCGGTTCGCCCGAGTTGAGCATCCATCATCTCATCCAGGCCGGAGATTTCGAAGCCGCGGCCCATCAACTGACGGCCATCGCGCCGGCCATGTTGCAGGCCGGACGTTTTCGCACCCTGGCCGCATGGTTGGCCCAATTTCCGGCTCTTCTGTTGGATGACCAACCCGATCTGCGCATGGTGCAGGGCGATGTGGCCCGACTCACCAGTCGGTATGAAGACGCACGAGCAGCCTACCAGCGTGCGGAAAGCGTCTATCAGGCGCGCAACGACCGATTGGGCCAAAGTCGCGCGCGGCGCGGCCAGGCGTTGATCTACATCGACACGGTGCGCCCCGCGCAGGCCGAAGCGCTGCTGAAACAGGCGTTGCGCGCGCTGAAACGCTCGCATCCTGAAGAAAGCGCGCGGCTTTTGCGTCTGCTGGCCGAGAATGCAACCAATCGCGGTCGTCCGGCCCTGGCCGCGCGCTGGTATGCCGCGGCAATCCGTTTGGGTGCGCGGCCCGACGTGCAATTGGAAGCCCGCATCGCGCTGCGCAGCGGACGTTTGGCCGACATGGAAAGGCTTTTGGCCGGAGAGAGAGGGAAAATCGACGGCAAACGCCCCGCCCGCACCCATCGCGAACCCAGCCTGCTGCTTTCGCTGTTGCACGCGCTGCGCGGAGAGGCCGCGGCCGCGCGACAGGAAGCTCAGACCGGCCTCGATCTGGCTCATCGCCTGCAATCGCCCTTCACCAAAGCCGTGGCCCACATGCGGTTGGGCCACGCCTGGCAATTGCCTCCGTTCGCGGATCTTCGCCGCGCCCAGGAACACTACGAAGAAGCCATTCGGCTCACACGCGCGTTGGCCATTCAGCGCGGGGAGGCCGAGCCGCAATTCGGGTTGGCGCTGCTTTATGCGGCCGGCGGTGATGTTCGGGCGGGGATCGAGGCGGGCCGCCGCAGCCTGGAACTGGCTCAACGAGCGGGCGATGCATGGGTGGGCGGGTTGGCTCGACTGGCTATGGGCGTCGCGTATTGCCGGGCGCAAGACGCAAATACAGCCCGCGACTGCTTGCAGCAGGCCCTGGCCGATCTGGAAACATGCGAAGATCGTTTTGGCGTCACTCTGACCCATTTGTGGCTGGCATGGCTGGCCCATTCTTGCCAGCGTCCGCGCGAGTTCGCATTTCACGCCTCGCGCTGGCTGGCAGCGAGCGAGGATTACGCTTTTTTGCTTACTCGCCCCACCCTTTTCGGGCCTCGCGAGCCGCAACAATGGGTTCCCTTGCTCATCCGCGCCCGAAACGAGGGGATCGAAACCGAAACGGTTGAGCGTTTGATGGCGCGAATGGGCCTCCCACCCGCGCTCGATTATCATCCCGGCTATGCCCTGCGCATCCAAACCTTGGGCGAATTTCGCGTCTGGCGAGGCGAAACCGAGGTGAGCAAGCGCGAATGGGGCCGCAAAAAGGCGCGACATCTGCTGCAATTGTTGCTTATCCATCGCGACCGATTTCTCCATCGCGAGCAGATCATCGAGCAGCTCTGGCCGGATG
>JAADII010000070.1:0-808 GCA_013151415.1 Chloroflexota bacterium
TGAATGCGATGCTGGGCCGTCCATGAATTGCGGGAAGAGGTGCAATCGTAGAAACCCCGGCCGTCATGATAAGAGCGTCTGCACCAAGAATAATACTAGCTTTCGTGTCAATGGCATCAACGTCTTTAAGCTGACGAGCTAACAATTCTTTGGTCTCTACGATGAGAAATCTGGTATATGGATGCCAATCACTCAACGGTCAATGCTCCTTATCTTTCGGCGGGTTAGGATCGTTGCCATAAGAATCCTTGCTGCGAATTTTTCCATCCCGACCATGGACGATGACCTCGCCACCCTTCTTTTTGGCCGCTCTCCTGGCTGATTCGATAGCTTCTTCTTGGGTGCGGGTAACCTTAGAAGCCCGCTTATTACCGTCTTGCTTATGTTGCCAGCGCCCGTCTGCACGTCGGGTGACTCGTTGAACTGTCGGTTTCTTTTTCTTGGTCATTCGATTTGCTCCATACTCTATATAGTCATGTTCATGGGTGTCTACACGAGATATTGTGTAGCCCATATGTTCTGTTGCTCGCCATCTTACCATAAGCGTTCGATGCAGTCAAGCTCGAAGACAGTATTGATCACTGCAAATGATATTTTCTAATGAAATTCATATGCAACAAACGCCCCGTCAATCTCGAACAAACCGCTATAACTCCCCCCGAAACGCTTGAGAGCTAGATCGTTCGAGCATGCGCGAGGGTAGGCTATTAAGATCCCCTGCACGGACGCGGCGACAGGGTTCGCACCTTCCCGCCGTTGATGGCTTGATAGCAGCCACAGCAATCCGGCATGGCCTTCATGTGATGAC
>JAADII010000070.1:833-2995 GCA_013151415.1 Chloroflexota bacterium
ACCGGCGCGCTTCTGATCAACCCTTGGGAGGTGGCCTGAATCCCTCGATGCTGAACCCGAATACCTTTTTGTTGGCTGCTTAGCCTAATCAATAGGCGGTTCTGACTTGCGGTATTGCACACACGTGTGCTCACGCCTTTTTTCACATGAACACACGTGTGCGCAGTGTTTTTCTTACGCCCGTCGGATTATGAATCCGACTCGGCGCGCGCCCCGACGCACCTCCCATCCTCACCCGCGACTAGCCGGAACACGGTTCCGGCGAGCTCCCCCACGCCGCCCTCATATTGCTATAAAAACAGACGATGGACGATAAGACGATGGGGTCAGGCTCGTCCATGGTCCCATCGTCTCATCGTCTTATCGTCCTTCCTCCCTCATCCCTGATCGAACACCATCCACACCAAACCCTGGTTCGGGGGGACGGTGAAGTTGACGTCGCGGCTGTCGCGGTTGCCGTTGCCGTCGAGCACGTGGATGGTGTAGTTTCCGGCTACGTTGTTTCCGGGCAGTTCGGCCAAGGATAGCACGCACTCGAAATTGTATTCGCCCAGGGTTCCCTGCGCGCGGGCCAGGGCGATGCTGGGTTTGCATTTTTCCAGGGGCAGGGCCGCGCCATCTTTGCTGCCGCGGATGGTGTAGCTGCCCTGAGGCTGGCCGCCGTCCACGCCGCTGTGGATGAAGAACAACTGGAATTTGAGCTCTGCGCCGCCGTTATCCGCGAACGCAGGGCCTTGAGTGACGCGGAATTTGCAGGGCAGGCCCGCGCAGGCGTCGGGCGTGGGTGGGATGGGCGTGTTGGTGGGTTTGGCGGGCGGCTTGGTGGGTCGGGGTGTGTTGGTGGCTGCAGGGAGTGGCGTGGGGGTTTCGGTGGGGGGCGGCGCAGGCGTGTCGGTGGGGGCCGCGGTCGGGGTGTCGGTTGGCGCGAGGGTGGGCGTATCGGTCGGGATGGGCGTTGGCGTGGCCGTGGGCAAGGGCGTGGGGGTGGGCGATTGGTAAGGCGTGGGCGTCCAGGTGGCGGGCAGCGCGGCCTCGCTAATGGGCGTTTCTGTGGCGGGTTCGGTGGATTGGCCGCCGCGAGCAAGCAACGCCAGCACAAGGAGAATGGCTATCAGCGTGACCACGCCGATGAGTAGATAGGGAAAGGAGCGTCTTTGTTCGGTCATGGGAGTTTTTTCAGTTCTCGCTTCACAGTTCACAGTTCACCGTTGGTTGTCCACAGTTCACCGTTAGCTGTTGAATGTTGGTTGTTGATTTGTCGGCGGGCAAGTGTACCAGATTCGGGCCAATTTGGCATAGTTTGGCAACCGTAACGCGACCTCGCGTGCGCGCAAGCGCCGATTCCCATAAAAGACGATGGGACGATAGGACGATGAGACCATCGATGAGTCGGAGCCCCCATCGTCTTATCGTCCATCGTCTGCAATCATACAGAAGCCAATCCATGAAATCCGCGGTCTATATACGCCCAACATGAACCTATTCCCCGCCATCCCCGCGAATGGTCAGGATGATGCAGGCGTGAAACTCTCTGCGTCCCTGGCGGCGTCTCCCGCTATGAGCCTTAGCACATGGGGCAAGAGTTTTTGCGTGGTGGATATGGCCTCGGCGCCGTAGATGGTTTCGTTGCCCCGCCAGTCTCCGAAATATCCCCCGGCCTCCTTCAAGATGGGCGGGAAGGGGCCGCAATCCCACACATTCATGATGGGGTCCAGCATAATCTCCGCGCGGCCGGTGGCCACCAGCGCATGACCGTAGGCGTCGCCCCAGCCGCGGCAGGCGTAGACCGCGCGTCGGATGCGCTCCCACGCGGCCGCGCGGCCGTGTTCCGCGAACGCGTTCACATCGGTGTAGACCGCGAACGCCCGTTTCAGGTCGGTCGCGCTGGAAACGCGCGCGGGCCGACCGTTCCACCAGCACCCTTCGCCGGTGGCCGCGGCGAGCATCTCATCCAGCGCTGGAAAATAGACCGCGCCCACCTCAACCCGGCCCTCGATTTCCAGCGCGATGAGCACCGCGTATAGTGGCGCGCCCTGCATGAACGACTTGGTTCCGTCGATGGGATCCACGATCCAGCAGTGACTGGCCCCGGCGTCATGCTCGCCGCCAAACTCCTCGCCGATGATGGCGTGGCGAGGATACTGCTTTTCGATGCGCCGTCG
>JAADII010000070.1:3064-33157 GCA_013151415.1 Chloroflexota bacterium
TTTGAAAGTAACCGAGGGTCAGACGTCCGGCCAGATACGCGGTTTCGGTTGCAAAGTCCAGGTAAGAGCGAAGGGATGTGGTCATCGAAAGATTTGAACGCGGCTGCAAGGATTTGGGCCATCGGGCCTGTCGCCCATGGGCGAACATGACGCGCTCATTGTGTATGATGGCGCTCTCGTTTGTCAAATTGTCGCCCCGTCTGGCTCCCACAATCGCCCAGAAAATCATCGACCCTGTTGGCGCGCGGACGTCCCGGAATCGGGCGGATGTCAATCAAGTTGGCTATACAGCTCGCGTTTGAGCGCATAAAACGCCAGCATGTTGATCAGGATCACGACCACGGCGATGATCATGGCCAGACGGCGCATTTCGTTTTCGCGCAATCGGTTGTGGGCAATGCTATACGCTTCTTGGGCTGAGGCGATGGCGTCTTCCGTGAGTTGCGAGATCATAGGCAGTTTGGTGGTGTGGACGGCCGCGCGCGCGCTGATCAAACTGGTGCGCGCCTGGGCCAGTTGATTCTCGGCGTCCGACACGATCATGCCGCGAGTGGCGGCCTCTTGGATCGTTTCTTCCGCCAGGGTGTACGACGCGTCGGCCGCAATGAGCGCATCCAGAATCGCTTGCACCTGAACCATGATCATCGAATTTTCATGATGGCAGGTGTCGCAACGACGGTCTTCGGGGTTGGCGAAGCGGGCCTTATCCATGCGAAACGTGTTTTCATCCACATGGCAGGTGGTGCATTCTTGTTCAGTCGGCTCTTCATGAAGAAACATGCTCTCATCGGGCTTGATCACATCATGCGTGCCGTGGCATGTCCAGCACTTGGGCGCGTTTTCGCCAATGCGGGAATGGCGACTTTCCTTATAATAAGCTTCCGTAGCCGTATGACATTTTCCGCAAACGTTCACCACCTCTTCGCTGTCAGGCGGTTGGGCCGCATGCGAGCCATGGCAAGACGCGCAACTCGGTGCGCGCACATCCTGGTCCTCTAACAGCGCCCGCCCGTGGACGCTCGTCTTATAGATATCGAACTGGTCGATGGGTATGTTGTAGCTGGCCATATACTCGGGGTCTGCGTGGCAGCTCGCGCACAGTTCAGGCACATTGAGAGGATAGACCGCGGCCGTGGGATCCGAGGCTTTCTTAACGTCATGCGTCCCATGACAATCTGTACAGACGGCCACATTGACGTCTTTGAATGTTTGCAGCCGCACGCCGTGCACGCTTTCGATATATTTGACGTATTGATCCGTGGGGAGATTGTACTGACGCATTTCCTCGACGTCGGCGTGACAGCTCCCACATACATGAGGAATGTCGGCCCGGGTTGGCACGCCAATAAAGCCCGATGCAGGATCCATGGAGAGATTCATTTCATCGGTGCGAGCGTCCCCGCCATGGCATTCGACGCACCCCACATCGGATTGGCCATGCACGCTCTCTTGCCATTGCTCCGATATCTCGGTGTGTGTTTCGCCGAGCACCAAATGACAGTCTACACACGAGTTTTTCCCTTCGGTGGGCGGATGTTCGATGCGTTGTGGAAGCGCGTCGGGCGCGAGATCGGACCAGGGGCTGGGCGGCGTGGTTCCGGGCGCGGCTTCGTGACAGTCTTCGCAGACATCGTTGGTGTAATCGACATGATCCGGTGGGTTGGCCGCGGCGTCTCCAAAACCAGTGGCATGGCAGATGAGACAATTCGAGCGCCCCACAAGGGTGTGGGTGATGGGTGGAGCCGGCCCTTGCGGCGAGGGCGGATCCTCGGGCTGAGCCTGCGCCAATTCAGCGCCGATCATGGTCAGAATGAGGATGCTTAGAATCATCCCCCAGAGAACGGTTCCCATCAACCGCTTGCAAAATGAGTGAGTCCTCGTCATAAATGCACCTTGTTCGATGATGATTTAGCTTAGCCAGCCCCATATGGTGAAGATGATCAGTCCCGCCAAAGTCGCGATCATCATAGACATGGCGAAGCGGCGTTTGCGCGGAGCGATGGCTTTGTTGCGGTCGAGATAGGGCAAAAAGAAGAGCGCGAGCACGGCCAATAATGGCGCGATGATCCCCAATGTGCGAGGCACAAGCTTGAGAAGTTGGTAAAGCGCCAAGAAGTACCATTCAGGTTTGATGTGCGGAGGCGTTTCCAGAGGATTGGCCTCCTCTTCCAGGCCCATCGGAAAGATGGACGCCAACACGATGAGCAGTCCGATGATGGCGTACCAGGCAATGAGCTCGCTAACCGCGTAGTGTGGAAAGAAAGGCAATGTTTTACTTTTTTTCCTGAATTCGCGATCGTCGATGTCGGTGCTGGGTCTGTCTGGGTTCGCCAGCCCTTGTTGATGGATCAACACCAGATGAAAACCCAAGAGAAGGGCCAGACCCACGGGCAAGAAGATGGTGTGCAGGCCAAAGAACCGGGTCAGCGTGGCGCTGGTCACATCAACGCCCCCGCGCAGAAAGAGCAAAAGTTGTTCACCCACTACAGGAATGGCTCCCGCACTCTCGCTTCCCACCACGGTCGCCCAATAAGCCCGTTGGTCCCAGGGAAGCAAATAACCCGTGAATCCAAAGGCCAAAGTCATCAAGAGCAGAATGACGCCTGCGTTCCAAGTCACCTCTCGCGGTGGTTTGTAAGCCCCTTGAATGAACACCCGCAGCATGTGCAGCATGCAAAAGATGATCATGAAATTCGCGCCCCAGGCGTGAATGCTGCGAATGAGCCAGCCAAAATAAACAGTGCTGGTGATGCGCAAGACGCTGTCATATGCTGTGTCGGGCGTTGGTTGATAATAAAGCACCAACAGGCTCCCCGTGATCACCTGCACGATAAATAGAAACATGGTGACGCCGCCCAAATAATAGGTTTTGGCGTTTCTGGGTATATAGACATGCAACAACGCATTCACAAGCTGGCGAACCTGATAGCGTTCGTCAAGCCAGTCATACGCGCGCATGAACAGCCCCGGCTTTTGCTGCAATGATTGTTCGCTCATCTATGCCTCCCCCACATAGATATTGCCGTTATCCACGGTGACCGACATCGTGGGCAAGGGCGCTGGCGGAGGGCCGCTCACCACAGCGCCGGTAACAGGGTTAAACAAACCATCATGGCACGGACACACAATGAGTTTGCGCATATCGTCCCAAATGACGATGCAACCCAGATGAGTGCAAATGGCCGAAAAGGCTTTGACCCCTTGATCCGTATGTGTGACCACCACCGGTTTGTGACCCACCGGCACGATCTTCCCCTGCCCCACCGGAATATCATCCAAAGTGCCCACCAGCACGCGGTCTCCGCCTCCGCCGCTGCCCGCCGGAGGCGGGATCAAATAGCCGAAGATCGGTGTAAACACGCCAATGAATGTTGAAATGGCGCTAAAACCCAGTAAGAATTTTAGCACGCGTCTCCGGGTTGGCTCGCTTCTCCTCTGGGGGCGAGTGGTCTCGCTATCATGGTAGTCGCTCATGTTCTTACCATTCCTCCAAACATTGGAATGCGACGAAATCACGAGGGCCGCGCGCGGTGCGCCTCTTGCTTTTTGTGCGAGGCGACAGGTTGCGGTTCTCAAGTCAGGAGAACCATCAACTTGGAAACGCCGTCGATACGATCCTCGATGATTTCACACGTATGAGGTGCGGGCCCCAACACCGCCCCCTTGCCGCTACCATCGCCGGGGCGGTCCAACCGTTGATGAAGTGACTGTGACGAAAGCGTTTGCCCAGTAGGGCTTGGCCCGCTAGGTCAACGCCAAAGTTGGCGCCGTTATTCCCATCTAACCCGACCGCATGGCCAGGTTGAATCTGTCGGCAATGGTGACAGACTCATACTGCACCTATGATAACATCGCCCCTTCCCCCTGAGAATAAGGTGATCACTCTACTCCTATGTCAGGATATTCCTGATCCAACGTTTTTTTGCCCGATTCTGTCAGGGTGAATGAACGCATGGCATGAGCCATCCTCGCCAAACGTTCATCGCGAGCGCACAATGCTGAAAAGAAGCCAAAAGCCGAGCAACACCGCCACCCCAAACAGGATGCCATAAAACCGGCCCGCCATATCTTGAAAAATGCCCTCGGGCGCGACCATATGCATGAATTGACTCAGGCCCACAATAAGCGCTCCCACCAGGATGCTTGCCGAAAGCTGATGCACCATTCGTTGTATGCGATTGAGGCTCTGATCCAGACCCCGCACCTCCACTTTGGCGCCCAACTCGCCTTGTTCGATCTGCGCGGCGATGCTCACGAGCTGATGGGGAAAGGTGAGTGCGAATTCGAACATATCCATCACGCCTTCGGCCACTTTATCGCCCACGCGTTTCGGCGAGCGCCGTTTGAACCAATATTGTTGAAGATAA
Organism: Chloroflexota bacterium; assembly: GCA_013151415.1. Classification (GTDB taxonomy): domain Bacteria; phylum Chloroflexota; class Anaerolineae; order J102; family J102; genus JAADII01. The sequence goes on from JAADII010000070.1 coordinate 7,432, forward strand.
GGTTGAGCAAAAGGAACGAAGGCGAATTCGGGATCCAGTTGCACGCCCAACCCTTCGCTGATCACCATGACCTTGGCCATAAGCACGAAATCGCTGGGCAGGCGTAGCCGATGTCGTCGCGCCAGGGTGGTTAGTTCGCCAAAGACATTGGCTGCGGCCATTTCCTCCACCGATTGATTGGCGTAACAAAAGATGAAATGGTCCAAATCGCGTTTCAAGGCTCGTCGGTTCACCTGATCCGACATCATGCCCATGATGGCCATCTGATCGATCACGCGTTCGCTATCGCCGTTATGCAATGCCAATAACAAGCTGGTCAGGCGATCTTGAAGCTTCTCGTCAATTCGTCCAACCATGCCAAAGTCCAACATGCCAATGCGTCCATCGTCCAGCACAAACAGGTTGCCGGGATGAGGATCGGCATGGAAGAAGCCATGAACGAAAATTTCCTCCAGCATCAAACGGACGCTCAGCGCAGCCAACCGTTTGCGGTCGATTCCGGCCGCGTCCAGGGCCTCCAGGTCGTTCACCTTGGTTCCGCGCAGGCGCTCCATCACCAATACGCGTTCCGTGGTGTAATCCCAATAGATTTGAGGAATGCAGATAGCCGGTTCGTGCGCGAACGCCCGACGAAATTGCTCTGCGTTTTGGCCTTCCCGCCGGTAATTGAGCTCGCACCGAATAGTGAAGGCGAATTCTTGCGCCAGCGCATCCACTTCATAGGCCGCGCCAAAGCTGGTGTATTTGGTGATTTTGTCCGCCAGGTCGAGCAGCACGGCCAGGTCTTGCTCCACCTGCTCCTCCACGCCCGGGCGCTGCACCTTCACCACCACATCTTCGCCGCTGGGCAAACGGGCTGCATGCACCTGCCCAATCGAAGCGCTGGCAAGGGGCTGGGGATCGAACGTTGCGAATAATTTGAGCGGCGCATCCCCTAATTCTTGTTCGATCAGGGCTTTGATTTCGGCGTAAGCCACAGGCGGCGCAGCGTCCTGCAATTTGGCCAGCTCATCGATGTAGGCCGGAGGCAACATATCTGCACGCGTGCTCAATATTTGCCCCAGTTTGATAAAGGTTGGCCCCAGTTCCTCAAACGCCAGGCGCAGGCGTTCGGCCTGGTGCAATGGATTGGATTCCGCGGCTCCTCGGACGCGAGCGCCCAAGGGAATTTTGCCGCCAACTTGGATTTCGGCCAGGAGCCATCCGAATCCATGGCGCGCCAATACGCCCAAAATTTCGCGATAACGGCCATAAAGGCTTTTTCTCGGTTTGGTCATGTCGGCTTTCGTCTCCGGTTGGTTCTGAATGGGTCGCCCCTCATTTCAGGGTTTGGCCTCATGTTAGAGAAGACGCGCGCTCGTCAAGGCGCGGATGCGCCGAAAATGTGGATGCTGCGCCCGAGGTTAGGGGACGCTCTGCAAGAATTCAATCAGGTCTTGAATGTCTTCATCGCTCATGCGCCAGCGCGGCATGGCCGCATCCAAAGGCTCGCCGGCGGGGTTCACGCCTCGCGTCACCGCAAGTTTGAAGGATTCGGCGTCGTAAGGCGGGTGCTCCATTTCATTTTCCTCATGCTCCCCTTCGCCTCCAGCCGGTTCGCCGTGGTCTTCGCCCGTGAGGGTGGACCAACGGATGTCGGGCGCGTCCATAACCGTCATCATCATGAAATGACGTCCCCCTCGCGCGTCCGCACCATGACAGTCGGCGCACGCAAGCCGTCCGGTCATCATGCCGCCGCCGCCCATCATGCCGCCAAAAACGCCGCCGCGATAACCAATGGGGCCGTTGGCGCTGGTTCCGGTGTAGTAGATTCGCTCCCCGTTGGAGCGCGAGCGATCGCCATAAGCGGGGCCCTGACCGCGAAAGGCGAATCCCATGCATGCGGCGAGAACAAGACCGATTCCCAGGAGCAGCAGAAGACGAGCTATGTTTTTCATCATTGATGTTTTCATCGAGATCACCCTTATTTCGAGATCAGACGCGTTGTTTGCTTCTCGATAGCGAGAAGACGCCGGCGGGAAACGATTTCAATGCTCAGGCGGGCGCTTTGTCGTCTCATGGTCCACCGTTGAGATATGGCTTTCATGGCGTCCAATGCATGGTCGCCAACGATTTTTCCTTTAAGCAGATTCGGTCATGGCTTGTAGGCGACGATCTCTCGAAAGATCGCTCCGAACGAAAGCGGCGCGACGCTATCGATCTCCCATCCGGCCGCAACCACATTGTCTACTGTGCGCCGGGCGATGTGCACGCCCGTAATCCAATGCACGGGGCGGTCTAAACAGGTCATGATTCGGGCCAAAAGAGGTTGGTCAGCCAACATGTGTTCCAAAAGCAACAGCCGGCCGCCGGGTTTGGTCACCCTCAGGGCTTCGCTCAGCCCCAACACCGGATCGGGAACCGAGCAGAACACGAAGGTCGCGACGACCTCATCGAAGGTTTCGTCGGCGAAATCAAGGCGCTGTGCATCCATTTGCAATAACTGGATACGCGCTTGCAGATGCTGAGCGCGTTGTCGTGCGCGGGCCAGCATTTCTTCGGACAAATCGACGCCTACGATATCGATGTTGGCCGGATGGTGTTCAAAGTTTTTGCCCGTGCCCACGCCGATTTCCAATACCTTCGGCCCGCGCACCCGGCTCCATAAGTTTTTGCGCCAGCGCGCATATTTCCCTTTCTCCACCAGTCCTTCCATCAAGTCATAGACCGGTGCGATGCGGTTGTATCGACGACGCGTAAAGTGCGTTTCTTTTTCCAGTGGAATGGTCATGGGTTCTCCGTTGAGGATGATTTGAAACCGCTGTCATTTGCCGAGCGGCTTTTTGCCAACTAAGATGACGAGAAAAACAGAAGACAAGAATAGGGCCGAGAGTCAAAGAACGTTTGCAGTTTGCCGAGTTGCGAAGACGCGCTTGTCATGCGTCATTGCAAGCGTTCGAATTCGCGCACCTCGATCTCGGTTTCGGTGCCTCGCACCATCTGGCCGCGATCCCAAACCGGGCCCAACTCGATGCGCTGTGGAAAAGGCGGGTCTTGGCCCATCTTCACCCGAATAATGGCCCGGCCGCTGCTACGCAAGGCCCCGCGCACAGTGTCGAACATGCCGGGCGCGGTGAAAGGAAAGGCCTGATCTTCGCTCAGCTCATAAGGCTCCAACCAGGTTTTCTTGACCGCGTCATACAATCGCAGCTCCCCGCGCACTATCTCGCCGTTTCGAACCTCCACCTCAAAACGTCGGATTTCATCCGGCCTTTTTACAACGGTGACCATGCGATAGTTGAGCACAGGATTGGCCTGCCAGGCCGCTTCGGCCTGATCGATCTCGGCCAGCGAAACGCCGCGCAGACGCAATTCACACCCGGCCAGTAGGGTGATGGTTATCAGCAACAAGCCAAAAAGCGTCAGACGACGTAAAACAAATGGGCCAATCAAGTTGGGTTTCATAAGATAAACGGTGGAAAACGAGCGTAAAGCGAACAGCGGTCGAGTCGCATCCCTTCAGACGATGGCGGCCGCCAGGCGAGCGAACGCGCGGCGGCGACTGCTCGCTTAACGCAGAGTTGGAAATGGGTCTTGCTCGCTGGCCTGGGCCTGAATGCGTCGCTGCTCCTCAGGCCAAAGGCTTTTAAGATAGGATAACACGGCGATGATCTCCGCGTCCGTGAGCTTGTCGCCAAACGCGGGCATGCCGCTCTTGAAGTTGGGAATATTTAGACTATCGCCGCCCTCTTTGACAATCTGAAATAACAGCCCGTCGCCATGATGCCAGGTGTGGCCTTCGGCTGTGTGCGGCGGGGCCGGATAAGTTCCATCGGGATTGGCGACTTTCCAGTTGGGCTGACCTTCGCCTCGTTGGCCATGACAGGCTGCGCAGTTTTCCTGGTAGATGCGCTCTCCCAGCCCAATCATCTCGGCGTCGAGCGTAGGAAGGGCGTCGCTTGCAGCCGGATCGAACGGGGGGGATTGAGTCGCCTGGGTATTCTGACACGCAACCAGCAAGAATGCAACCAGCGCCAATGCAAGCCCTGCAAAGACGCGCCCGGTCGCGGGCCGCTCATTCCTCCTATGGTCCACGTCAGGACGCATCCTTGAGTAGGTCATTGAGCATATCTTTGTATTCGTCGGGCGTTAGTTCGCCGCGCGCATAGCGCTTTTTCAGGATGTCAAGGGCTGTTTCATGAGTGCTTTGAACTGGCGGCGGGGCGCTCGAACCTGTGGAACTGGTGACGCGGGGAAAAAGCGCGCTAATCAACCACATGGCCAGGCCCACCACAGCCACCAGAAGGATGAGCATGCTGAGAGGGCCTCCAAAGCCAAATCCCATCATTGTGGACACCTCCGGTATCATAAAAAGAAATATGGCCAACTGTCATCTCAGTTTGCTTCAGAATTGTGACGTCGCTTTGAAGTGAATGTAACGATTTGATGAAGATCGCGGCTCGCGCGCGAGGAGTCTATCATGCCGGTCGCATTCGCATCATGCGCTCGCGCGGGGGTTTGGGGATTGACAAAGCTTGCATGCGGTGTTAATATATGAGCATGCATTCATATTTTCGTCCATCATATCGAAAGATCATCCACATATCATGACCGATTCGTTCACCATTTGCGCCGCGGACCACACCGACGAAAGCTTGGCTCGAGCCGCCGAAGAACACCTGCTCGATGGCATTACTGCCACCCATGTGGCCGAGCTTTTCAAAGCCCTTTCCGACCCAACGCGAGTTCGCATTATCGGCCTGCTCGCGCACGCCGAGCTTTGTGTGGGAGATTTGTGCCTGGTGTTGGGCATGAGCCAGCCCGCGGTGTCGCATCAGCTGCGGGTTCTGCGCAATTTGCGCATTGTCAGCGCGCGCAAAGAAGGCCGCCATGTCTTTTACACCCTGGCCGATGAACATATCCACGACCTTTTTCATCAAGGTCTGGCGCACATCCAGCATGATTAGGGCGCTGTAAAACGTTTCTTTTTTTGCTTAATCACATAAATAGATGCTTATATGATTAATTTTTTTATTTTGCTACGCATCTTCCAACATTACTCTCGAGGAGGTGAGCGCCGAGCATGTTGATCGACACTCTTTTCTATGGTTATGTACTGATTTTCTACATCTATATTACCTTGCTGGCATGGTCCATCCTCTTTCCCGACAAGAGAGTCTGGCCTCCTCCTCGAAGACGTTCATGGCAATATGTCGTCTTTTGGGGATTGTTCTATGTGGCCGTCGCATTGGGCCTGGCCATGATCGCCCTGGATTGGAACAAGTGGATCATTCCGTTTGAAATACGTATTTGGGTAGGCGCGCCTCTCGTCGCGTTGGGAGGGTTGTTTGTGACGTGGGCCATTTTCACCCTGGGGCTGAAAAATACGGAAGGACTGCAAGAGGGATTCGTCGAACATGGTCCCTACCGCTTCACGCGCAATCCCCAGTATTTGGGCGACATGGTGATGTTTTTCGGGCTGATATTGTTCGCGAATTCTCTTTACGCCGCCGTGATATTCCCCTTGGCCATCATCGTTTTCGCCATTATGCCTTTTCCTGAAGAGATGTGGCTGGAAAAGCAGTATGGCGAAATCTATATGCGCTACAAGATCAAGACCCCCAGATTCTTATGAAGCTCCTGGCAATTGTTTCCTACATTTATATCTCATCAATTTCTTCCATCGGATCATGACTGAAAAACACCGACTCGATCTCACACTTCTTCTCCCCGACATGGATGCAGGCGATGGCTGCGTCGAGTTGCTGACGCGACAATTGCTCAATACGCGCGGCGTTTCCGAGGCGCACATCGTGCGCGAGAACGGCGTCGCCAAGCTTTGCTTGCATTACGATCCCGATCTGGTTCCGCTGGCGAAAATCGAACGCATCGCGCACCAGGTCGGCGCCGAGGTGACCGCCCGTTACCGGCACGAAGCCATTCCCCTGGAGAGCATTCCCGCAGCCGACGCCGCGCTCACCCTCTCTCAGGTGCTGGAAGCCCTGCCGGGCATGTTGCACGCTCATGTAAACTACGCCGCGGGCGTGGCCTTTGTGGCCTATGATAGTGAGCAACTCAGCCGCGAGGAAATCGAGGACGCCATACGTAGTCTTGGCTATCGCCCTTCGCCCGAAGCGGCTCACCTTGGGCTCGAAGAGGAGACCGAAAAGGAGCACGATCACGATCATGGCAGCGCGCCGGCATTCCTGCCTCATTGGATGCAGGAGCGCTGGACGCTTATTCTGGTGGGGCTCGCGGGGATGTTTTTTCTCATCGGCTGGTTGGGAGAAACCTTCTTTGGGCTTTCGCCAGATATCGCTTTGCTCTTTTTCATTCTTTCTTACATCGCCGGCGGTTACGATATCGCCACGCACGCCATTCCCGCTTTGTTTCGCGGCAAATTCGACACCGATGTGCTCATGTTGGCCGCGGCCGCCGGCGCGGCTATTTTGGGCGAATGGGCCGAGGGCGCTTTCTTGCTCTTCCTGTTCAGCCTGGGGCATGCGGGTGAGCATTATGCCTTAGACCGGGCGAGGGACGCGGTCAACGCCCTGGGTAAACTCATGCCCAAGACCGCTCGCGTCAAGCGAGGCAATCAAATTATCGAGGTTCCCGTGCAGCAAGTGAGGATTGGCGATATTGTGGTGGTGCGCGCCGGCGACCGCATTCCGGTCGATGGCGCGGTGGTGCAGGGCGCCAGTTCGGTGGACCAAAGCCCCATCACCGGCGAGAGCGTTCCCGTGCCCAAACAAGATGGAGATGACGTCTTTGCAGGAACCATTAACCTGGAAGGCGCATTGGATGTGAGAGTGACCAAGCTGGCCAAGGACAATACGCTTAGTCGCGTCATGCAAATGGTGGCCGAAGCCCAAAGTCAGCAAAGTCCAACTCAGCAGTTCACCGAACGTTTCAGCACCCGCTTCGTGCCCGCCATTCTGCTCTTGGTGTTGGCCGTGATTGTGATTCCCCCGCTCGTGGGTTGGATGTCTTGGGCCGATAGCTTTTATCGAGGCATGTTGCTTTTGGTGGCCGCGTCCCCTTGCGCGCTGGCCATCGGCACCCCTGCGGCCGTGCTGGCCGGCGTGGCGCAGGCCGCGCGTAGCGGCGTGTTGATCAAGGGCGGCGCGCATCTCGAAAACCTGGGCATGGTCAAGGTGATGGCCTTTGACAAAACCGGAACGCTCACCCAGGGCCGTTTTCAAGTCACCGATATTATCCCTCTCGACGGAACAGACCCGGACGAACTGTTGCGTCTGGCCGCGGCCGTGGAGAAGCAGTCCAACCATCCCTTGGCTCAAGCTGTGGTGGCGAAAGCTGAGGAGAAACGCCTCGATCTTCCGCTGGCCGCCAATGTGAAGAACCTGGCCGGCCGCGGTCTGCGCAGCCAGATTCAGGATAAGGCCCTGTTGGTGGGCTCTCCTGCGCTTATTCAGGAGGAAAACGGTCGCGTTTGGAACAAAAAGTTGGACGCCATTCTCGAGGAGCTGGAGATTCAGGGCAAGACGACCATCTGGGTTCAGTATGATGGTCGGGTGCTCGGCGCGCTTGCGCTGGCCGACACCCCGCGGCCGGGTGTGCGCGGGGTCATGGAACGGCTGCGCGCCCTGGGCATTCAGCGTCTGGTGATGTTGACCGGCGACCATGAACAGGCCGCGCAGAAAATCGCCCGGGAGGTGGGCGTCACCGATGTGCGGGCCGAATTGCTGCCCGAGGATAAATTAAAGGCCATCAAAGAAATGGAGGCCCAGCATGGTTCGGTGGCCATGGTGGGCGATGGCGTCAACGACGCGCCGGCGCTGGCCACCGCGACCGTGGGCATTGCCATGGGCGCGGCCGGAACAGCCGTCGCCTTGGAAACCGCCGACGTGGCGCTCATGGCCGACGACTTGAGCAAGCTGCCCTTCGCGGTGGGGCTCAGTCGCGCCAGCCGGCGCATCATCGTGCAAAACCTGGGCGTCTCGCTGGGCGTCATTGGCTTGCTTATTCTCACTTCGGTGGCGGGGCTCATGGCGCTTAGCGGCGCGGTGGTGTTGCACGAGGGCAGCACCATCATCGTCGTTCTCAATGCATTGCGCCTGCTCCGGTACGATTATTCTTGAAAGGTTGGCCAACTGCTGACGTAGATCATGGTATTTTATTGGTTTTCGCTATAAGCTTTGATAAGGCGAAGAGATAACTCGGTTTTTTCGCCTGCTGTCAGACCAAAGCGCCATGGATACTCGCTCTCTTTCGCCCGATCGTCAAGCGCTTGCACGCCTCGGAGGCTACGCCGGCATTGTCGCCGCGCTATGGCTCCCGCTTTTCGTCGCGCTCTTTTTTGTGATCATGCCGGCGCGAGGATTGGACATCAATCGCTTTGGCGAGCCCCAACATGTGTTGCCATTCTTTGCTGCTCAGCCCGCTTTGATCCGATTGGCCGGATTGTTCAACATGGTGGGGTTGTCAGCGGCCGCGCTGTTCGGTTTGATCCTCGCTCGCATGGTGTTTCGAGCGGCTCCCGGTCAAGCGGTGGCCGGCGGGTTTCTAACCACGTTGGGCTGGCTGCTCACCCTCATTGCCGAAACCCTGGATTTGGCCGCCTACGTCGCGTTGCCCGCTCTGTATGCTCGCGATCAAGCCGCGGCCGCGATGGCCTTTGTCACTCTGCAAACGGCTGGTCGCATGATTCGCACCTGGGGCTATATGTTGGTTGCCTTGGGTGTGGCCGCGCTGGGTTGGGGCATGTTACGCGATCGCGGTTGGCCGCGTGGGCTGGGCTTTTTGGGCGTGGCGGGCGCGGCGGCCGGCATGGCAATGTTTGTATTGGAATACGTGTTCGTCACTCAGACAGGCGACGCCGGCGGCGGCATGGCCCAGGCATTCACCGCGATGTTCGTCGTCCTGGCCATCCTTGTCACCATTTGGCATGGCTGGGGCGGCCTTCGCCTGTTAAAGCGGCGGCGTTCCGCCGTGGGAGGCAAAGCATCATGAAATGGTTGCGGCCCATGCTGGCCCGAGTCTTGCGCAAACGGCTTCGCCATCGCTTTTCGGCCGAAGAGCTGGAACAGATCATTCAGAATACATGGCGCATCGATGAGGCGTTGGCTCAAGACCTTCCCGAGGAGCCCAATCTGGGCGCGCGCCTGGTTGTGCGCGCGGCCGCGTCCACGGTTGCGCTGTATCGCGCTTTGCGCGATGCAGGGCTCGAGCCAGACGAGGCTCGCGATCTCACCTCGCGAGTCACATGGTCGATCTACGAAAAGCTGGCTTTGCCCCGTTGGGGATTGAGTCGCTTGTTTGCAAAACGGCCGCTTGATCGGGTGAGACTGACCATGACATGGTCCATGCGCTTTCCTTATAGCCCGCCCCGTTATGACATGCGTTTTGTGAACGTCGAAGAGCATGTCGTCGCCATCGATGTGCATCGCTGTCCGGCCGCGGAATATTTTGCCGGACAAGGATTATCAGAACTGTGCGTTAGTTCCTGGTGCAATCTCGATTATGCACTGGCCGAAAAATGGGGCGTGGTTCTGGATCGGAGCCAAACCCTGGCCGATGGCGCGCCGTATTGCGATTTTCGTTTCCGAGCGCGCCAAACATAGGCGATCATCCGCCGTCTTCGTCTTTTCCAAGGAACAACACCAATGACCACCCAATTCTGTCCCAACTGCGGCGCAAAATTGGCGCCAAAAAACCGCTTCTGCCCTTCTTGCGGCGCCGCGGTCGCCCGTACGGCGACCAGACCTCGCAAGAAGCAGCGTCCGAGAAAAAAGACGCGGCGCAATTACCGCGATAAACGAATCATCGCGGTCTGGACCCTGGTTGCAGGAATGATCCTGTTGCTCATCGCCGCGGTGGTTGCGTTTTCAGAACAAAATAAGCCCCCCGCCGCGCTGACCGAACTTCAGGATTATCACGACGCCGAGGGCGTTCCCTATCCCGATGTGCCTCGTATCACCGTAACCGAAGCCAAAGTCCTGTACGACGCTGGCGCCGCGATTTTCGTGGATGTGCGCAGCCAGGGCGAGTATGAAACAGCCCACGTGGCCAACGCATGGTCGCTTCCTATGGCCGACCTGGAAGCCCGTTACCAAGAACTGCCTAAAAACGCCACCATCATCACCTATTGCACCTGACCCAACGAAGAATCGAGCGCCCGTGCGGCGCGCATCCTCATGGACAAAGGATATGCCAATGTTTCGGCTCTTTTGGGCGGATTCGACGCCTGGAAGGAGGCGGGCTATCCTTCGGAAGGAAGTTGATATTGGCTGAGACCACCTTCATCACAGCCGACTCTTTCTCATAAATTTGACGCCATAGAACGATGAGACGACTGGACGATAAGATAGCTCTCAAAAAGGCGGCGATCTCGATGCGCGATTCACCTCGATGGTTCAGACCTCAAGTTTTGCTAGGGTTTGTATTGGTTATTGCTTTCGGGCTGTTTCTGGCAGCATGTGGCAAAGCGCCTCCGCGCATTGTGGTTGAGCCTGCGATGCAGGATTTGGGCGAAAGGCCTCAGGAACTGCTCGAATTGACTTACACCGTGCGCAACGAGGGCGGCAGCCCGCTCGAGATCACGCGAGTGAGCACCTCATGCGATTGCACCAAAGCCACCCTGGAGCGAAACGTGATCCCGCCCGGCGAGTCCGCTCAACTGTTGGTGACTCTCGACCCCATCGAAGACAACCTATATGGCAATATCTTGCGGGTCATCTATTTGCGCACCAATGATCCCGAGACGCCTGAGGCCGAGGTCGAATTCCGCGTCTCCATTCTCAAACCTGAAAGCTGAAATTTCATCATGCTCAGACGATGGCTGGAGAAGCTCGCCGGAAGCAATACGCTCTATTACCCTGGTTGCGTCACCCGTTACGCCTTGCCCGAGATCCAACAACGTTATGAATTCCTGTTGCGTCGCGCGGGCGTGGATTTCATTGTTTTGCCCGGCGAGACCCTCTGTTGCGGCAGTCCGGTCAAGCGCGCGGGCTATTTGGCCGACTTCGAAGATTTGAAGGCCAAAAACCTCGCCATTTTCGCCCGTTTTAGCGTGCGAAAAATCATCACCAATTGCCCTGGCTGCTATCACACCTTGAAGCATGATTACGGACTTGAGGCATATCACATAGCCCAGATATTGCGGCCAGAGCGTTTGCCAGGTCAGAAGGGATCCGACGCGACCTCCTCGCTCACCTATCATGATCCCTGTCACCTGGGACGTTGGTCCGGCATTTATGATGAGCCGCGACGCTTGTTGTCAGAGGCGGGTTGGGATATTGCAGAGCTGCCCGATAATCGGGAGCACAGCCTTTGCTGCGGCGCGGGCGGCGGCGTGAAATCCAATTTTCCTGAACTGGCCGACGCCGTGGCCCGGCAACGTTTGGCGCTGGTGGAGAATGGGCGGCTTTGCACAGCCTGTCCATTGTGCTACGCGCATTTCAAAGAAAACGCGGATCAGGTGGAGGTGTTGGAGTTCAGCGAAGCTTTGGCCACAGAATGGGAGGCGCAATGATGGATTTGGCTTCTCTCCAAACGCTGGTTGGCCCGGAAAACGTTTCCGCTTCGTTGGAGGATCGGCTTGTCTATGGTCGCGACGCGTCCCGGCTTCGGGGCGAGTGTCTGGCCGTGGCATGGCCCATGCACCCCGAGCAAGTGGTCGCGCTGGTCGAATGGGCGCGCGCCGAGGCAGTGGACCTGGTTCCGCGGGGCGCTGGCACCGGATTGTGCGGCGGGGCCACGCCCCAGCGTTCGTTGGTCGCGGATCTCTCACGACTGACCCGCATCGAGTCCGTCGATGTGGAACAGCGCCGCGCTCGGGTGCAGGCCGGCGTTGTATTGGAGACGCTCAACCGACGCCTGGCGTTGGCCGGGCTTTTCCTGCCCGTGATCCCGGGCAGCCATCGTTCGGCCAGCATCGGCGGCATGATTGCCACAGACGCGGCCGGATTGCGAGCCGTGCGTTATGGCGTCATGCGCGATTGGGTGGAGGAGGTCACTCTGGTCGATGGGCTGGGTCGCGTTCATCGTTTGAGCGGCGATGCCCTCAACCATGCCGCTGGGCGAGAGGGCGTGACCGGCTTCATCACTGAGGCGACCGTGCGACTGGCGCCCCTTCCCAGGCAGCGCAGCATTTCGCTAATGGCTTTTGACGATGAAGCCGCGTTGTTGGCGCAGCGTCGGCGCTGGCTTGTTCCCGAATTGACGGCATTGGAATATCTCAACCGCCACGCGGCCGCGGCGTTGGGATGGGAGCCGCGACCTCATTTGTTGGCCGAGTTTGATTCCGCTCAGGGCGAAATACGCGAGCCCGCGCGCATTGCCGAGCTGTGGCGCCAACGCGATGGGCTTTATCCGGTGCTCGCGGCTTCTGGCCGTTGGCTCATCGAAGACCCACAGGTGGAGGAGGACAATTTGGTCGCGCTGCTCTCCTGGTTGGACGCCGAGCAAATCCCCGCGTTTGGCCACTTGGGCGTGGGCATTGTGCACCCTTGTTTTCGCCCCAACGATGAACGCATTGCCGCGCTTTACGAGCTGGTGGCGGGTTGGGGCGGCCAGGTGAGCGGCGAACATGGCATTGGCCTAAAGAAAAAGGCCTGGACCGATGACGCGTTTCGAGCCCAAATTCGACAATTGAAAGCGGTTTACGACCCCCAAGGCCTCATCAATCGAGGGAAGTTATGCTGAAAGAACCGCTCGAGAATCCAGCTTGCATCGAATGCGGCCTGTGTCGCGAGGTTTGCCCCATGTTCCTCATTTTGCGACAAGAGCGCATTAGCCCGCGCGGCCTGGCTATTTTGGCCGATGAGGGTGTGGCTTCGGTCACATTTTATCAATGCACCTTATGCCGCGCGTGCCGCGTGGTTTGTCCTGTGGGCCATGATCCGGCCGGAGAGCGCATTCGCGGCCAGGTGGTCGCACAAGGCGTGGAGACCGAGGCCAACCGGATCATGATTGCGAACATCCGACAATATGGAAACCCCTTCGGGCCGCTGAAAGAGGGGGAGATCCCCAAAACACTCACTTGTTGCTGAAGGAGATTGCGCAATGCAACGCAAGGCGCTACGCGTCGGACTGGTTTTGATCCTGCTGGGGCTGTTGTCCACCACGGCATGGGCCCAGACAGAGCGCCAGGCCGTCGTTTACTATAATGAAGCTTGTGACGAATGCGCGGTCTATGTCATTGGCGAACTGGCCGAGGTCATGGACGCCCACGGCATCTTGCTGGTGAAAAAAGATTATATTAATCAGCGGGAAAATAGACGAGAGCTGAACGAGTTGAACGACCGATTGGGCGTGCCTTTGGAATTGCAGAGCCATTTGGCGACGTTCATCGATGACGGCCGCATCATTTTGCAGGGCGAACCGCCTCGCTCTGTGGTCGAATCGTTGCTGGCGGAAGAGGCTCAACTGCCCGAGCGCATTTTGGTGTATGCCGAGGAAGGCGATAAGAGCGAGTATCGGGTCTGGGCTTTTGCCGGTCCGGTTCAGAGTTACTCACTGGATACGCCCATCGAAACCTATTTGAATTGGTTCGAGGCGAATCAGGCCAGTTTTGAGCCAGAAACGACGCGGGCCGAAAGCCTGCTGTTGCCCGCGGTGTTGCTCACCGGGTTGGTGGATGGCATCAATCCGTGCGCCATCGCCATTCTTCTCTTTTTCGTTTCCTTTCTTTTCACCATTCGCAAGACGCGGCTTTCGGTGGCTCGCATGGGCGCGGTTTATATCGCCGCGGTTTTTGTGGTCTATTTTCTCATTGGGTTGGGTTTGCTCCGCGCATCGACGCTGCTTCGCGGCCACTGGTTGGGCCAGGCCGGGGCCGTTTTGCTGATTTTGCTGGGTCTCACCAACTTGCTGGGCGCGATCTTCCCCAATTTTCCCATTCGTTTGGAGGTGCCAGAAGGGAGCAAAGACCGGCTGCAATCATGGATGTATCGAGCGACGTTGCCGGCCACCCTGGTGCTGGGCGTGTTGGTGGGCCTACACACCTTCCCCTGCTCCGGCGGCCCTTATGTGGCTGTTCTGGGTTTGTTGGCCAGCCAAACCACCTTTTGGAAGGCCACGGGCTATCTGGTGCTTTACAATGTGATGTTCGTCCTTCCCCTGGTTGTGGTGTTGGTGTTGTCTTTGGATCCGGTGCTCGGAGGCAAAATTCAGGCCTGGGAGCGCTCCTCTTCCCGCACCACGCGCGCGCTCACCGGCGCGTTCATGGCTCTTTTGGGTCTGGTTCTCTTGATTTGGGTGACATAAACCCAAAGCAAGCGCATCGCCCCAACTTTGCTCAGGTCAAGGTGGTTGGCAACCGCTGGCTCTATGTAGGTGAAGGGCTGGAATCCCTGGCCTGGCGGCTCAGCCTTGACATTTGACGCAGCATTTCCGATCATTTTTCTATCGTCTCATCGTCTGACTTTCGACATGCGAATTCAGACGCTTCAATCATCATTATCCTAACCATATTGAAGGAGTGAACATGGCGAAACGACGCAAGAAACGAACTCAACCTCAGAAAAAACGATGGACAGCCAAGCGGTGGGCTGTGCTCGCCGCCGCGATTTTGGTTCCGGTGGCTCTGGCCGCGTTTCTGGCCTTCTTCACCTTGCGCGACGACGGCTCATCTCAACCGGCCGAAGGCGGAACCATTGCCGATGTGAGCCTGGACAAAAGTGTTGGGCCTGAAGATGCGCCCGTGGTTGTGGTGGAGTATGGCGACTTTCAGTGACCGTACTGTCGGCGATTTGCCACCGGCGCGGAGCGTCGGCTCAGAGAGGATTATGTGGACGTAGGCAAGGTTCGCTTCGCGTTCCGCCATTTTGCGTTTATCGGCGAAGAATCGCGTTGGGCGGCCGAGGCGTCGGAATGCGCCAATGAGCAAGGGCGCTTCTGGGACTATTACGATAAGTTGTTCGAAGAGCAAGCCGGAGAAAATGTGGGCGCATATAGCAAAGAGAACTTAAAACGCTTTGCCGCCGAACTCGGCTTGGATACCGAACAATTCAATCAATGCCTGGATTCAGGGAAATATCGCGAAAAAGTCCGTCAAGAGACCCTCGAAGGGCGGCGCGCGGGCGTTCGCGGCACTCCCACCATCTTTGTCAACGGTAAGCTCATCGAGGGCGGCTCAGATTATCAGTTTTTGAGCGCGGTGATCGAGTCTGAGCTGCGCAATATTCAATAGCTGCGAGTGCGCGATGGCTGTTTTGTCATCGCGCACAATTTGGCCTAGATATCATTATCTGATAATATAATGATATGAAGTTCGTCATGACGTCGCCTCTGCCTGACACCGCCGGCGTGGCGCTCAAAGCCAAGTTCTTCCGCGGGTTTGGCGATCCCTCGCGTTTGCGCATTATCGAGGCTCTGCGCGAGGGCCCGCGCACCGTGGGCGAGATCGTGGAGATCACCGGCCTTTCTCAATCTAATGTGTCCAATCATTTGGCTTGTTTGCGCGATTGCGGTTTGGTTGTGGCCGAGCGGAATGGGCGTTTCGTCTCTTACCAGCTCAGTGACGAGCGCGTGACCGCCATTCTAACATTGGCCGAATCGCTGCTGGCTGATGCCGCGCGCGGGGTTTATGAGTGCACGCGCTACAACTGGCGCTAAACAACAATCATGTTCATGCTATGTCCTCAAATTTTCACACCCTCGAACTTCGCGTCGGCAATCTCGATTGCGAACATGATGCGGCCGCTTTGAAGCGCAGCCTGGAGGGTTTCCCCGGTCTGGAGAGCCTCCAGGTCTATCCCAGGTCGGCCAAGGTCATCCTCACTTTCGACGCGCACAAAACGGACGAAGAAGCCGTTCGGGACAAGCTGGAGCAAGCGGGTTTTCCGCCCACCAAGGGGCTGACCATGCCCGAACAACCTCGGCCCTGGCGCAATCCCAAGGTCGTCCTCTCGGTGATTTCGGGCGCGTTCCTGCTTTTGGGCTTTGTCCTGAGCCTGAGCGCCGCGCCCGCGATGGCGACCTCGGCGCTCTATGTTGCGGCCATTCTCATCGGCGGCTATTATTTTGGCCGCGAAGCCCTTGAAGAACTGGTTTTCCAGCGGGAGATCGGCATCGAATTGTTGATGACCGTGGCCGCGGTGGCGGCTGCGGTTATGGGCCAGTTGGGCGAGGCCGCGATGCTGGTGTTTCTCTATTCCATTAGCGAAGCCGTGGAGGGTTACACCGAGGAGAAGACCCGCTCGGCCGTGCGCGCGTTGATGGAGCTGGCCCCCAAGACCGCGTGGGTGCGCCGCGATGGGCGAGAAATGGAGATCCCGGCCGAGGAGTTGCAGGTGGGGGATGTGTTCATCGTCAGGCCGGGCGAGTCCATCCCCACCGACGGCGTGATCCTCTCCGGTCATACGACCATGGATGAATCGCCTGTTACGGGTGAGAGCGCGCCTGTGGAAAAGAAGCCCGGCGATGCGGTGTTCGCGGGCGGCATCAATGGCGCGGGGGCCATCGAGGCGCGAGCCACCAAGGCCTTCGCCGATAACACGATCTCGCGCATCATCCAAATGGTGGAGGAGGCGCAGGAGCGCAAGGGCGCGAGCCAGCGATTCATCGAGCGTTTTGGGCGTCGTTACAGCCCTTTGGTGCTGCTGGCCGGCGTTCTCATCGCGGTCGCGCCTCCTCTGCTTTTTGGCGCGGATTGGACGACCTGGATCACGCGGGCGATCGTGTTCATTGTCGCGGCCGCGCCTTGCGCCTTGGTTATTTCCATCCCCATCACCCTGGTCGCGACCCTGGGCGCGGGCGCGCGCAACGGCGTGCTCATCAAGGGCGGCGTCTATGTGGAGAAACTGGCCAGAGTGCGGGTGGTCGCGCTGGACAAGACCGGAACCATCACCAAAGGCAGCCCGGAAGTGACGGCGACTATTCCGTTGGATTCATCCTCCATACCGGAGGAAGGCTGGTTGGCTGTGGTCGCAGGGGTCGAGGCTCGCAGCGAACATCCCCTGGCCAGGGCGATCATGCGCTACGCGAGGACGCAGAACATCTCTCCGGTCGAGGTCTCCGATTTCCAGGCGCGTTCGGGTGCGGGGGCGCAGGCCGTTTGGCAGGGTAAGCGGGTCTATGTGGGCAGTCCCGCGTGGTTCGAGGAGTTGGGCCGCAGCCTGGACAGCATCGCGGAAACGATTCGAAACTTGCAGGACAAAGGCAACACGGTGATTCTGGCCGGCGATGAGGAAACCTTGTTCGGGGCCATCGCCATTCGCGATGCAGTGCGCGAGAACGCGGCCGCGGCCATCGCCCAATTGCACCAGATGGGAGTGCGGCCGGTGGTGATGCTCACCGGCGACAATGAGCGCACGGCCGCGGCCATCGCCCGCGAAGTGGGCGTGGACGCGTATTATGCGGAGCTTTTGCCGGAGGACAAGGTGGCCAAGGTGCGAGAATTGAGCGAGAAGTTCGGTCATGTGGCCATGGTGGGCGACGGCGTGAACGATGCGCCGGCCCTGGCCGAAGCCACGGTGGGCGTGGCTATGGGCGCGGCCGGAACCGATGTGGCCCTGGAAACGGCCGATGTGGCCCTGATGGCCGACGATCTGGAAAAACTGGTTTATGCGCTTGAGCTGGCCCGCCGCAATCAGCGCGTGATTGGCCAGAACCTGGCCCTCTCGGCCATCGTTATTGGCGCGTTGGTCATTGGCGCGGTTTCGGGCGCGTTTACGCTGCCCATCGCGGTGCTTGGCCATGAGATCAGCGAATTCGTTGTCATTGCCAGCGGTTTGCGCATGTTGAGGGGGTGAGCCTATATCATGTCTCAAAAGTCGTTTGCCGATCATATGGCCCGTTGGGTCTCGGTGTTCTTCGATAGCTCGATTCTTTCCCTGATCATATTCCCTCTTCTCGGATGGACCGCGGCCGGTTGGCCTGGGGTGGCGTGGGCCATGCTGGCCTTTCTTATTCTCACAGGCGTTCCTCTGGCCTACATTCTCATCGGCATGAAAAAGGGCTGGGTGAGCGATCTGGAATTGTCGCGGCGCGAGGAGCGGCCGCGCTTCATCGCCGTAAGCGTGAGCAGCGATTTGCTGGCCCTGGGGATTTTGTGGTGGGGCGGCGCGCCCCGATTGGTTTGGGCCCTGGCCGCGGTCTACGCAGCGTTGGGCGTGACCATGTTCACCATCTCCAATTTCTGGAAGATCAGCCTGCACATGGTGACGGTGGGCGGGTTTGCCACTTTGCTGATCTTCGTTTTCGGGCCGGCCGCGTGGTGGACGTTGCTAAGCTGGCCGCTGGTGGCGTGGGCGCGGCTGCGTCGTAAAAAGCACACGCCGGCGCAATTGCTGGCGGGCGCGTTGCTGGGCGCGCTGATTACGGGCGCGGTGTTGGGGGTGGCGCTGCTTCGAAAATAAGCGTCCAATGTCCAATGTCCGATGTCCGATGTCGGTCGCACAGGCCTTGATGAGCGCTCAGACCAACATAGACCATAGGACCAACATAGACCAAAAGCTTGGTCTACTTTGGTCTACGTTGGTCGGCGAAGCGATTTTCATCTGTTTCGGCGTGCGCCTGCGCACTGTCGGTCTGCTTTGAAAATAGACGATGGACGATAGGACGATGGGGTTAGGTTCGGCCATGGTCTCTTCGTCCTATGGTCCCATCGTCTACTTTGGTCTACGTTGGTCGACGCAAGCGATTTTCATCCGTATCCGCCGCGGGCACGCCCGCCGTCGGACTGTTTCACAATTCCTTCACATTGGCTTTACTGATTTGACATATCGCCCTGCTATGATGAGGTTGACTTGAAACGACAAGCCCATTCACTCGCCTTCATCAAGGCAAGGAGATATATAACATGAGCCTTTTAGCCCGATTTCGAGCGATTTTCGAGGCCAAGGCCAACAATGTGGCCGATCAGTTGGAAGACCCCAAGGCCAGCCTGGATTACAGCCTGACGAAACTGGAAGAGACCCGTCGCGAACTGAGTCGCGGTCTGATCGAGGTCAGCGCGGCCAGGCGTCGATTGGAGGCGCAGCGCGACCAGATGGCCGCAGCCGCAGCCCGCTATGAAGAGCAGGCCAAAGCCGCGGTGGCCGCGGGGCGCGATGATCTGGCCCGTCTGGCTTTGCAGCGCAAGCAGGACGCGGAAGCGCGTCAGGCCGAGCTGGAGTCCGGCATCGCCAGCCTCGAACGCCAGGAGGCCAATTTGAAAGAAAACCAGATCAAGCTCGAGCGTCGCATCGCCCAGTTCCGCTCTCGGAAAGAGGAGCTGAAGGCGATTCACGATTCGGCCCAGGCGCAACTGCGCGTGCAGGAATCGCTGAGCGGCGTTTCCGAAGACCTGGCCGATGTAGGCAACACCATTCGCCGGGCCGAAGCCCGCATTCTGGAAATGCAGTCGCGGGCCGACGCGATCGACGATCTGGTGGCTCAAGGCGTCTTGCAGGATGTGTTGGAGCCGGAAACCGACGACATCGAACGCGAACTGGCCCGCATCGGCCGCAATCAGGCCGTAGAGGAGGAGCTCGCCCGGCTGAAAGCCGAACGCGAGCCGGTGGCCTGATTCTCTCAAGATGGCCCTGACTTTATCGTCCTATCGTCCTATTGTCTTATCGTCCACCCCGGCCACTGGATCGGCTCTGGACTTTGGACATGGGACATAGGACGCCCTTTGTAGCACAAAATCAAGGAGGCGAAAGCCATGTGCGGTGGACACCATATTGTTGGCTCGATTGTCGGCGAAGTTGTGCGCGAGTCCCGACGCGATCACGGCGAGCATCGTAGCCAATATGAAAAACCCCAGCCCAGCATCACCCAGGAAGTGAAGCTCATGTATGCCCGGGGCGATATCGACTCGGCCACCTATCATCGCCTGTTGGAGATGGCCCGAAGCGGCGAGCTCAACTGGGATGATCTGGCCGAAATCCGGCGCGGCGCATCGGTCGCGCCTGCGGCCCCTACGACCCCCGCGGCCACGCGTGAACGAGATACCGACATCGTGCGCGCGCTCAATCGGCTTTATCAGCATCGCACCCGTTTGGAGGCGTCGCAACGCGAGACCGAGCAGGTGCTGGAGCGGTTGGAAGCGGACGCGGCCCGCCTGCGACAACAGGCCGAAACCGCGGCCGAAAAGGCCAAAGCCGTGGCCGATACAGACGAGGCGAGCGCTCGCGCTTACCTGGAAGTGCGACAGGAAGCGTTGGATCGGGTGCAGGCGCTGGAGGAGCGCATAACGGCCTTGCGGCAAGACCTGGCCCGCATCGAAGATTTGCGCGCGGAATTGGCCACGCGCGAGGCCGAGCTAAAAGCCCTGGAAGCCCGCGAGCAACTGGCCGAACTGGAGGCCAGCATTCGCGAGGATTTGCTTCAAAAATAAACCATGGGACGAGGGACGATAAGACGATTGCTAGGCCGCTGAACGTCCGCGCCGCGCTTCCCGATCCGTGGTTTGCCAATCGCGCCTATGCAGACGCGACGAGGGGTTCGATGGTCTCCAGGAGAAACGCTTCTTTTTGTTGCGCCCGGTAGAGATCCCATCGCTGTTGCAAATTCATCCAGAAACCGGGCGTTGTCCCGAAGTATTTAGCCAGCCTTAAGGCTGTGCCCGGAGTGACGCCTCGTTTTCCGTTCACAAGCTCGTTGATTCGTTGATACGGGACATGGATGGCGTCCGCCAGCTCGCGTTGTGTGATTCCCAGGGGCTGCAAAAATTCCTCTCGCAACACTTCGCCGGGATGACTCGGCTTTCGATTAGTGGGAATTCTAATCATGTTTGAGAAACCTTTTGTGCATGGTGGTGTTCCTGAATGACCGGATCATGCATGTCACGATAGCATGGAATTCATGTTATATCAATCCCCGATGAAAAGAATGCTATCAGTTGCTTTGCAAGACGCCAGAATTGGCGCTACAGTCGAGATCGGCGACGCCGCGCGGCCCAGGTTTGGCCCGTCAATCTCAAAAATCCGATGGAGAAGTTCATAGGGGCCTTTCCCGGCCGCGTTCCTGGTTGGGCGGATCGCCATGATGAATATATTGGCCAGGCCCTCGTGTGCTGAAATGATGCGGTGCGGCGGGAATGGGGCGGAAACCGTGGCGCGTGGTTCGATAAAAAAGACGCGCGGATTGCTGCAATCCGCGCGTCTTTCTATCGCCGCGTCTATTGGAAAGCGCTTAATCGCGGCTCGGCTGGACCACGCGGTAGTTGCGCATCATGCCCATATCCTCGTGTTCGAGGTTGTGGCAATGATAGAGGTAGAGTCCGGTGTAGTCCTTGAACTCGACCTGCACCTGCACCCGCTCGCCCGGCATGACCAGCACGGTGTCTTTCCAGCCGCTGTCCACATAGCCATCCTTAACGGTTTCCCAGTTGGCGCGTTGGGTGGCGTCGGTGGGCGCTTGCCGGGAGACCACGCGAAATTGAAGGCCATGGATATGCATGGGGTGCGGCAACCCGCCTCCCATGCCACCGCCGCCACCACCACCACCGCCGCCTGAAGCGTTGTTGGAGAATTCCCATATCTCCACCGCGCCCAGTTCCACCGTTTCGTCAGGCGCGACCGCCTCCATTTGGAAGGTGCGGCCATTGATGGTCCATTGACCGAACTGAATATAAAGATTGAATGTGCGCGTGGCTTGTTGCGGCTGCGCTTGTTCGGCTCGGAGGTCGGACCGGATCGCGGCGGTCGTGCGTTGGTTCGCGCTCGCGGCGCTCCAGTTAAAGACAAGGGGCATGTAAGCCGGGTTGGTCAATGTGGGGGGCGTGGCTGTGGGCGTCAACGTTGGCGTGGGCGAGGGGGTGGGCGTGGCCGTTGGGATCGCGGTTGGCGTTGGCGTTGCAGTGGCCGCTTCGCCGATTTGGAAACGCGCGACGTCGAACTCGGCCCCATTGGGCAAGGCCGCATTTCCGCCGCCTCCTGCGCCAGAAAAGGCGAGGCTGCGCAAGGTCTGCAGGCTGCCGGCCGGCCATTGGCCGAAATCGACCAACAGCTCGACTCGTTCGCCAGGCCCCAAAACAACATAGTCGCGTTGCACAGGCGCATCCAACAGCCCGCCATCGGTGGCGATAACCGTTAGTGGCGTGGCGTCGGGCCACGCTAGTTTATAGATGCGTGAATTGGACCCATTGAGCACGCGCAGGCGATATGTGGTTCGTTCCACCGAGAACGCGGCGTTTGGTTGGCCATTGACCAGGATATCATCACCCAGGAATCCGGCCATATTGGCGGAATAGACCAGTTGGTTTTGGTCGTCAAATGTGCGGTCCTGAATGACAAAAGGCAGGTCATAGGCGCCGGTGGGCAATCCTTGCTGGGCTTCCGTGCCATCAGAGATGATGATGAGCCCGGCCAGGCCATGATATGCTTGCGGGCCGGTGCGGCCATGCGGGTGTGGATGATACCAGTAGGTTCCGGGCCGATCCATGATCTGAAAGTCGTAGACATACGTCTCGTTGGGGCCAATAACCAATCGCGGATGGCCATCGGCCGCTTCGGGCACGTGCAGACCATGCCAATGCACGATGGTCTCTTCGTTCAACTGATTGGTGAAATTGATGCGCACGGTTTGACCGGGCTGGAAATGCAGGATGGGGCCTAGATAGGTGTTGGATAAAGGTTGGACGGTTTGAGACGGGCCTTTCAGCAAATCGGCCTCGAAGCGCCAAACTGTGGTGGCCGCGCCGGGAAGAATCTGCTCTTGGCTGATAACCGCGCGCAGATTGATTTCCACATCGGGTTCGGCCAGACCGCTAAGAGGGCGTCCCCAGGCCTTGGCCACTGTGGGCATGCTCAGCGCGTTGCCGGCCAACACGCCCAACGCGCCGAGTCCTGAAAGACGTAAGAAGTCGCGCCGGTTGAGTTCGCGCTTGGTGGTGGAACGTCGGTTCATTGGTGCACTCCTCATGCAATATGGAATCAGAGTTGAAAAAAATGTTGGCTACGTTTAGGCGACGATTTCGAAGTTGCGCATCATGCCCATGTCTTCGTGTTCGAGGTTATGGCAATGGTAAAGGAAGAGTCCGGTGAAATCGTCGAAACGCCGGATCACGCGCACCTTTTCCCCTGGCATGACCAGGACCGTGTCTTTCCAGCCCTCATCCACAAAGCCCTGGTTCAAGCTTTCCCATGCCGCGCGGCCTGCACGACTGATTTGTCGCTCCAGCACTTGGAACTGTTCGCCGTGCATGTGGATGGGATGAGGCAGCGCTTCCATGCCGCCGCCATCATTGACGAATTCCCATATTTCAATGGTTCCCAACTTGACGCGCTCCTCGGGCGCGACCGCGGTCATTTGGAATGTGCGACCGTTCAGCGTCCAGCCGCGCCCCGGCGTCATGGCCAGAGTCACGGTGCGGGTGGCCACCGCCTCTTTGGGTGAAAGGCGCGGGATGGTCGAAAGACGTTTGGGAAGCTTCAATCGCTCGTTGGATGCTTTGGCGATGCGCACCGTGAAAATGTTCATGGCCGCGCCTTGTTCTTGCCCAGCGCCTCTCATGCCGCCGCCCATCATGCCACCGCCCATCATGCCGCCGCTTCCGGCGGTGAAGGGCAGGCTCTGCAATGTCACCTGACTTCCCACAGCTCGGTCGCTAAAATCCACCCAAAGCTCCACGCGTTCGGCCGGAGCCAGGGTCACATAGGCGCGCTGCACCGGCTTTTCCAACAACCCGCCGTCGTTTCCGATCACGGTTAGGGGCGAGCCGTCGTCCCAGGCCAGTTTGTAGATGCGAGAGTTAGAGCCGTTGAGCAAACGCAGGCGATAGGGACGCGTGGCTACATCCAGTGTGAAATCAGGCCGGCCATTGACCAATATCTGGTCGCCCAAGAATCCTTGCATGCGGTCCATCATGCCGCCGGTGAGATAAGCCAATTGGTTGTTGGCGTCGAAAAGTCGGTCTTGAATCACCAACGGAACATCAAACTCACCTGACGGCAGGCCCAGCGCCTGTTCTTCATCGTCGCTGATAAGGAAAAAGCCCGCCAGCCCTGCATAGACCTGCGGTCCCGTGATGCCGTGGGGGTGAGGATGATACCAGTAGGTTCCGGCCCGATTGAGAATTTCAAAATCGTATTGGTAGCTCTCCCCGCGATTGATGACATAGCGCGGATGGCCATCCATTTCTGCGGGCACGTGCAAACCATGCCAATGAACAATGGTTTCTTGCGGGATGTCGCTGGTGAAGTCCACGCGCAGGCGTTGGCCCTTTTTCATGCGGATGATGGGGCCAAGATAGGTGTCGGGCAAGGGTTGCAGGTGGGATGAATCGCCTTTGAGCACTTCGCCCCGAAACTGCCAAACTTGCGTGGCCGCGCCGGCAAACAGGGAAACTTCGGCCGGACTTGCAGTCAGCGCCAGTTCGACATCCGCTTCACCCGGTCGGATCGTGGCTGTGGCGGTCGCGGGCGCGGTGGTGGCTGTGGGATCAAGGTTGGGTGTGGGAGAGGGAGCCGCCGTGGGGGTGAACACTTCGGTTGGGGGCGCGCATGCGGCCAGCGCGGCGGCCGCCAGTCCGGCGCCGCTCAGCCCCAGGAAGGCTCGTCGAGTGAGACGTTTTCGCTCGGTCATGGTTGTTGTTCCTTGAGGAATGTCTTGCAGGTGGAATAAAGGCTATGGTCGAGGGATCGTTCTCGGCGCTTGCGCGCACCGAAAATGAACCCGCTTTTCAAAAAAACGATGGGACAACAGAACTTCATTGTCCCATCGTCTTGAGCATCTTCTTTTGCCATGAACGGTTGCTACAGCAGCGGCCTCGCGTCCGGCTCAGGCTTCGATATCGGCTCGCATTTCTTGATATTCGCTCTTGGTGATCTCGCCGCGAGCATAGCGCTCCTTGAGAATGTCGAGTGCGGTGGGGCCGGGCAATGCTGCGCCGCTATTGGCCACCGACGGGCCTTTGAGCCGCGACGCGAGCCAAACCACCAGGCCTCCGGCCGCCGCGAGCACCAAAACCCAGAAGAGGGCCATCCAAAGCGCTCCATAACCGAATCCAAATCCGCAGCCAAAGTCATAC
Source organism: Chloroflexota bacterium (assembly GCA_013151415.1). Classification (GTDB taxonomy): domain Bacteria; phylum Chloroflexota; class Anaerolineae; order J102; family J102; genus JAADII01. The sequence goes on from JAADII010000070.1 coordinate 32,330, forward strand.
ATAGTCGCACCTCCTGTCACTGGTTTGAAAAATGGCGTTCAAAGTTCGAGATCCGCAATCTGAGCCGGGTCACTCGCGAGTCGAGCGATCAGATGGTCAGTTCGCGTCGCATTTCTTCGTATTCGCTCTTGGTGATCTCGCCGCGCGCATAGCGCTGTTTCAACACTTCAAGCGCCGTGTCTTGTCGCGTGGTGAGCTGATTCTGTCCATGTCCACGCGCATCCGATTGAGCGCCTGATCGAGAAAAGAACTGAATGATGGCCCAAGCGATCAGGCCGATGAGCAGCAACCAGAAGAGCAACATGAGCAAAAAACCAAAGCCGCCGAAGCCAAATCCCATCATCATAATAAACCTCCGTTTCTTAGCAAAGGATGGGGTGATGAACAATTCATGATTAACGATTAAAGAACTTTTCGAGTTGATTCTCAATCCTTAACCTGTTAAATCCTCGATCCTGAGCCTGGCTCGAAGGATCGTTTCGTTTTCGATTATATCATAGCTCCCTTTTGTGACGGTATTCTAAAGCGATTGTGAAGCTTATGTGAATTTTCCATGTTGCAAGGGGCTGGATGCTTCTTGTCGGATTATCCGACTCCTGGTATGCTAGAAATCATTCAGTGATGATTTTCCTTATCTTGTTGATGCTTTGATGCTCGGCTGACCGTCGAGGGAAGATTGAAAACCTGTACGCGAATGTCGAGAAAGGCGGCGAATGGTGGGTCTGGGCCGCCGGATGTCGGCTCGCTTTTTGCGAATAGTGGCATGCATGGCGCGTGCAGACCCATCTTTCTGAGCACCGCGTGCGAGGTTGCATCATGAGCGCGCTG
>JAADII010000141.1 GCA_013151415.1 Chloroflexota bacterium
CGCAGAGAGGAAAATGAGGTGAATTGAGCCATGTTTTTCTCTTAAAACTCCCACTTTTTCTCCGCGCGCTCAGCGAACTCAGCGGTGGAATAGCTTTTTTCAGGAAATCCACCGTTCACCGTTGATTGTTGACAGTTATCCGTCGCCCGTCGCCAACCTTGGGGACATTTTTCCGAGATAGTGGGGAGATAAGGGCATGGTATTGTTATATCGCGAACCACCCCGGTAAGGAATCGCCGGAAGTCATCTCCCATTTTCGTTATTGCGAAGCTTCAAAGGGCTGAAGCCATCTCCGAATCTCTTGGACGTTAGGGATCACCTTGGCTTCGCAATGACAACGACTTGCCCCATGCCGCACAACTCGTCAACGCCTTTTGAATCGCGCCTCATCGCGGCCTCTCGCGACACATTCGTTCTGCGCATCTGGCGCGAAGACGACGAAGCCGGCCATCGCCCCTGGCGAGGGTGGGTGCAGCATGTGCAAAGCGGCGATGAGTGCTATGTGAACAGTATTCATGAACTGTTGCGCTTCATCGAGGATCGCGCCGGTGAACTGGGCCGACCCACGACGCCCCATTTGAAGTGATTCATGCGCACCCATCAGACCTTTGGCATTCTGGCCTCCGAGCCTCTGATTTCCTGGAGTCGAACCATGTCACGCTTGAAACATTTCATCTTCATGCTAGCTTCCAGCAGTTTGCTCGCCCTTGCATTTCTTCTGTTGATGCAGCAATCCGCGCGAGGGCTGACGTCCGGCGGCGCCACGCACTATGTCGCGCCCGGCGGCAATTGCGGCGCCGCGTCGCCCTGCTACGCCACCGTCCAGGCCGCGGTGGATGCGGCCAACCCCGACGATCTCATCAAGATCGCTCAGGGGACGTACATCGATATTCACACCCGCAACAATGTCACCCAGGTGGTTTACATCAACAAACGCATCACCATTCAGGGAGGCTACACCCTTGCCGACTGGCAAACCCCCGATCCGGCCGCTCATCCCACCATCCTCGATGCACAAGGGAAGGGACGGGTGTTCTATGTGGCGGGACAACCCGGCGTGACGATTCAGGGTCTGACTGTAAAGAACGGCGACGCCACGGACCTGGGCGGCAGTCCCTGGGGCGATGATGCGGGCGGCGGCCTATTCATCGATAGCTCCCAGGTTCACCTTCGCGATCTGATCATCATGGGTGGCAAGGCCTATCGCGGGGGCGGCGCTTTTCTCAGCGCCTGGGGTCATGTCATCCAAAATTGCGAGATCGTCTCCAACACCGCCGACATGGGCGGGGGCGTGTATGTGTTGGGCAATGCAAATCAATTGATCAATAACGTCATCCGCTCGAATCACGCGGATTGGGGTGGAGGCGGCCTGTTTCTGACCGGGAATCTCATCGCCCTTGTGAATAACGCGGTCATCGACAATCGCGCCCAAACCTATGAAGGGGCCGCCATGTTTCTCTACGGAAGCCGTGTGGATATGGTGCACACCACGCTTGCGCGCAATGCGGGCCAGAGCGGCGTCTTTCTGGACAACGCCGGCTTTTCCACCAGCTCCACCACGGCGTTCATGACCAACACCATCGTGGCCGGTCATACGGTGGGCGTCAAGCTTTCCATCAGGCAACATAACACGGCCACGCTGACGGCCACCTTGTGGCATGACAATGTCACGGATCGGGATGCAGGCTCTGGGGTGATCCACCATAGCCAGGACGCGGCCGGAGACCCCGCGTTCGCCGTGGACGGCTATCATCTCACATCGAGTTCGGCCGCCATCGACAAGGGCGTGAACGCCGGCGTGTGGATGGACATCGATGATCAGTTGCGACCATATGGGCAAGGCTATGACCTGGGCGCGGATGAATTCGGCGCCGGTTCCATCCGCCGAATCTATTTGCCTCTGGCCTGGCGCAAGCGCTGACGCTCTGACGCGCTAAGGAGCGACACCATGTCCAAAAAGATTCCATGCCTTTTGCTTATTTTCGCCCTATTCGCGCTTTTCCTTTCCTCTCGAATCGGTCAGCAAGCCATGGCGACCACAACCCAGGACAAGATCTACGTGGCCATCGACGCGGGTCAGGCTTTGGCCGACGCCACTCTTTATGCGCTGAACCCGGACGGCGGCGGCAAAACCCCCATCTTCGATTTCCACAACCAGCCCAAGGACGCGCGCGGGGGCGTTTGGGGGTTGCGCGCGCAGGGCGACGCGCTCTACTTCCATTCTGACCACGCCGACCTCTACACTCCGGCCAGCCGCAACCTCTTCCGCGTTCCCCTGGATGGCAGCTGGCTGGACCAAATCACGCCCGGACCCCACGCGGGCGACTGGAACCAGCCCTGTCCTTGCGGCGTGGTCACCGGTTATGTGCGCCAGAGCAACGGCCAGCCCTGGGGCGGCGCGCCGGTCTTTCTCGGCGGCGTCGGCTCGGTCAACAGCAACCCCGACGGCAGCTTCCGTTTCGACAACGTCCCCCAAGGCCCGCGCTGGATCGTGGCCTACCGCCCCGGCGATAGCAGCATCTACGACGCGCAGAGCATCTCGGTGACGCCCGGCGCCACCCTCGACGTGCAACTGGTTCCCGACTCGTCCGCTCGCATGAACTTTGAGTATCCCGTCCGGTTTGGCGACCGCATTTACTATCGGTTCTCCTCCACCGCGATCCAGTGGACCACCCTGGACTTTGACGCGCCCGTCGAAGTGTATAAGACCGCCGGCTTTTGCACCGGCGTCCCCATGGTGGATGGCTTCGACGCGGCCCCATCCAGCGGTCGGCTCGCCATTTTGAACTATCAGGAGGGGTGCGGCGTGACCGATACAGAGCATCGCGGCCTTTATCTGGCCGATAAGGACGGCGGAAACCTGCGGTTACTGGTGGATATGATGGCGGACGCGAGCTGGAGCGAAACGGGCGTTCCGCAGGGCGTATTCTGGTCGCCCGATGAACGCTTCATCGCCTTGAACGCACTTTACGCCGGCAACCCGGTCATCGCGGTGTTCGACGCCAATTCGGGTGCGTTCTTGAGCGGCGTCACCTATCCCGCCACCTGGGAGGACACTTACGGCCTGGACTTCTTCGGCTGGAGTCCGGATGGTCGCTGGCTGCTCTATCTGGTGCATCGCTATCGCATCGCCGAGCCGGAGCAGCGCATCTTGGCCAAAATTCCGGTCGCGACCGACGGCGCGCTCGACGTGCAAAGCATTGTCGGTCTGCTCGATGACCCCAACATCGAAGCCGCGACCTGGGCCGCGGCGAGCCATGAATCCCCATCCTCGCGCGTATTTCTCCCCAAACTCATTAACCACTAAGTGATTACTCATTTGAAGCTTGAGCAACATCTTTTGCCGACGTTGACCAAAATAGACGAAAGTAGACCAATATAGACCAAGTTCTGCTTCGTCCATCTTCGTCTTATGGTCTATGTTCGTCAAATCATAACTTACTTAACCCCCTCAACCTCAACCTTAACCTCAACCTTAGCCTCAACCTCAGGAGGAACCTCATGAACCGCAAATCGCGACTCAATCTTCTGTTGATGGCGGCCCTGGTTCTGGGCTTGAGCGCCACCCTGACCTTTGCCCAAAGCGGGCCCGCCGGCTCGCAGCAATTTCCGGTGGGGCTGAACACCATCAGCTACCAGGGTCGTGTCATGGTTAACGGACAGCCATATGACGGCTTAGGCTACTTCATGTTCGCCATCGTCGATAGCCAGGGCAACTATACTTGGAACAGCGACATCATCGTGCAGGGGCAGGGCGCCGCGCAACTGGGCGCGCCTCAGAATCCCATTCCTCTTCCTGTGAACCAGGGGCTTTTCAGCGTGCGCCTGGGCGCAACGCCCGACATGAATCCCATCGGAGCGCAGGCCGTGGCCGACCCTGATTCGGCTTTACGGGTGTGGTTCAGTCCAGACGGGACCAACTTCACCCAACTGCCCGACCGTCTCTTCTCGGCCGCGCCCTGGGCCATTATGGCCGACACGCTGGATGGGTTCGATTCCAGCGAGTTTGCGCTCTGGGATCATGGTCATTGGGGCCAGACCTGGAGTGGCGGCGGAACCGGGTTAGCATTGAATAGCAGTGATGGCGTTGGCTTGCATGGGCGGCAAGGAGCCTCCGCTAACTTTCCGCCCATTGCCGGCGCGGGCATTTGGGGCGACAGCGCCGATCATCCCGGTGTGTGGGGCTCGAGCGTCGATGCCGCGGGTGTGGTGGGCATAACCTCTCACGAAACCGGCGTCGCGGGCATGGCCAATAAGGATGACGGCGTTGGGGTTCAGGGCGTAGCGCCTGTTACGGGCACGGTGGGCATCGCCACCAACAGCAGCGGCAGCACACGCGGCGTCTACGGCGAAAGCGTCTCGCCGGTCGGAGCCGGCGTGTACGGCAAAGCCAAGGCTGCCTCCGGCCAGAATGCGGGGGTCGTAGGCGAGAGTGACAGCACATCTGGGGCTGGCGTGTCCGGTTATGCCGATGCCACCAGTGGCAGCACTTATGGCGTATATGGACAGGTTTACAGTCCTGATGGGATTGGCGTCTATGGCACGGGGCCGGGCACGGCCGTATCGGGCTTCTCCTCCGGAACCAGCGGTTACATTTACGGCGTCCGCGGCCAGAGCGCTTCGCCCGATGGCGCGGGCGTGGCCGGGTTCAACGTGGCCACTGACGGCCCCGCCTACGGTGTGCTTGGCCGTAGTGATGGGTGGTTAGGAATAGGTGTATATGGCCTTTCCGATTACCAGGATCCCGGTGGTGGCTGGGGCGTCTATGGCAAGGCCAAGGGCCCCGGTGGAATCGGCGTGGTTGGTGTAGCCGACAGCGAGAGCGGCGCAACAAGTTTCGGTGTCTACGGTGAGGCCAAGAGCACCGAAGATGGCAGCGCAGGCGTTTACGGCGCGGCCACCGCCCAGAATGGCAAGACCTATGGCGTTCATGGAGAAACGAGTAGTTCAACGGCTAATGCCAGCGGTGTATACGGGAAAGCCAAGAGCTACTCTGGGGCCACTAACGGCGTGTTTGGTGAAACCGTGAGCCAGAGCCAAAGCAGCGCTGCGGTCTATGGCTATGCCAGCAACGCGAGCGGACAGGCCGTCGCTCTTTGGGCACGTAGCGCCGGCAGCGGCGATATCATCCGGGGTTATGGTGGCGATTACCCCGATGTCGAGTTCAAAGTTGATAATGACGGCAATGTCTACGCCGATGGTGGATATAACACGCCGGCCGCCGACTTCGCCGAAATGCTCTCCGCCGTTCAGAACGTAGAACCCGGTGATGTGTTGGTCATCGGTCCAGACGGCCAACTGACCCGCAGCATCCAGGCCTACCAGACCAGCGTGGCGGGCGTCTACTCGACGCGGCCCGGCTTCGTTGCTGGCAGTGCTGATGACGGCGGCTCGGACGGCAAAATCCCGCTGGCTGTGGTCGGCGTCGTGCCTGTCAAGGTCAGCGCGGAAAACGGCCCCATCCATCCGGGCGATCTCCTGACGCCTTCCAACACGCCAGGGCATGCCATGAAAGCAACCCCCGTCGATATAGGCGGTGTTTCCATCTATCGGCCTGGGACCATCATCGGCAAGGCTCTGGAGTCGTTGGAAAAGGGAACCGGGGTGATCCGCGTATTGATCACCTTACACTGATAGGAGATGCATCATGAAGAAGCTTATCCTCCTATCCCTCATGCTTTTGCTACTGAGCGGAACGGCCATGCTGGTTTACGCCGTCTCTACGACCATCGATTGGGATGTAGTGACCTCTGGCGGCGGGCGCGTGTCGGCGGGAGACATCACCATCAACGACGCCATCGGCCAGCCCGTTGTCGGCCTGGCGCAGAACGGCGATGTGGAGATATGCTCCGGCTTTGGGTGCGGCGGCGAAATCGCGACCGACACGCCCACCCCAACGCCGACCACAACACTCACCGCAACCCCCACCCCAACGCCCACCTCGACATCCACCCCAACGCCGACCCCCACCTTCACCCCCACTCCCACCGCCACCCCGACGGGCGCGCTCACTTGCCCCCACGATTGGAGCGAACCCAACAACAGCTTTTCCACCGCGAAAGAGATTACGCCTGGACACAGTTATGTGGGGATTTACATCTGTCCTAGCGGTGATGAAGACTGGTTCCGGTTCGACCTCGCGATGGGGCAAGTCATCGAGCTCGTTCTCTACAACCTGCCCGCCGATTACGACCTTTACCTTTATGATCCCGGCGCCAACAAGGTGGCCGAATCCGTCCACACCGGCCAGGGCGACGAGACGATCCGCTATCAAGCCTTGCAAAACGGCGGCTATCGCGCTTTGGTGAAGGGACGCAGTGGCGCGTTCAGCGTCCAGGACTATGGCCTGGGCTTTGAGATGCTCACGCCAACCCCCACGCCTGAGCATTCCCTTTACTTGCCCGTCATTCGCAGGCGACATTGAATTTTTGTTTTTCGCCACAGGTCACGCGGGCCGCTCTCATGGAAAGACGATGAGACGATAGGACGATAAGACCATAGCCGAGCCTGATTCCCATCGTCTTATCGTCCATCGTCTGTGGTCAGATCAGAATCAAACAGCCGTCACAGGTTTGCTCTTTGGGATTTTCCGGGGTAATCTTAGAGGCCATGTCGCTATGACGCCGGACGACAGCTACAAAAAGGGCGCGTCGAGCTTTGGTCTTTTAGCACATGTCCTCTCTTGAACGTTCAGAGGCCTACCGACTTATTCACGCTCAGGGCCGCGACCTGCTGGCGTTGATGGCGCGCGCGGCGGCCGTGCGCGATGAGGTTTATGGCCGCGTTATCACTTACTCGCGCAAGGTGTTCATCCCCCTCACCAACTTGTGTCGAGACAAATGCGCATATTGCACATTTGCACGCGCACCCGGTGATCCTTTGGCAAAAACCTTAACTCCTGAAGAAGTGCTGGCCATTGCTCGCGCGGGGGAGCAAGCGGGATGCAAGGAGGCGCTTTTTTCCTTGGGCGAACGGCCCGAGCTGGCGCACAAGTCGGCTCGCGACGCGCTGCGCAAACTGGGCCACCCAAGCACCCTGGCCTACTTGCAGGCCATGATGCGACTCGTTTTCCAGGAAACCGACTTGCTTCCTCACGCCAATCCTGGCGCGATGACGGCCGAAGAAATGATGGAGTTGCGTCACTGGAGCGGCAGCATGGGCATGATGCTGGAAAACGTTAGTGAGCGGCTCATGGAAAAAGGACAGGCCCACTTTGGTTGCCCGGACAAAGCTCCCTCTCGACGTCTGCAAACCCTGCGCGACGCGGGCCGTTTGCGCATTCCCTTCACCACCGGCATTCTCATCGGCATTGGCGAAACGCGAGAAGAGCGGGTGGACAGTCTCTTTGCCATCGCCGACATTCATCGCGAGTTTGGGCACATTCAGGAAGTCATCATTCAAAACTTCCGCCGCAAGCCCGACATCCGTTTTCGTCGGCGCGACGAACCCAGCGCTCTGGAGATGGCCCGAACCATCGCCGCGGCTCGTCTCATCCTGCCGCCTGAAATCAGCCTCCAGGCGCCGCCCAACCTCACGCCTGACGCATACGGCCTCTATCTTCTGGCCGGGATCAATGACTGGGGGGGCGTTTCTCCGGTGACCAAAGACCATATTAATCCCGAAGCGCCTTGGCCCAAAATCGAAGAGCTGGCCGCGGTGACGGCTGATGCCGGATTCGCGCTGCGCGAACGGCTTACGATTTACCCGCGTTATCTTTTCGACGCCAAGGGCTATGCGCCGCCACATATACGCGCCCGCGCGCTGCGGTGGGTTGATGCTTCTGGTCTGGTCTCCAGCGAATTCTCATCTTACTGACTGGCGTTCATCAGCGCACGTGATAACAGCCGCTGTTGTGGTGTGGTCGAGACCAGGAGGATGAAGAGGGGGGAGGAATCGCGGGGCCACAAGATCGAATTGACGCATGCGGGTTTGGCTGCATTTGCCAAATCTGAGGCGTCCCGTGAAAATAGGGATCTCGGTTTCTTGCATCTCGTTCGCGGCCGATGCTGCGTCCTCAATGTTTCAAAGGTTTCAAGGTTTCCATGAACAATTCACCGACGCTAAACCTGACCCATTCATTTCGTTTCGCCGTTTCCACCAGAGTGCGCCGCGTGTTGGAAAAGGCGCTGGAAGGGCGAGAGATCGATTGTCAGGACGCGCTTACGCTTTTTGAAGCGCGCGGCCAGGACTTGTTGGCCCTCATGGTCGTGGCCGACGAGCTTCGTCGAGAACAAGTGGGCGAGCGCGTCACATTTGTGCAAACTCGTAATATCAATTTCACCAATGTTTGTTATACGGGTTGCGAGTTTTGCGCCTTTGCGCGGCATCGCAATCAGCCGGGCGCATATACGTTTGAGCTGGAGGAGGTGGTGGAACAGGCCAAGGAGGCCTGGGCGTGGGGTTGCACCGAGGTGTGCATGCAAGGCGGCCTCAACCCGCTCTTGGGCGGAGACATTTACGTCGAGCTTGTTCGCGCCATCAAATCGGTTTTGCCCCAAATTCATATTCACGCGTTTTCCCCTTTCGAGATTCAATACGCCAGTCAGTTGCAACGGCGGCCGGTGGAAGACATCCTTTGGGAGTTGAAAGAGGCCGGGTTGGGCAGCATTCCCGGAACCGCGGCGGAGATCCTCGTTCCTGAAGTGCGCCAGATTCTAACCAAGAACAAGCTTTCCACCGAGGCTTGGGTTGAGATCATCAAGACGGCCCATCGCGTGGGGCTGCCTTCGAGCGCAACCATCATGTATGGACATGTGGATCACCCTCGCCATTGGGCCGAGCATCTGGCGCTGATTCGCGATATCCAACGCGAAACGGGTGGCTTCACCGAGTTTGTACCTTTAGGATTCATCTATCAAAACACGCAGCTTTATGCCAAAGGACTCGCTCGTCCTGGCCCTACGGGCATGGAGAGCGTGAAGATGCACGCGGTGGCGCGGTTGATGCTAGGTCGCAATATTCCCAATATTCAGGTGAGTTGGGTGAAAATGGGTTTGCAAATGGCGCAGATGTGTTTGAATGCGGGCGCCAACGATTTTGGCGGCACGCTGCACAATGAACGCATTAGTCGCATGGCGGGCGCGACCACCGGCCAGTATGTGTCGCCGGCCGAATTCGAGCGTCTTATTCTCGATATGGGGCGAATTCCGGCCGAACGCACCACCACTTACGATATATTGCACGAAGGCCCTCGATATTACAATCCTTTCCAGCCGCAAACCATGCCCTTGGATGGCTCTCAGCATCAGGCGCGAGCGGATATTGTCTTGGCTCCATAGCGCGTTAATCGCCCACGCGGCGGGCGCTTAGCAGCGTGGCGCGCAGATGAGCCGGCGCTTCCAGTTCCGCGCTTAGCCGCTTTTCGATCACGTCCAGTTGCTCTTCGGCCGCGCCGGCGAAGTCATAAATGGTGGCGTCCACGATGATGGCGTCGTCCTCGACCCGTACAATCAGCTCGCTCACTTGCGCTTGTGTGGCATCCAGGGTTTCGGCCATGATGCTTTCGACCGTTTGGCGAGCCGCAGTCTCGCGCGCGGCCTGACTGGTGCGCTTGATAGAGGCGTTGAGAAGAATGGCCAGTGGGATGGCGATGATGAACAGGGCCACGAACGCGATGGTCATGGCGCGTTGAAAGCGCTGCTGTTCGCGGGCCGTTGCGGGCCGGAAGCCCAGCGTCAGGAAGACAACGGTGGCCGCCAGGGTGATGGCCACCAGGTTGGTGAGGAAGAGCAAAAAGGCGCCACCGGCGATCTCGAAGTGGGCCGAGGCGATGCCATACCCCACGACGCATAAAGGCGGAACCAACGCCACCGCGATGGACACGCCCGGCAACGCGGCCGAAACCTCTTTTCGACTCAGCGCATAGCCCGCGGCCGCGCCCGAAAGCAGGGCAACGGCCAGATCGAGCAGTGTGGGTTGGGTGCGATTCATGATTTCGTTGGTGACCGGGCCGCGCGGCGCAATGAGGGTGATGAGAATGCCAACGAGAATGGCCAGGGCTATCCCCTTGCTTGCAGCCTCGGCTGCTTCTCGCAACAGGGCCGCATCGCCCTTGACCACGCCCATGGCCATGGCCACAATGGGGCTCATCAGCGGCGCCACCAACATGGCCCCAATGATGACCGCCGCGCTGTTCTGGAGCAGACCCAAAATGGCGATGCCCGCGGCCAGGGAGATCAGCACGAAGAAATTGATGCTGGGTCGGGCGGCCTCGCGCATCTCTTGCTCCACCGCTTCGTGCTCGCGCGGGGTGAGGCTAGGAAAGACCTCGGTGAAACTGCGCCAAACCTCGCGCACCCATAGCCTTGGCGCGCCCTGATAGGGGCTGAACAGCAAAGCGGGCCCGCGTTGTTCGCGAGCGATGTTTGCTAAAGTCCCCGTGAATACGCCCGCTTCCAGGATGCCCAGTTTGGCATGGCTGAGTATAAGCAGATCGCTTTGGTGAGTCTGAGCGCGAATGCGCTCTTGCGCCGCATCGGGAGTGATGGTTTCAACAGAAACGCGCGCATCTGTTGTCGCCAGCTTCGCCGCTTCTTGCCCCTCCTCCAACACTTGCAGCAGGCGTATTTCACCCTCCTTTTCCGGAAGCAAAATCATTGCCAAATCCAGCGCAGGGGCGGGATCGTCCTCGCCGTAAGTGACAAGGAGCAGACGTTGCACCGCGCGAGGAAAGCGCCCTTTCAAAATCGCCACCGAGCAGGGCGCGGATTCGGCGATCACGTTCAAGATGTTTGGTAAATCGGGCTCCGAGGCGCTTTCGGTTGTTGTTTCCCCCTTCTCTCCCGAATCCAGAATTCGGTCATACAATTGGTCCATGGCCCTGGCCCTGCGGCTATCCTCCCAACCCAAAATCAGGAGATCGACGTCCATCTCACGCGCGGCCTGCAAGACGCCCTCCTGGATGTCGGAAGCCGTTCGCACCAGGGGTTCGACGACCGCGGTTTCTGGCAACCGCGCGCGGGTGATAATCTCTTCCAGGCTTTTTAGTTGCTCGGTGGCCTGGAGGTGGCGTAGCTTTTCTGGCGTTTGTTCGGAGACGGTGATTACACTGAGCGCGATGAGACGAGCGCGCCGCGCGCGGGCCAGCGCATGCCCCGCGCGGATGAGATTGGTCGCCACGCGAGGGTTGTCAATGTACACCATCATCACTTCGTCGCCTATTCCGCTTATGTCGTCTAGGTCGGCTTCATAAAATATGGCGCGGTCCTGACGGGCGATGACGACATGACGACGGACGTAGAGAAGATAAAAGAACGCTCCCAATAGCAGCCAGGCCAGCATGACGCCCAACGCGCTTCGCGGCGCGGCCAACCCCACAAGAAAGCCGATGGCCGCGCTGAGGCCGGGAAACAGGGGGTGAAACGGAAGCTGGAAGGATATTCTGCGGCGGCCGCGTCGCGCCGAGCGAATTTCAAACAAGAAGAGAAGACCCGTATACCAGAGAATGGCGAGGCCGGCCAGACCTGCGGTCAGTGGCAAGGGAGCGAAGGCCGCAACCAGAGCCAGAAAAAGCGTCAGCGGAAGCCAGCGCTCCGCCCGAGGCGTTGCATTGCGGTCGTTGGCCGAAGCGCTCGCGGGCAAGAAGCCCGATCGAATCATATCTGTTAGCAAACGGTGACCGCTCCACAAGGCGCGATCCAGAGCCAGCAGGCTGACTGCAATTCCGGCGAGAATGACCAGAAGTGGAAGAGGAGAAGATGCGGTCGCGACCAGAAAGACGCGACCGCCTTCCATGCGAAGGGGAAAGAAAGCATTGGCGAGGAGCGCAAGCAACCCCAGAATGCCACCCGCCAACAGTGGAATCGTCAGAATCGTGGGCAAAACTCGCGTGGCCCGACGCATAGTTTGGCGGGCGTCCAGCGCGAAAGCGATGCTCCACAGACTCGTCATAAGCAGTGCGACGCTGGCGAAGAGGTCGAGAGAGGGTTCGGCTCCGGTCGCTCTGCTCCACCCTCCTTGGAATCCCGCCCCAATCAGGGTGATAAGCATGATCCCCGCGGCCGCATAGGTCACAATAGCGCGTACAGACCAATCATCTTTCGCTCCGAAAGGCATGCGCAGCCCGATGAGGAAAATGGCGAGGCTCGCCAACGCGGCCGGAGGGATGGCGAGGGTGAAGAGCAGGCGCAGCGCGGCTCGCGCGTAGAGCGCGGCGCTCCAACCCAGCAAGATGATGAGCGCCAGGTTGCCCAGGAGCAGAATCCAGCTCGCCGCGAAACCGCCCAAGCCGCCGGCCGAGCCCCCCATCAGCGCAAACAGGCTATCGCCAGGGCGCACGCGCAGCGCCCGCTCGGCGTAGGTCAATACGATGACGAGACCAAGAACCAGAAAAAGTGCATAGGCCGAGACCGCTTGCTCGCCGGCCGCCACCGCGAGCCAACCCGGCAACAATAGCGCGTTCAGCGCCAGGGTCAGGGGCAGAGCCAAGGTCAGCGCGCGCCCCACGCCAATGGATGGATGAGTGGTTAGAAAGCGTCGCTCCGGTTGCTTCACAGGCAATGCTCCTTGAAAATGGACGAGAGACGAGGGACGATAAGATGGGGCGCGGTTGGCGGTTCCTATTGTCCCATCTTCCTATCGTCCCAGCATTCTTTTCATCGGTGGGCAGTCGTCGTCGCCTGGCTCATGAATATCAACGCCGATGAAGCCATGCGACGCGAATGCCCGATAAGCGGGGATCATAGTTCAACTGCGGCGTTTGAGCAAAAGAGGCATTTCAGGGGTTAGCGGACAGGTGGGAAGGCTTTTTCGATTCAGCACGGTTTCCCTGATGCGCCCGCGCTCTCGTCTGAGGGCTATTCCGGCAGACTTATGCACACCATCCCGACTTTGAAAGCATCTCCAGCAATGCGTGAATTGATGTCCTGAGGCGAAACCGTTTATAATAGCTTAACTTACATCGAGATCCTAACTATTCAGGAGCATTTCGTCTGTGGCGGTTCAACTCTCTTTGCTTGACGCCGTAAAATCGCCTCCGCGTAAAAAGGTGACCGCGATTCCTCGAGTTCCGTTAACCGCGGCCGAATACTTCGCGGGGATCGGTCTGGTGCGGCTGGGATTGGAGCGCGCAGGATGGCGAGTGGTTTTCGCAAACGATTTCGATCCGCAGAAATACGAGATGTACGTCTCCTACTTCAAAGACGCGGCCGAGCATTACGCGCTTCAGGACATTTTCACGCTCGATCCGCAGTCCATCCCGAAAACTACGCTCGCAACTTCCTCGTTTCCCTGCATCGATCTATCACTCGCCGGCAATTTGAATGGATTGTCAGGCAAGCATTCTAGCGCATTCTGGGGATTCATTCGTATTTTGCGTGAGCAGGGTTCGAACAGGCCGCCCCTGGTTATGCTCGAAAACGTGCCGGGATGGTTGACCTCGAATCGCGGTGAAGATTTCCGCGTGACCATTCAGGCCTTGAATGATTTGGGTTATGCTTGCGACGTATACGCTATCGACGCCCTGCGATTCACCCCGCAAAGTCGGGTGCGCATCTTTGTCGTGGGCGTGCAAACAGACGAACCCAATCGCGACATTTACAATATGCTCAGGCGCTCTGGAGCATTGACCACTACGGCTTTGCGACGAGCGATCATGAGCCATCCTCGGTTGCTTTGGCACGCTCTAAATGCGCCCGAACCGCCGCCTTTGCGCATGGGCGGTTTGCGGGATGAGATTATCGAGGATATGCCAGATGATGATCCTCGGTGGTGGGATGCGAATGAAGTGCAACGTCATCTAGACATGATGACCGACTCGCATCGGAAGCGGGTGGAAGAATTGAAAAATCAGCCCATCGTGCACTATCGCACCATTTTTCGTAGACGTCGAGATCGCCAACGAGCGGAAGTGCGTCGTGGGGATACGGCGGGCTGTCTGCGCACCGCGCGAGGGGGAAGCAGCCGACAGATTGTTGTTGCTGCAGGACGCGGACAAATCAAAATGCGTCATATGACTCCGCGAGAATATGCGCGTTTACAAGGCGTTCCCGATGATTACCCCTTGCCTCCCAACACCATCCAGGCGCTGACCGGTTTTGGCGATGCCGTGTGCGCGCCCGTGATAACCTGGCTGGCCGAGAATGTGCTCACACCCTTGGCGGCTCAGCTATCGCCCGAGGCGAATCCGTAGACTGGGGTCGGTTTCACATGCATCGACGATGGCGTTATATCGATCGATGAGTTGATCCAGCGCAACATCGCGTTGCACGGATTGAAAGCCGCTCCATTCGTGCAGGTTCGTGGTCAAGAATTGTTCGATGGCGAGAATGTCGACGCGCTCGCCAATGCCGAGCATCTCAGCATTGCCGCGCGCGACGATCACGCGTTCCTGCAAGGTGATGATGATCGGCGCTAACCCGGCCTGTAGATTGGCCATACACTTCTCCAGCAACCCTTGGGAAGGAGCTGTGGTGACATGGATAACTGCATTATGAATAACGAAATCGCCCTGACGAGCGCTTGATGCGTCGGCCACGGCCGCGCCATGATGTGGCAGTTTCGTTTCCAATGCCAGTTCAAGCTTAGCGCCGACAAGGTGTTGCAAGACCGATCCCAAATATGTGGCTCCGGGATCTTGCTCTTGCCGTTGCCGCACCTGTTCGAACAGGTCCTCTAACATCGCCTGCAAAGACTTTGAGCGATCGCGCCTTAAAACAAATGGCTGCGAAGCGAAGTATCGTCTGACTTGCTCCACCCACCATCGTTCGATGGCCTCGGCATCAGCAAGCCCTTCTCTGTTCAATTGATTCAAAAACGTAACATACGCTTCCATCAATCCCAGGCTCCCCCGACTCGTGCGACCTCCTTCACGCGCCAATGTGCGCGTAATCCCGTAATCCCGCAAAATGGCCTGGACTGCTGAACGGCCAAGTCCTCGCACCTGTCCTTTCTCGGCAGTGCGCAATGATCGAGGGTCCAACGGCAAGCCTTCGCGTCGGGCCACGCGAGACACATATAACATGACCGAGAGAGCGCCTTTTTGGGTGATCTTGTGCTCTCGCTGAAAGGCTTGCAGACGCTGGAGCAATGTCTCATTCATGAGAGATTTCCTTTGCAGGCGAGTCCAGGAAGTCAACGAGGCGCTGTTTCAAAGCCTCTTCATCCTTGATTTCACATTCCCAAATAATGAATGCGTCCCACCCCATTTCACGCAGTTTGGCCTGGTTCTCTGCATCGCGCTCTCGATTCCGTCGCAATTTGCGATCCCAATACTCTTGATGGGTTTTGGGGCGTTTCCGCCCGGCGCGGCAATCGTGACCATGCCAAAAGCAGCCATGCACAAAAATAACTTTGCGCCGCGAGACGAAAACGAGGTCAGGATTGCCCGGCAAATCTTTTCGGTGCAAACGGTAACGATAGCCCATGCCATGCACAAGCCGACGCACGCGCATTTCGGGCTTGGTGTCTTTACTGCGCACGCGCGACATGGTGCGACGCCGCTGTTCAGGGGTCAGGGGGTCGATGCGTCGCTTGGTTTCGCCCATTCCCGCTCACTCCTACGCGATCAACACTCGGAAGCGGGTCGCTTGCAGAAGATTCTCCGCCAGGTCCGCGTGCAACTGGGCGATGACCCTGGCCTCCACCAGCTCGCCCGGCCCCAAAACCCCGGTTCCCAACTCGACCGCGGCCTCCACATCGGCCACCTCGCCGCTGAAGAACACCAGCCCCTTGCCCCCCAGGCCGTCGGATAATCGCACTTCCAGCAGGCGCACGTCCGCGCCTTTCACGCCGGCGTCGGCCGCGGCGATGGCCGCGGGCGCGGTGCGCGTCTCGATAATCCCGAACGCGGGGATGGGCGTCTCATCCCGCGCGCCGGTCATGGCCTCGAACACGCGGGGATCGATATCGGGCAGGGTGATTTGCCCGCGCAGATTGCTCCCCGCGGTCTCGTTGGCCGCTTTCACGGCCTCCTCCACAGGCGCGACCATGCCCGTCACCACCACCAGCCAGCGACCCGGCTGCACGCTCCCCGCGATGAGCCGATCCACGGGCGCGCGCTTCACCATGGCGTCCGCGGCCACAATGCCGGCCGCGATGCTGTCGAATTCGAGTAGGGCGAGCGAGGGGAGGTGGGACATTGGTCAAGAATCAAACAATCCGAAAATGATCCACCAGCGTGCAGCGGCGTGGACGGCTGAAGCTGATGGCGTTGGTGAGGCCCTCGCCGGTGGGGCTGGCGATGCTCATGGAGGTGTAGCCCTCGCCTCCGTAACCCAAACCGGCCAGGTTGGGGCCGTTCTTGACGAAAATCGAGCAGTTGATCAGCCGCGCCATGCGGGACAGATTGTCGATATTGCGCGAGAACATGGACGCGGTGTGGCCGAAACCGTGCTCGGCCTCCACGGCCAGGTCGATGCCCTCGTCCGCGCTGCGCACCCGCGCGATGGGGAACACGGGCATGAGTTGTTCGGTCCAGATAAGGGGATGCTCGATGGGCGTTTCCACCAACACCAGCCGCGCGTCGGGTGCATGAATGCCGATCTCCTTGAGAATAAGACCCGCGTCCTTGCCGACCCATTTCTTGTCGATGACGCCCGGCTTGCGCGGCCCCTTCAGTTCTTTGAAGATGACCTTTTCCAGGGCCGAGAGACGATGTCGCGGCAATTCGACCGCGCCGTGAGCCAGCATGACCCGCTTCAACTCATCGACCACGCGGTCCACCACGAACGCCTCTTTTTCGTCCACACAGATGATATTATTGTCGAAAGACGCGCCAAAAACGATGTCGCGGCCCGCCTTTTCGATGTCTGCGGTCTCATCCACCACCACCGGCGGATTGCCCGGCCCCGCGCAAATCGCTCGTTTGCCGCTCTTCATGGCCTCGCGCACCACGGCCGGGCCGCCCGTCACCAGCAGCAGCCGCACGCCCGGATGCCGCATCAATGCCTGGGCGCTCTCGATGGTGGGTTCGGCCGGCGCGGTGAGCAGATCGGCCGGGCCGCCCGCGGCCACGATGGCGCGATTCAGCTCCTGAATGGTGATGTTGGAGACGCGCTTTGCGCCGGGATGAACATTGAACACCACGGCATTGCCGGCCGAAATGATGCTGATGGCGTTGTTGATGATGGTGGAGGTGGGGTTGGTGCTGGGAGTGATGGCCGCGACCACGCCGTAGGGCGCCCATTCGGTTAGCGTCAGCCCGCGGTCGCCCGTCCAGGCCGTAGGCTCTAGCAATTCGGGGCCGGGGGTTTTGTCGGCCACCAGCAAGTTTTTTTGGATTTTGTCCTCAGCGCGGCCCAGACCGGTTTCTTCATGCGCCATGCGCGCCCACACTTCCGCATGCTCACGCGCACATGTTCGCATGGCCGCGATGATCTCCTTGCGTTTGGCCAGGGTCATGGCGTCGAGATTGACGAACGCGCGGCGCGCGGCCGCGACCGCGGCGTCGATGTCGGCGTAAATGCCGTCGCGACCGGCCGCGCGCGGGGGCGCGACCTCTCGTCCGGCCCGACCCACATAAGAGAGATGAGGCGCGCGCGTGCTCGCCGACGCGCGTCTTCGCGGTCGTTGTTCGATTTGGGTGAGCACGCGCTGCGCGATTTGCTCGATCTGGCGGTCGCTGAGTTGGCTCATTCGTTCTTCCTGTATTTGATTTCGCCCCCGATCTCCCACGTATCGACGATGGCCATGATGGTGGCGTCGCAGGGGCGTTTATCGGTGAGCACGGTCTGGCGGGCCGATGATCCGGTCGCGTAAAGCACATATTCCTCGACGCCCGCGCCCACCGCGTCCGCGGCGACCACATAGCCGCCCGTGGGCCGACCGTCGATATCCACCGGCTGCACGACCAGGAATTTTAGTCCGGTAAGTTTTTCATCCTTACGCGTGGAAACCAGAGTGCCCACGACTTTACCGATTTGCATGGCGGTTTTCGTCCTTGAACGCGGAGTTGATATGTTGTTGCGAAATGTGAAACGCGAGCCAGCGTCTATTGCGTTAATGGCTCTGCAAATGCCATGATGGCCGCTTTGGCGTCCTTTGTAATGGGCGGGCCGTGGCCGAAGCAGGCGATGTCGAACTCGTATTTGCGCAGTTTGCCCAGGCTCTCGATGGCCGCGTCCATCTGGGGTGTGAATATGGCCGGAGGCATGGTCAGATGGCTCTTGTTGTTGTTCAGCGCGTCGCCCAGGATAAGGACGCCCTGCTTCTTATGCAACAAAGCCATCAGGCCGGGCGCGTGGCCGGGCATGTGCAGGGCCGTGAATCCCTCGGGAAAAACATGGCCCTCGATAACCAGCTCGTCCACAGTCTCGACGCCTGGCTTATAGCGCCTGAATAATAGCCAGGCAATGAGGCGAGCCAGCCATCCTTTAGGGCCGCTTGGCAGAGGCTTAGGTCGCTCTCCGCGTACATATGCGCTCTCGGCCGCGTGGCAGGCCACTCGGGCCTGGAGTGCGTCCCGCTTCAGGGCGCGCAGTCCACCGATATGATCGATGTCGCTGTGGGTGATGAAGATGCGCTGTAAATCACCTGGGGTCACATCGGCTTCGGCCAGATCGCGCTTGAGTTGCTCGACCGACCAGGGAAAGCCCGTATCGATGAGCGAGGGGCCGTTTTCGCCCGTCCACAGATAGGCGTTCACCCCCTTCAGCTCGATGCGGTGAAGGTCAGGGGTTATTAGCTCCATTGCGTATTGCGCGACGGACTTGGACGCCGCCAGGCTGATCGCCTGCGCCTATTCCGCTTCCTGGCGGCCGAGGGGCAAAACCGCGTCCACGTTGGCGTGAGGCCGCGGGATGATGTGGACCGAAACCACTTCGCCCACTTTTTCCGCGCCGCGCACGCCGGCTTCCAGCGCGGCTTTCACCGCGGCCACGTCACCGCGCACGATCGCGGTGACATAACCGCCGCCGATTTTCTCATAGCTGACCAGCTCGACGCGGGCGGCTTTGACCATCGCGTCCGAGGCTTCGACCATGGCCGCAAAACCTCGCGTTTCGATCATTCCCAATGCATCGGTCATGAGTGTTGTTGCTCCTTGGTTGGGGATTGGATGATTGGATACTGGGTATTTGGATACTGGGTATTGGATATTGGGTATTGGGATGTTTCGTTGTTATTCTTTCTTGCCGGTGTCCTGTTCGCGGCCGGTGATGCTTTCGATGGCCGCGACCGCGGCGCCATACCCGGCCATGATGTCGCGCTCCTCGCCACCGAGATAAACGCGACCAAAGGAGCCGAACGCGCGCACTTCCAAAATGTTGATGTGCGCGGCCTTCTCGGCCTCGTTCGCGGCCAGGGCCGCGTAGGCGGCCGGCGCAACCTCCATCACGTACAGGGTCTGTCCGGCAATGAGCATGTGACCGTGGCGCATCCGATTGATAAGCTGCACCTGCAGGCCGTCCACATTGCGGATGATCTGGCTGGAGACCACGCGCGGCTTGAGACGGTCTTCCTCTTTCAGGCCCAGCGCTTCCAGCACCGCGCGGCCGGCCGCGCGCACATCGGCCTGCGAGGGCGCGTGCACCTCCAGCAGGCCATACAGGCGCTCGACGATCTGCATGCCGGGTCGCACGCCCGTGGCCTTGATGGCGATGTCGGTGATGCGGTTGATCTCGATGCCGGGCGAAATCTCGATCCACAAAGACGCGTCTCCGGCCAGGGGCAAGAAACCGCGCGCGACCGTGCCCAAAAACGCGGCGTGTTGCGGTTGCAGACTATCCAAAAAGACGAAAGAGCGAAGGTCGATATCAGACATAGGGTGGGAATCCTTGGAGCGATTGGCGATGAAAACCGGCCATTTCAGTCCTCCATTTCTTCTTCCGCGCGGAGGCGGGCGTCGCGGCGATTGAGGAGAATGAGGACAATGACGCCGGTTAGTGTGACAAAAGCGAAAATAAGGCAGACAATAAGCGGTAGATTGGCCCACACTTCCAGAGGCAGGCCGGCCGGTGCAATGGGTGCGGAGGGTGGGGTGGGGGTGGGCATGGGATACCGAAAAATCTTCATCCGCTGCGGGCTTGCTGGACGATCTTGACGCCGGCGCTGGCGCCGATGCGCGTGGCGCCGGCGCGAATCATGGCCTCGGCCTTTTCCGCGCTGCTGATGCCGCCCGAGGCCTTCACGCCCATTTGCGAGCCAACCACGCGGCGCATGAGGGCTACATCTTCCACGGTCGCGCCGCCGCCCGCGAAACCGGTGCTGGTTTTCACATAATCCGCGCCCGCGGCCTGGCTCAGCACGCACGCCTCCACCTTTTCCTCGTCGGTGAGCAGCACGGTTTCGATGATGACCTTCACCAACGCGCCGCGAGCATGGGCGACATCCACCACGCCAGCGATGTCGCGTTGCACGAAATCGTAGTGACCGCTCTTCAGCGCGCCAACGTTGATAACCATATCCAGCTCGCGTGCGCCCAGCATTAGGCTGCGTTCCGCTTCAAAGGCTTTCACTTCGGGCAGGGTTGCGCCCAGAGGAAAGCCAATCACTGTGCATACCAGCACGTCGGTCCCAACCAATTCTTGTGCAGCCAAAGGAACCCAGGTGGGATTGACGCACACCGACGCGAAATGATATTGCTTCGCCTCTTGGCACAGCTTGCGAATCTGCGCTTCGGTGGCGTTGGGCTTGAGCAGGGTGTGATCGATGAGCCGGGCCAGATCCGCGGCCACCTGTCCGGTTCCCAGATGTGCGGTCAGCCGGCTTGCGCCTGCGGCCACGATGTTGCGGGCGGCCTCGGGGCTGCGACTGACGCAATGGCCGTTGCACGCGTCGCCGCACGTGGCGCACTCGCGGCCATCGGGCGGATAGGCCGCCATCACCTCGCGGGTGATGATATCAACCAGTTGTTCGAGGGAGTAATTGGCTAGAGTCACGATCTTTTTCCAAAACGGCGCTCGATGTCCATGATTTTTTCCACGCGCCTGGCGTGGCGTCCGCCACCCCAGGGCGTGGTTAGCCAGGTCTTCACAATTTGCCTGGCCGCATTGGGGCCGATGAGACCCGCGCCCAGGGTGAGTACATTGGCGTGATTGTGCTCGCGCGCGTTGCTGGCCGTGCTCACATCATAACACATGCTTGCGCGCACGCCGGGCACTTTGTTCGCGGCCATGCACGAGCCAATGCCCGCGCCATCGATGATAATGGCCGCATGACAACGACCTTGTGAAACCAGCAACGCTGCTGCATACGCAAAGTCAGGATAATCTACGCTTTCTTCGTTGTGGGTTCCCAAATCCACCGGCTCGTAGCCCAGCTCGCGCAAATAGGGTTTGAGCTGCTCCTTGAGGGCATAACCGCCGTGGTCCGCGGCGATGGCCACCGCGCGCTCGGCGGGGCCTTGGGGCTGGGCTGAAGTCGCGGGATCGCCGCGTTCGATGCGCACGCCGCGCTCGCGCGCCCGATCTTGCGCCAGTGGCGTGATGACTGCGCCTTTGGGCAGACGTAATGTGGCTTCGGGGGGCAGGGCCTCGATATCTGAGACGCCGATGATGCGCGCGCCCCGTTCACCGACGGTCGCGGCCTCACCGGCCTGCAACCTCAGCAAAATCTCACGCACCTTTGCGCGCACTTGTTGCTCGTTCGGTCTCACGTTCCCGGCTCCAGATCCACATGCGGCACAAGGCCGAATTTGTCCAACGGAAAGTAAATAAGCCAGGCCTTGCCAATGATGAAGCGACTTTGGAGCGGGCCCCAGCTGCGCGAATCGCTGGACCCGCCGCGGTTGTCGCCCATGACAAAATATTCGTCTTTGTTCAGGGTCAGCGGGCTCATTTCGTCCAGGCTGGGGTTGGTGACATATGTTTCGGGCGGAAGAGCCTGGCCATTGACAAAGACTTGGCCGTTACGAATGGCGATGGTCTCGCCGGGCATGCCGATGATGCGTTTCACGAAGTCTCGACTGGGGTCGCGCGGATATTGAAACACGATCACATCCCCGCGTTGGGGCTCGCCGATAATGTAATGAATGCGGCTCACGATGACGCGTTCGCCCGGCAACAATGTATTCAGCATGCTGTTGCCTTCCACGATGAAATTCTGGAAGACAAACGTGCGGAATACGACGATGAGCAGACCGGCCAACACCAAAGTCTGCACAATTTCCCACATATATTCGCCGAAAGAGGAGCCTCTCTCAGCCTGCTTGGGGCCAATATCAACGCGTTCGCCGACTGAGGGGTCTGTCGGCGGCGTGGTGAGCAAGTCAGAATCTGTCACGGATTTTGTGTCCATCGTTTGGGATTATCGCCGCATTATAGCACTTCCCCGCGAGCGCGCCAAAGAGAAGGGGCGGGGCGAGGTGACGAAAACCAACTGTGTGTGTAATGCTGCGCTGTTCATATCTGAGGGTCGCGCGGGCGCGCTCGCGCGGCGTTGTCATCGGACTACCCAAACGGGAAAAAACCGCGTACAATAAGTGGCGCATTCAGGGGACGGCATCCGGTCTGGCGATGCGCCCCCTTTTCTTTTGGAGTTGCCCTGTGACCGCTTTGACGCAAAGCGCCGAATTTACGCTTCCACAACGTTTTCGCAGCAACCGCCGCGGGCCAGCGCGCTGGCTGGCGTCTCACGCCTTGCGGCATTGGCCGCTTGGGGTCATTATGTTCTTTGGCGCGTTGAGCAATGCATTGCTGGCGGCGTTGATCCCCGTGCTTATAGGGCGGGCTTTCGACGGCATCCTGGCAAGACCGCCCAACACCACAGCCCTGCTTCGATCGGCTTTGTTCATCATTGGCGCGCAGTTGCTGCGCAGCTTGCTGCAATTTGGCCGCAATTTTGGCGC
>JAADII010000031.1:0-520 GCA_013151415.1 Chloroflexota bacterium
GGGCCACCCGCGCCACGGCCATGAACGAGGCCACGGTCGCGGGATACTCCATGCGTTCGTAGGCGTTGAACGTGGCCGAAAACGCATCGCTGAAGCTGGAGAAGAAGAGCGCGATGACGAAAATGCCGATGGCGGCCACGGTCTCCGCGCTGATGTTGGCGGTCGTCCAATACCACCACACCACCCCGGCCATGATGGGCAAGGCCGCGACCCACAGCAGCACGCGCAAGACAATCACATTGCCCAGGAACTGATTGGCGTTGCTCTCGTCGCGATTCTTGGCGATCTCGCGCGTGATCAGCGTGCCCAGGCCGAAGCGGACGATGATCTCGAACAGGGTGTAAAACTGCACCGCAAACGCATACGCGCCCACCCCGGCCGGGTTGAGGATGCGCAAATAGAGCAGCGCGAACGCGTAATCGATGAACTTATTGAGGATGGACATGGCCATGGGCACGAGCGAATTCTTGGCCACGCGACGCACATCCGCGCCCTCGCCCTCCTCCTCGCGATAAAACCG
>JAADII010000031.1:588-23188 GCA_013151415.1 Chloroflexota bacterium
CTTGAACGACATGGGCGTGTAATGAAAGCGCACGGCTTGCCATCCGGCCGAGGGGACATAGACCGCGCGGAAATTGCCGTTGGCCCGATAGATGGTCAGCTCGGCTTCGGCCACGCCCTCGCCCTCATCCACCGCGGCCAGAGGCCGGATATAGGCCCGCCAGCCGGGGAAATAGGCGTCGTTCAGCACCAGCCAGCCCGGAGCGTCCACATCCAACTCGATTTCCACATCGTTCAGGCCGTAGGAGCGCACCCGCACATCGCGTTTCCGACCAAAAACCGGCTCGGGCAACGGCTCGTCGCTCTCGACAACCACCACCTGGCGCAAATCCTGGCTGCGAATCACCTCCCAGAGATTATCGCGGTTCGCGGCCACGGCCTGGGGGACGAACATGGCCCGCGGCAACGCGTCCAGGTTTTCGTAAATGCGCACCTCGTCATCATAGACCAGGCGATAGCCCTCGTTGGGGATTTCCTGCGTGGTCACCACATAACGCACCCCGAGCAGGTCGAAAAGCGGGTCGTCCAGCGCGGGGAGATTGGGCGCGTAGATGGGCGCGATGCGGTTATAGAGCAGGTCGCCCTGGGTCTGCAATTGCGCCATGTAGTCGGCGTATTGCTTGGGGATGATGGAGTCGTAGCCCCGCACATCCTCCAGCCAATGATACATGCCCAGATTGGCGTTGTAGGTTTTCTGCTCTTCGGGCAGTTGATAGGTGGTGAAGCGCCAGGGTTGGTCGGGCGTGCGATGCTGTTCGAGCCAGGTGGACGCGGGCGGGCTGAAATCGAGCAGGGCCGGGTCCACGCGCGGGTTGAAGATGAAGCCGATGAGCCAGAGGTCCAACAGCACCAGGGCCAGGGCCGCGGCTTGCCACACGCGCAGTCCCACCGACCAGGTGAACGCCTGATCCGCGCGGGCCTGCTCCACCGCGTAGCGATTCACCGGCCCGATGAGCTGGCGTTGCCCCAGCGCGGACAGAGCCAGCAACAACACCGCGCCCGACCCCAGCAGCATGAATCCAAACTGAAGCAGCCGCCCGGCCTCATAGCTCCAGAAGAGCGCGCCGTCCGCGAACACGGCCTGGGCCAGGTCCGAGCCGTTGACCACGCGGTGGCCAAAGGCGATGAACGGGTCGGGCCAGATGCGGGAAAGAAGCAGCATGAACAACACGGCCGCGCCCGCCAGGGCCAGGCCCCATCCCGCCAAATGAGCGGAATCGGGGAACGTGAGGCGGGGCAGCCGCCGGCGACCGCCCAGGCGGCCGATGTGCCCGCCCTCCACGGCCAGTTGCAGGCGGTCGAAACCGAATCCGGCCAGCATGGCCATGGCCATGGTGTAGGGGAAGACCCAGCGAAAGGCCGAGTGCAACTGACGATAGCCGGGCAATCCGTAGAAAAGCAGCGCATAAAGGGGCGTGCCGAACGCGAAAGCCAGCGAGAGCGCGGCCAGCAGCGCGAAACCCACCACGAAAAAGCGACCCGTGGGCGGTCGCACCCATCCGGGCCGGTCTGCGGGTTGACGCACCGCGCCCCCGCGCAGCCGTCCGCCCACATCCAGGAACGCGGCCGCGGCCAACACCAGGGTGAGGATGCCCAGATAATTCGCGCCCTCCACATAGTTCTTCACGCCCCAAAACACGGTGCGCGTCTCCTGACCAAACGCGTTGAGCCAGACGTTGTAGGTCTCGCCCGTCCACCAGTCGCGAATGGTGTGATGCGCGGGGTTGCCGAAGATGTCGGGGATGAAAAAGGTGAGGATCTGGCGATTGGGCCAGGCCCAGTTGACCACCTGGCTATAGCTGGCCGAACCCTCGCGGAAGTTCTTGCTCACCAATTCGTAGAGCGGCAACAATTGCACCGAGGCCAGCAACATGCCCGTAACCACCATGAACAGGAGCCAACCCCCGATGCGGGCGATGGGTCGCCACACGCCCACGCGACGCCACACGCCGAACAGTCGCCACAGGCTGTACATCGCGGCCACCAGCAAGGTGTAATACGTGATTTCCACATGCCCCGCCAGCACGATCATGCCCAACACCGCGGCCCCGGCCACGATATAGGCCACGGGCACAAAGGGCGCGTTGCCCTTTTCCTCCTGTTTTCGCACCACCATTTCGATGATGGCCAACAGCAACGGCAGCCAGGCCGCGGCCGCAATCATCATAGGAAAGACCACCGAGCTGACGAAGAAGCCCGAGAACATGTAGGCGATGGCTGCAAACAACGCGCCCCCGCGACCCACGCGCAGAATACGCGCAAAGACATACATGCTCATCCCGGCCAGCGCCAGCGTCAGCCAGGTGAACACCCCATAGGCCATGGCCAGGGGCAGCACATAATAGAGGATGCTAAACGGATAGAGCGCGGAATGCTGTCCGGCCGCGAGAAAGGGAATGCCGGTGAAGAGATAGGGATTCCACAGCGGCAATTCCCCCTCGCGAATGGCCTTGCGGATGAGCTGCTTCCAGGGGTAGTTCTGCAACACCAGATCGGAAAGCAGCGCGTTGTGCGGGATGTCCACGCCCTGCTGCTCCGCGTAGCTCAGCCAGGGTTCGTATTGATAGATGTTGTCCGCGGGCAAGATGGTGCGGTTGCCGAAGACCACCGGCCCGAACCACAGCAACGGCAACAAAAACAGAATGAGCAGCGCCAGCGCATCGCGACGCAGTTCCGCGCGGGAGACGTTCATGAGAAAACAATGCCCAGGAAGACAAAGACGACCGTCATTTTTCGATCAGATGTCGAATCCGTATGCGCGTTTCCTCGATCACCCAAATGGTGTAAGGCGCAACGCTCAAATCCCGTCGAAGCAGCTCTGTCCAGACTCGAATGCCTTAATTTGATGTAGCTTCATGCGGCCACAGGATCGAGTTCCAGGTAGATCTCATTTTTGCAGGAACGGGCGGCATATTTCAAGCAGGCGCGAATATCCTCACGGGTTATGTGGGGGTAATCCTCAAGGATTGCCTCTTCAGACATGCCGGAGGCCAGCAGTTCAAGAATGAACTCAACCGAAAGACGCGTTCCACGGATAACCGGTTTTCCACCAAGGATTTTTGGATTCGCTGTAATGCGGTCGATCATCATATGGCTTGTCTTCTCCTTGACATGATGCCGTCATTTTGAACACCGAAAAGGCGCCAAGCGAGACATGGCAAAATGACTACAAAATCATCGCATCGATCTTACGGGATGTCAAATTCCTCCAAATTCGCCTGTTATTTGGCCATATGAGGGCATGACTTGCTCGCAGTCTGGGCGCAAATCACAATCCAATCTGTCCTGAGCCCGCCGATCAATCATTTGATCTCCGCCGCGTTTAGAGGCAAAGGCTCAGCCACGGTGCGCGGGCGCAGATTGTGATGCCGCCAACGGATTTGCAGGGTGCGCCAGGCGGCCTCGATCTTCACCGGCACCGACATCTTCGACCGGCCAATGCGACGATCCTCAAAATGAATGGGCGCTTCGATGATGCGATAGCCCAATCGCTCGCACACATAGGCCATCTCCACCTGAAACACATAGCCATTGGAGCGAATGCTGTCCAGATCGATGCCCTCCAGAGCCGCGCGTCGCCACATCTTGAAACCGGCCGTGCCGTCGCGCACGCGCAATCCCAACAACACCCGCGCATAGATGGCGTTGGCCCACCAACTCAGAAAACGTCGCCACCAACTCCACCGCTCATCCAGGGTGCCGCCCTCCACATAGCGCGAACCCACCACCACATCGGCCTGGGGCAGAAGCTCCAAAAACTGGGGAATATAGGCCGGCGAATGCGAAAAATCCGCGTCCATCTGCACGATGACATCCGCGCCCATATCTAGAGCCTTGTGAAAACCATCGATGTAGGATAGACCCAAGCCAGGATTTTCGGTGCGATGAAGCACGTGCACCACGTCGGGATGTCGTCGCGCCAGGCGGTCGGCGATCTCCCCGGTGCCGTCGGGCGAGTCGTCGTCTACGATGAGGATGCGCAAATTCTCCAGCCCCAGGGCCAAAAGTTCGGCCACCAGCGCCTCGATATTGTCCGCTTCGTTATAAGTTGGTATGACGACGACAATGTTCATGCCATCGGTCGGGGAGTTGGAAAGGGAGGAATACACAAGCGCGCATTATAACCCCGACATGGCGGATGGTCAACATTGCCTTTCGCCCGCAACCTGACGTATACTTTTTGTGTTTGAGTTCACTGTTCACCGTTCACTAGTTCACCGTTCAATTGGCCCCTCGTACAAGGGATCGCCAATGGAGGTAAGATGAAAAAATATCATATCTGGACCATCGGCTGCCAGATGAACGTGGCCGACTCCACCCATGTTGGCGCGGAATTGGAAAAACTCGGCTACGAACCGACCGCCAACATCGACGAAGCCGACGTGGTGGTGCTCAACACCTGCGTCGTGCGCCAAAGCGCCGAGAACAAAGCCGTGGGCAAACTGGGTTCCCTCAAGCCCTGGCGTCAGAAAGACCCCGACCGCACCCTGGCCCTGATGGGATGCATGGTGGGCGTGAAGCCATCGCCCAAACTGCAACAGGCCTTTCCCTGGGTCGATGTGTTCATGGCCCCGAGCCAGGCCGCACCCCTGGTCGAGCATCTACGCAATCGCATGATCGAGCAGGAGCTGGCCGCCATCGAGCGCGAGCAATTGCTGCGCCGACACCGGCTGCAAGACGACGCCTACCCCATCGCCTCGCTCAAACATCTTTCTCTCAAAGGCCAGGCTCCTGTCTCGGCCCATGTGCCCGTGGTCTATGGCTGCTCGCACGCCTGCACCTTCTGCATCATCCCCTTCCGCCGCGGGATCGAGCGCAGCCGACCCTTGCCCGAAATCGTGCAAGAAGTGCGCGGGCTGGTCTCGCAGGGCGTGAAAGAGGTCACGCTCTTGGGCCAGATTGTGGATCGATATGGCTACGACCTGGGCAGCAAGCCCGATCTGGTGGACCTGTTGCACGCGGTGCACGAAGTGGAGGGCCTCAAGCGCATCCGCTTCCTCACCAGCCATCCCAACTACATGACCGACGAGCTACTAGAGACCGTGGCTCGTTTGCCCAAGGTCATGCCCCACATCGAGGTTCCCATCCAGGCCGGGGACGACGAAATCCTGGCCCGCATGAAGCGCGGATACACGGCCGATGATTACCGCCGCCTGGTCGCGCGCATTCGCGAGATCATCCCCGATGTGGCCATTCACACCGACATCATCGTCGGCTTTCCCGGCGAAACCGAGGCGCAATTCCAACGCACCTACGACATCCTGGAAGAACTGCGCCTGGAAAAAGCCCACCTCGCCCGCTATAGCCCTCGCCCCGGCACGGTCAGCGCCCGCAAGATGATTGACGACGTGCCCGACGAGGAAAAGCGGCGTCGTCACCGCCTGCTGGAAGAGCAACACGAGCGCATCAGCGCGGAGATCAATCAAGAATGGCTAAACAAAACCGTGGAAGTGCTGGTCGAGGACAAGCACAAGGGCAAATGGCGGGGTCGCACGCCTCAAAACCGGCTCGTCTTCTTCGAGGACGACCGCAACCTGCGCGGACAACTGGTCGATGTGCACATCACCTGGACCGGTCCCTGGAGCATGCAAGGCGTGGCCGCGGACCGCGTCTCCTCCACCACCCAAACTCCGGAATCGATCACATTGCCTCTTGCCGAAATGGAAGTCATATGATAAGATATGGCTGATGCATGAATTTACGCGAATAAAGACTAACGCTCATGTCGCTAGAAATCGCAACATTTGAGGATTTGTTGAACATTGTCAATACTCATCCCGAATGGCGGCGGAAACTGATCAAAGCGCTTTTCCCGGAAATCGACTTGCCCAAAGCGATTCAGGAACTGGCCGAATCGAACCGTCTCATGAGGGAGGAGCTTCGCGCGCACCGAATCCTTAACGACCATTGCAGACCGCATGGGCGGCATGGAGTTTCGCCTGGACAGGTTGAATACCGCGCAAGAAACAACACAAACCGAGCTTGGTGAAGTGAAAACGCGGCTTGATGGCGTGGAAACGCGACTCGATGGCGTGGAAACCGAGTTGAGCGAGGTGAAAACACGACTCGATGGCGTGCAAACGCGGCTCGATGGCGTGGAAAGAGAAGTTCGTTATCTTCGTCGCGACGTTGGCGAATTAAAAGGCGATTCCTATGAAAGAGAGATCCGAGATAAAGCGTCAGCCGTTTTCGGGTATGTAGTTCGACGCGGACGCGATATTCACCGCTACTTGAACGAACGATTGCACCAAGCGGTGGATGAGGGGCGCTTAACCGTCGCAGAGCATCGTCAAATAATGGCCAGCGACCTGATTTGGGAGGGAAGGCCACGCGGCTCTGAGGGAACAGTTATTTTGGTGGTCGAAGCTTCCTGGCTGGCTGAAAAAAATGATGTCGAACGTGCGCTCTTGAGAGCCGAGCTTTTACGACGCTTGGGGTTCCAGGCCTTGCCCGTCGTTGGCGGGAAGGTTTGGGATAAGCAAGCCGAAGCCCTTGCCAAAGAGCAAGGCGTTGTGCGCGTCCACGATCTCAATCTCGACGATGAAAGCTGGAACGAGGCGCTGAATCGTTTGAAAAAGGACTTGACTTCTTGATAACGCCTAAGGCCCCGGTCCTTTTGACCGGGGCCTTGTGATTGAAGCGAATCGCGGCGTCGTTTCACTTGTTCGGGATTAGAAGCACCTGGCCAGGGCGAATCAGACGTGGGTTTCGGATGCGGTTGAATTGGCGCAGTTGTTTCACCGTGACGCCGTTGCGGCGGGCGATCTTCTTGAGGGTGTCGCCCCGTTTCACCACATACGTGGCCGCGGCCGCCTTACTCGCATTAGACGTCTGGGCATTGGCGACGGCAACGCTCGAGCCGTCGGAGGAGGCGGTAGATGGAAGCGTTACTGCGCATGGCACCTTCAAAACCTGGTTCACCCGAATCAGGCTGGGGTTCTTGATGCCGTTGGTTTCGGCCAGATACTTGACCGTGGTCCCATAGCGGGCCGCGATGGCGCTGAGGGTGTCGCCGCGTTGTACGACGTAAGTGCAAACATCCTTGCCGCCGCTCCCGTCGCCGTTTCCGCCATCCACAACCTTCACGGTGCGGCATTTGCGCAAACGCACATCATCGAAATCGAAGTTCACCTCGCGCTCGACCGTGGCCCACTTCTTTAGGCCGAGCAAGTAAAGCACAAGCTTACTTTCAGGCGCTTCGAATGTGGTCACGTATTCGCTGTAGCCGCCCGGCGCGGTCCGCAGCCAAATGCCATTCACGGGAACGCCGAACCTACCATCCAGTTCACCGATGTCGGCCACTGGATCCGCGCCCGCTTTATAACCCCAGTACACTTCATAACGATAGGGGTCTTCATCGCTATGGTCCGCGGCCTCGCGAATCATGGCCTTGAAGCTGATCTGATAGGTCGCGCCTTTGGTCAGATTCGTCACACCCTGGTACACGCCAATGAAACGATCGGGATGCGTGGCGTCGTAACCGTATGTGTTGATTTCCAGGAGTTGCGCATGAGAGCCTTGTGCGACGACCGGCGGCCATGCGTCGTCGTAATAGCCATAATTGGCCGCGCCGCCATTGTTGTATGGCGTCCAATACTTGGCCACGCCGTTGCTTTGGAAACCATTCTCGAATCCGCCGTTCTTGAGCAGGTCAGGGCCATCGCACACCAATTTGGTGACCGGTGGCGGTTCAGTGGGCTCGACTGTGGGAGTAATGTCGGGTTTGGGCGTTGCTGTGGGAGTGGGCGTGGCCGGTTTCGAGACCACTACGCCTTTCAGAGAGACGTCATCCACATTGAAGTTCACCTCGCGGTTCCAATCGCCCCACTTCATGCGTCCAGCGATAAATACGGTCAGATAATCACCCTTGGCCTTGACTTTCACATGAACATTGTAGTAACCACTGGGATTGAGCCGATCCTGAATGGGGCCCACATCCACTTCTTGCACCTCGGCCGCGCTCCAATCGGTTCCGCCGTCATGGGAGAAACCGACCAACATGACATAGCGCCAAGGGTCGCCGCCCGACGCCAAGTCATCGGCTCGCATGAGGGCTTTGAAGGTCAGGTCGTAGGTCTCGCCCTTGACCACAGGCACCTTCTGAAAAATCCCTGCGGTGCGGTTGGGATCGCCGAAGTCTTTCTTGGTGTTGATCTCGATCAATTGCGCATGCGCTCCCGAAGCCACCACCGGGCCCCACGTATCATCATAAAAACCGTAGCCCCCGCGACCGCCGGTGTTAAAACAACCCCATCCCTGCGCCACCATGCCGCAACCGTCCTTCGCGATAAAGCCCTCTTCGAAGCCGCCATTGACCAACAGTTCACCCGTCGTCGGGCTATTGGCCAATGAAGAGATAACGGCAATGGTCAGCATGACGCCAAGCGCAACAGTTAAAGCGACCAATGCCGTGCGTCTTGAAATATTCACGGTGAGCCTCCTGTGTGATCGAATGTCGAGTAAAAAAGGAGAATTCGTTCGTGGATGTATTGTTCACCAATGAAAGAGTGTATCGATAACAAACAAATTATAACTAAGCAGTGTTAGCATGTCAATATCGTGTCAACAAAAAATCGCGCGGTTAAGTATAATCGCGAAATAGCTTTGTATTCTAGGCGATTCATGATCGCGTTGTGAATCGCAAAATCACATGAAAATATTCGATGCCAGATGCGCGTCTCATCCTACGCCAACCATCAATAATGGTGACGTCGCTCCCTGCAAAAAGGCGCGGGTGGCGTCATTGCATCTTTTCAAAGGCGTTTGATTTAGCCCGTCGCAGGGCATGTTCGTAGGCCTGTAGCGTCTTTTCAGCGACGCCATCCCACCGATAGTCGCGCATCACCACTCTTTGGGCGCGTCGCGCGCGTTCGGCCGCGGCATCAGGATGACGCAGGGTTTGCAAGATTCCTGCGGCCACGGCGTCCACCCGCCCCGGCGCCACGCGCAGCCCCGTGACTTCATGCTCCACCACCTCGCTCAATCCGCCTACATCGGTCACCACCACCGGCGTTCCGCAGGCCATGGCTTCGAGCGCCACAATGCCGAAAGGCTCATAACGGCTGGGGAATACGGCCACATCGGCCACCGCATAGAGCTTATTGCGCGCCTCGTCGGAAATGAATCCGGCCAAATGCACATGCTTTTGCAGGCCCAGATATTGCACCATGCCGCGCAGTTCATCTTGCAAAGGTCCGGTTCCGGCGATGATCAACCGCGCGTCGGGAAACTCGGCCGCCACATCGGCCATCGCGTTCACCAGCAAATCCGGGCCTTTCTCCCACACCAGACGCCCCACGAAGAAGATGAGCGGCGCGTCGGCCGCGACCCATTGTCTGCGGAATTCGGCAAGAGACTCACGCTGTTCACGCAAGCCAACGTATTGCTCCACCTCGACGCCGTTGGGAATGACCACGATCTTTTCGGCCGGCGCATCCAGATGCTGGATGATCTGGTCGCGCATATACTGACTACAAGCGATGATCAGATCGGCCCTCCGCGCCAGATGCCATTCCGCGAGATGAATGCGTTGGCTCAGCGCGTCGTGTATTTGACCATTGGTGCGGCCATGCTCCATGGCGTGAAATGTGACCACCATGGGCAATTTATAGCGCGCTTGCAAATCATTGGCCACATAACCGGTGAGCCAATCGTGAGTGTGAATGAGATCGTAATG
Source organism: Chloroflexota bacterium (assembly GCA_013151415.1). Taxonomy (GTDB): domain Bacteria; phylum Chloroflexota; class Anaerolineae; order J102; family J102; genus JAADII01. The sequence goes on from JAADII010000031.1 coordinate 10,264, forward strand.
CGCGCCAGAATCGATGCGCCCGGCAATGACTGCGGCCAACTGGTCATTCATTCGCCAAACCTGGACATCGAAATCGTGACCATGAGTGGGACGATTCGCGGTCACGCGAAAAACGCGTCCACATCGCCCCACCGTTTCTTCCGCCGCGCCGCGACCATCGTACTGCGGCACGAACAAATCGACCCGCGTAAGGTTGGCCAAACGCGGAAAGAGCGACTGCACATGCGCTCCCATGCCACCGACGCGATGAAACAAATACTCGGCCGAGAGCATGAGCACGGTGGGATGGCGCGTTATGGGGGAGACGGCGTCGTCAGCGGGATGCAACATGCGTCCTCCTCTTCGAGAAACGCTTGCATGGGCGGTGATGTGAGACCGTCCACAGCCTGAATGAGTTCATCGCGGTCAGCATGTCGGTTCAGCAGAAACAAGGCCCGGTCGGTGGCGGCATAGGCCAGAAAGGCGATGGGTTTGGGCGACGCGCCGGCAAACTCGGTGTAGGCGCCGACAAAGCGGGGAGGCAAATCGTCGGGCAGGGGGGCCGCCCACAACAAGCCTGCGGCGTTTGGCCCGGCCCAGGCGCGAAATGCATCCTCCGCGGCCACCGAGCCCGCGCCTACGATGTTTTCGGGCGCGGTCGCTAAGATTTCGGCCAGGGGCAACGGCGGGCCAAACCAGATGGCGGGGCCGGAAAGGGGCGCGGACCAGGCCGGCGTCGCGGTTGTGACATCGGCGTTGTAAGGGGCCAACGCGGTCTGCACATCGGCAACCAGCCCTCCCCAAGGCGCAATGCCAGGGTCATCTTCCGGCAGTGCGGCCAGGCTGATGACGGGCAAGCCTCGCGCGGCCAGGGCGGGAACAGCCTCGCGCGCGGTGTGACTTTGCGGCGGACCGAGCACGATGAGTATGTCGGGGTCGATGGCCAGTTGCGCGGCCAATGAGGCCGAAAGCGCGGGATCGCCGTCGTCGTTTAGGGCGACCAGCTCGATGCGAGGAAGACCGTCGCTCTCGTTCCATTCGTTCAAACGCAGGCGCACCGCGTGTAGGGTGGCATAACCTAAAGGACGTGAGGGGCCCTCAAAGGGCGCGATGAGTCCGATCTTGACCACGGCCGGCGCACTGCGCGGAAATCCGCATCCCAGCAATAACAGAACAAAAAGGAACGAAGAGGGAATGCTCAGAATACGCATATCGCCCTTATGCCTTTTCAAGCTCGACTCCCAGCTTACGCCATAGAGTGCGCAAGCGCACCAGACTCTGACGATTCATGCGTAATTTTTCGATAGTGGCCCGTCCAGTCAGCGTCAAACCTATGATTCGGATTTGTTGCTCATCCCAGGCAAAGTGTTCCTCCCAGACATCTCGGCGAGGATGAAAAAGCGCCACATTTTGTTGGGAAACGGGGTCGATTGCCGTTTGGTGCGCCCCTTTATAGCGATTGCATGAAGGACAGGCCATACAGAGATTCGATTCCTCAGTCGCGCCGCCTGCACTCACAGGAACGATGTGATCGATCTCGAATCGAGTCACCGTCAATTCCTCAGGCGACCGGCAGTACGCACATCGTCCATTCTCACGCTCGCGCACAAGGGCCTGAAGTCGAGATGGAACGGTCATTCTGATTGCACAGCCATCTCTCGCGAGTATTCCTGTAAGGTCAGAAGCGCCCGCGCTTTGAGAATATTAAGTTGGTCCACCTGCGCCAATAATCGATCCAACTCCTCGCGTTCCAACTTCGTCAAGACATCGTCATGAAGACGCGCCAGAAGCTCATCCAGCCGCTGCTGTTGTTCGGGCGCCAGTTTGCTATGGGCCAATGCTTCGACTTCAGCAAGCGTGAGGCCATCCAACAGATCGGGATCGCCGCCCTTTTGTCGCCGAAGCCGTGCGTAGTCCTCCCAGGCAAGGATCACGCCAACTCGCCGGCCGCTTTCCTCTGTAATATACTGCACAGGTGATGTGGCAATTCGTGTAGACATGTCCGATACCATAAATAGTGGGTTGATCTGGGAATGAACAGCATTCTAGCACGCCTATACAGCGCCGTCAATCAAGGTCGAAATCGCTGAACGTTCAATTCGTGCTCTGCGCCGGTTTCCGAGAAGACGTGCGCGCCGCCGCTGCTGGCCACGAAATAGCAATAGTTGGTCTGCGCGGGTGAGAGCACAGCCTGGATAGACGCCAGACCGGGGTTGGCGATGGGGCCGGGAGGAAGACCGGGGTAGAGATAGGTGTTGTAAGGCGAATTGATCTTCAGATACTCTTCCACATTTTCCACCACAGGCCACCAGGTCTCTTGTTGGGGATCATAGCCCATGCCATATTGCACGGTGGGATCCGCAGCCAAATAGCCGAAAACCTCATTGGCGCAGGTCTCGCCCAGGCGATTGAGATAAGTCGAGGCGATGAGTGGGCGCTCCTCCGCGAGCACGGCCTCGCGCTCGACGATGGAGGCCAGGGTGAGAACTTGATGGAAATTCATGCCGCTGCTCGCGATTTGGCCGCGCATGTTGTCGTCGATGCGGTTTTCCAGGTTCTCGAACATGGCCCGCAGCACCACCGTGGCCGAAGCGTTGAGGGGCAAACGATAGGTGTCGGGGAAAAGATAGCCCTCGAAAGAGAGGCCGGGCGGCTTGTCCTGCAAAAGGGGGTATTCGGGCAAATCGAGCAAGGCCAGGTCGCCCGCGCGCACCGCGGCCAGAAAATCATCCCGGTCGATGACCCCGGCCTCTTCCAGGATGTCTGCTATCTCCTCCGCGCGCTTGCCCTCAGGAATGCGCACGAACACATCTTCGGCGCGCGCTTCTTGCAAGGCCTCGGCGATTTCCACCGCGCTCATGGCCGCGGAAAGCTCGAAATCGCCCGCCTCGAGACGCTGGTCAATGCCGTTGAGCCGCATATAGAGCCGGAAAAGCGCGGCGTTGCGGATCAGACCCAGCTCTTCCAACCGTTCGGAGATGCTAAACCCAGTCTCGCCCAAGGCCACATGAAAGGGCACGGGCGTGGCCGCGGGATCAACCGGCGTCTCCAAAGACTCGCGATTCAGGTTGAGATAAAATTGCAGGGCCTGGATTTCCAGCGTATCCGGTTTCAGTGAACGCCAGACCGCGTCCACGTTGCGCACGAGTTTGCTATCGCTTCCCTCATAACGGTAAGCCTCGGCCTGCGATTTGGTGTATTGGCCGATAAGCCACACAATCGCGGCCAGGGCCGCTATGGTGGTCAGGAAGAGAATCAGGCGAGGGAAGGCTTTGAGAAGGTTGAGCATAAATTGAGGTTGAGGTTAAGGTTGAGGTTGAGAGGGTGAGTGAGGGCTAGGAGCCTGATAAGACCTTTCAGCGCCTGGTTGGGCGGTTTTTAGCCCTTGACGGCGTTGTCGAAGTAAGATTGCAAAATAAAGGCCGCGGCGATGTCGTCGTTGTGCTTGCGCCGACGCTTCTTCTGGCTTAGAAGTTGATCGGCCTCGAAGGAGCTAAGACGCTCGTCCCAAAAGGTGATGGGCAAATCGATGGCTCGTTGTAATTTACGCACATAGTTGCGCACGCGTCGCGCTTGCGGCCCCTCGGAGCCATCCATATTGTACGGCAAACCCACCAACAATGCATCCGCGCCCACTTGCGCGGCGAAACGGGCGATGGCCTCGAAGTCCTCGCGCTTGCTGCGACGCCGCAAAATGGCCAGGGGACGGGCCAAGCGGCTCTCATTGCTCCCGGTGGCCAAACCAATGCGGGCGTCGCCGATGTCTAGAGCCAGCCAGATGGTCATGGGAGCTGCAACTTCATTCACCCTCTTGCAGCACGCGTACGCGGATGCGGGTGGGGATGTAGGGAACGCGGCCCAGCCAGTCGGGTTCGATGGTGATCTGCGGCCGCGTGGCCAGATCGAACTCCGCCTCCAGACGTTTCACAGCCTCCTCCGGCGTCGCGCCGGCGATGAGGCTGCGCACATCGGCGGGCTTGATGGGAATAAGCGCCAGGCCACTGGCCGTCATGGTCAGGTCCACGCCCTCGTCATCGAAGCGCAAAAAAGTGGGCTGACCGGTTCGTATAGTCTCTTCCAATAAGAAATGACCCTCGGGCACGCTTTCGCGCAATGTGCGCAGAGCCATCTGTTCGGCTGCGTCCATATCCACGGCCAGGCCGCGCGCGAGCAATTGCAATTGCAAGCCCAACACAGGCGAGTGCTCGCCGGCGAAGCGGTCATAGGTCTCGGCCAGGGTGAAGGTGGTCACGGTTTCGGGCGGGATGAACTCGCCCTGACGCAGGCTCTCGCCCAATTTACTATACGCCTGACGCTGTAAATCGGCCTGCAACTGGCCCAAGAGCCGGTCTTTATCGGCCTGGGTGACCACGGCCACGGTCTCCACCGCACCGCCGGCCGTGGGTTCGGGATTGCTCACGCGCAGGGAAATATTGAGCGGGCCCTCGATCTCGCTAATGGTCAGCGCAGGCACATTGCCCTCTCGACCCGGCTCCACGGCTTCGATGGCCGCGCTCGCGCGCTGGCCAATGCCCGGCGGAACCCTGACCTCTTCATCCACAACGCGAAAACGGACATTGTTACCCGTGGCCGTGCGCACAATGGTGTTGGCCGGAACCACGATCTCGCGGGCGGTGCGGTTGATGAACGTCACCTGGCCGGTGGCTTTACCCACGGGCGCTTCGGTCGAGCCGGTGGTCTCGGTGGTGGCGAAGCCCTCGACGCGAGCCTGAACCACCCGCGCGGGGATGACCTTGTTGAGATACTCCGGCTCCTCCACCCCCACCTTGGCCGAAATCTCGACCGAACTGACCAACTGTGTGCGCGCGGGCACCAAGGTGACCGTGGCTTGCGGCACAACATAGAGCGCAAATCCATAAAGCGCGGCCGCAACCAGCCCGATGACCAACAAATAACCCAAAGCCGAAAGCCACCACCGCCGCGGCTTGTCGCGAGTCTTGCCGTGGATCAGCGTCCGGTCGCCCAGGGTGACGATGACCGGCGCCGCGACCCCGCGCCCCACCTGTCGGGGCGGCGTAACCAAAAAGGGCCGAGCCACGTGAGGCGCGGGCAGGCGATAATCGGCCCTGGGCCAACGCCAGCGCCGTTGGGCCTGCTCACGCGACTTATAGACGGGAATTCGCGCCCGTTTGGCGAAATAACGAATATCGGGATCCGCGCTCACCACGCCGACCTGAACTTCGGCGTCGTCGGCCTGGCGTCGAATCACTTGCCAGGGCACTTCGCTGGCCAACTCATCGGCATGGTCGGGCAGGATGAGCAAGACCCGCTCGCCCACGTCCGCGCCGCGAATCGCGGCCTGAATCGCGGCCAGCGTGGCCGGTGCGGGGATTTCAGTTGCTATCATGTCGCCAGTTGTCGCTCCACCTCGGCCACAGCCGCGGATAGAGCCTCATCGAGTTTGCTCGCGTCGCGGCCGCCGGCCTGGGCCATATCGGGCCGACCGCCCCCGCCCCCGCCGATGATCCGGCCCAACGCCTTGACCAATCGACCGGCATGACCGCCAGCCTTGACCGCGTCGGGCGTGAGCGCGGCGATAATGGTGGGGCGCCCGCCCAGCATCGCGCCCAGAACTACCACGCCCGAACCCAGCTTATTCCGCAGGTCGTCGGCCATGCTGCGCATACTGTCCACATCGGCCGCGTCGACGCGCGCGGCCAGCACCTTGAATCCGGCCACCTCCACGGCCCTATCTGTGAGACTCGCGGCCTCTTGCGCCACCAACCGGCGTCGCAGGCGCTGCACCTCGCGGTTGAGCCGACTCACCTGCTCTTTCAGGTCCTGCACCTTTTGCTCGACCGCATCCACGGGCGTGTTGAGAATGGCGGCGATGTTGTTTAGCGCGTTCAGCCGCTTTTGCACATATTCCTCCGCGGCCAATCCGGTCAGCGCCTCGATGCGACGCACGCCCGCGGAGACGGAGCCCTCGCTGGCGATGACAAAAGAGCCGATCTGAGCGGTGTTGGGCACGTGCGTGCCGCCGCAAAGCTCGTTGCTCCAAAACTCCTTGCGGTCGCCCACCTGCACATTGCGCACGACCTCATCGTATTTCTCATCGAAGAGCGCGGTCGCGCCCTCGGCCAGAGCTTGTTCCAAAGGCTTGTGGCTGATCTGCACGGGATAGGCCGCCAAAATGGCGTGATTCACGGTCTCGGTGATTTTCTCGATCTGTTCGGGGCTGAGGGGCGCGTTGTGCGTGAAATCGAAGCGCAACCGGTCGGGCGCGACCAATGAACCGGCCTGATGCACATGCGAGCCGAGATGCATTCTTAGCGCCTGATGCAACAGATGCGTGGCCGTGTGATTGCGCATGATATTCCAGCGCCGCTCCGCGTCCACCTTGGCTTCGACCGAATCGCCCACCCTGGCCCGGCCAATGCTGATGACGGCCCGATGCACCACGAGGCCGCTCACCGGCCGCCGCACATCGTTCACTTGGGCCTCCCATTGGTCGGCGATGATAACGCCCGTGTCGCTCACCTGACCGCCGGCCTCCACATAGAAAGGCGTCTCGGCCAGGATGAGCTCCACCTCTTCGCCCTCATCCGCGCTCTCGACCAGCTCGCCCTCGCGCAACATGGCGATCAGTCGAGTCGGTCGGGTGAGGGGGCCATAAGGATCGTAGACCACGCCCTCTTGAGGCAACGCGCCTTGCTCTTGCAACCGCGCGAGCACGTTCGCGTAGATCTCCGCATCCAGTTTGTCGCGCTTTTGCTCGACCCTGGCCTGGCTCACGCGGCGGTGCTGTTCTTCCGCGCGATGGAAGCCCTCTTCATCGACCGTGAACCCGCGCTCGTGGCAAATGTCGCGCGTCACTTCCAGCGGCAAGCCATGTGTGGCCTTGAGATCGAACGCGATCTCGCCGGGAAGCTCGGTCTTGCCCTCGCGGCGCAAAGCGGCCAGGGCTTTATCCAGTGCGACCAGCGCGCGATCCAGCGTGGCGATGAATTGCTCTTCTTCGAGATTGACGGTGTTGTAAATAAGTTGGCGGCGTTCGCGCAATTCGGGATAGACCCCACCCATTTTCTCGATGACGGCCTCGCAAACCTGAGCCATGAAAGGCTCATCGAAACCGATGGTGCGGCCAAAGCGATGCGCGCGGCGGATGACCATCCGCAAAACATGGCTGCGACCGGTGGGGCCGGGACGCACGCCATCGGCCACCAGAAAGGCCGCGGCCCGCGAATGGTCGGCGATGACGCGATAGCCCACCTGATATTTCGCCCGCTCGGCGTCGGTATGATTCAGCAACGACTGGATGCGATCCATGATGGGTTGGAACAGGTCGGTGTCGTAATTTGCGGCCGCGCCCTGCACAATGCTGACAATGCGCTCCAGCCCCATGCCCGTGTCCACCCCTGTCTTGGGCAGGGGCGTGCGCACGCCGTTTTCATCCTGGTTGAACTGCATGAAGACCAGGTTCCACACTTCAAGCCAGCGCTCGCAGCCGTTGTCCAACAGCACCGAACAGTTGGGATCGCCGCAGGTGCAAGCTTCGGGACCCCAATCATAGTGGATTTCGCTGGTGGGGCCGCAGGGGCCGGTGTCGCCCATGGACCAGAAGTTGGTCTTCTCGCCCATGCGATAGACCCGCTCGGCCGCGATGCCCATGTCGTCGGTCCAATAGCCGAAGGCTTCGTCGTCATCCTCGAATACGGTGTAATAGAGCCGCTCGGTCGGCAAGCCCACGACATTCACCAAAAAGTCGTAGGCGTATTCGATGGCCTCTTTCTTGAAATAGTCGCCAAAGCTGAAGTTGCCCAACATCTCGAAGAAGGTGTGATGTCGGGGCGAAGGGCCTACGTTTTCCAGATCATTGTGTTTGCCCGAGACGCGCATACATTTTTGCGAGGAGCAGGCGCGCGTGTAGGGCCGCTTTTCCAGCCCCAAAAAGACGTCCTTGAATTGCACCATTCCCGCGTTGACCAGAAGCAAGGTGGGGTCGTTGTGCGGGACAAGGGAGGAGCTGGGCACGCGTTTGTGGCCCTGTTTTTCGAAATACTGAAGGAAGGCTTCGCGGATTTGTTCGCTGGTGGTGGGTGGCATGATTATAGATGATGAGAGATAAGTGTCAGGTTTCAGGTTCCAAGCGTCAGGTTGGCCCTTTCTGCGCTGTGGCTTTTCGGCTTGCCGCTTTATCTTCAAAGCAAGAAAAGCCAATCCGTGTAATCCGTGTCCTCTTTTCGAAGCAACATCGATGAAGATTGAACGACGGGTCGGGATGATGGAGCGCCCGATCTGGAGATCGATGCAAAATTTGATTTTACCTCTCAAGGCGGGACCTGGTCAAAAAAACGGAGCAATGCCGGGGCCGAAGGTCGCGAGCGAAGTCGCTATCGTCTCATCGTCCCATCGTCTCCATTTTTGACACCAACCGCGGAAAATGGTAAGATTAAGTCGTCCCTCTATGGAGGGTTGGCCGAGTGGACGAAGGCGGCTGTCTTGAAAACAGCTGCGCCGGAAACGGCGCCGGGGGTTCGAATCCCTCACCCTCCGCCTCTTTACCATCAATCGTCCATCGTCTTATCGTCCCATCGTCTGGCTCTCTTCAGCAAGACCTTTGTCACTTCAACGATCAACACAGATAGCACAAGGTCTTGCATCCCAATCGCACATGGGGAGGTCGCATAGTCTGGTCGAGTGCGCCCGCCTGCTAAGTGGGTAGGGGCTGAAAGGTCCCTCGAGGGTTCAAATCCCTCCCTCCCCGCCAGAAAAAACGCCGTCGATGCATTTCATCGACGGCGTTTTCGCATTCTGAGCCACGCCCGCCTGGCCTACCGGATCACTTCCACGCCCATATAAGGCCGCAACACCTCGGGCACAATCACGCTGCCATCGGCCTGCTGATAGTTTTCCAGGATGGCGATGACCACGCGCGGCAGGGCCAGACCCGAGCCGTTGAGCGTGTAGACATAGCGGGGTCGGGCCTTGGGCTCGGGCCGATAACGAATGTTCGCGCGACGGGCCTGGAAGTCGGTGAACAGCGAACAGGAGCTCACCTCCAGCCATTCCTCCACGCCCGGCGCCCACATTTCCAGGTCGAACTTGATGGCCGCCACGAAACTCAAATCGCCTGTGCACATCTGCACCACGCGATAGGGAATCTCCAACATGCGGCAGATGTCCTCCGCGTTGTCGATGAGCTTATCCAGCTCCTCGCGGCCGGTCTCCGGCGTGGTGAATTTCACCATCTCCACCTTGTCGAACTGATGGCCGCGCTTGATGCCGCGCGTATCCTTGCCCGCGCTCATCTTCTCGCGGCGGAAACAGGGCGTGTAGGCCACATAATTGATGGGTAGTTGCTCCGCGTCCAGGATTTCGTCACGATGCAGGTTGGTGACCGGAACCTCGGCCGTGGGAATCCACCAGAAATCCTCCTCGTGATCCTTGTAAAGATTGTCCGCGAACTTGGGTAAATTGCCCGTGCCCACCAGACAATGCGAACGCACCATGAACGGCGGGTAGACCTCGGTGTAGCCATGTTGCTCGATGTGCACATCCAGCATCCAGGTGATGAGCGCGCGCTGCAATTTGGCGCCCAGACCGCGCATCACATAAAAACGACTGCCCGAAAGCTTAACCCCGCGCTCGAAATCGAGGATGCCCAGGGCCTCGCCCAACTCCCAATGCGGTTTCGGCTGAAAATCGAACGCGCGGGGCTCGCCCACCACCTTCACCACCACATTCTCGCTCTCATCCTTGCCCACGGGCACCTCGGGCAAAGGCAAATTGGGGATGTTGAGCATGGCCCATTCCAGGTCCTGCTCAACTTGTTTCAGCTCCTTTTCCAGGGCCGCAATTTCTTCACCGATCTGCTTCATACGCGCCTTGATGCCCTCGGCCTCCTCGCGCTCGCCTTCTCGCATCAGCGCGCCGATGCGTCGGGAACCGGTGTTGCGTTCGGCCTTGAGCGCCTCGACCCGAACCAATAACTCGCGGCGGCGCTTATCCAATGCAATGGCCTCATCCACAGGCGCGTCCTCCGCGCCCAAAACCTTCATGGCCTCGCGCACGCGTTCCGGCTCCTCTCGCAAAAGACGAATGTCAAGCATGTGAAAAATCCTCCTCGGTGGGGAAATATCTCGAAAGCAGGCTTCACGGGCGATAACCCGTCGATACCGATGAAAGGGAGGATGGGACGAAAAGACCATCGCTGAGCCTGATCCCATCGTCCTATCGTCATATCGTCCTATCGTCCTCTTCTCTAGGCAACCGCTCCACCTCCACAGCAAAGGGGCCCAGGCGACCCTGCTCGATGCGAAACGCGACCACATCTCCGCGGCGCAAACGCTTGAGCCGACCCAGCGCGCGACGATTGACATAGATTTCCGAACCATCGGCCGCGGTGATAAAACCGAACCCTTTGCGCGGGTCGAACCACTTCACGGTCCCGCGCTGACGCCGCGTCAGGGCCAGCACATGTCGCGAACCGGGGCAATGCGCGGGCGCTTGCGCGTCCTGCGTCTGCTCCCAGCCCGTCCACACAAAGGTGATTCCGCAATGCCGACAGGTGAGAAAACGGTCGGGAGGAAGAACAAGGGACATGGCGGGGAATAACCAACAATCAACAGCCAACGGCCAATCGTAACCGTGAACCGTGAACTGTGAACACCCAAATTTAACCACAAGAGCGCTCATTTTCCAAGGATTCGTCACGCAAAAAGGAAAAACCCGCCGTTTCCGGCGGGTTTTCTGTACCCTGGAGAGGATTTGAACCTCTGACCTCTTCCTCCGCAGGGAAGCGTTCTATCCACTGAACTACCAGGGCATATCGACGATTCTAAGTATACTCATTTTCGATGGCCTCGTCAACTTTTGTCGCGCGGCGGAAAAGTGTTGACGCGTGCGAGAGGGAGAGCCCTATGGCCAGAAATTTTCGATGCGCTCGAAAATGGGCGGCCCTCGAGACGCATTACTTCTTCACGCGTAACTTTTTCTGGGCTGTGGCGTCATCACTCACGTATTCCTGTCTGCGAACAACATATAAATTCCGCAATTCTTTACGCCATCCCACGAGTATGGGAAAAGCCGCCAACCTATCAGCGACAATTTGCCTAAAAAGAGGCGCGAAACTCGCAGGTCTTGAGCCATCCGCATTGATCGTTCATCGCGGACGGACGACGCCATTCTCAACATCTGTGTCAGGGGATGACTCTGACCGCCCGAGGAGGACAGTATCATGACGCATTTCTCCCGCCGCATATTGGTGATTGCAACTATTGTTTTAGCATTAGTAAGCATGGCCACATTGGCAAACGCGGCGCGCGGCAGCGCCATCGCCGCTTCCGATCCTCCGCCGGCCATCATTCCTCTGACGGCAAACGCACAGACTGCGCCCGAGTTCGTCCCTGGACGTCTATTGGTGAAGTTCGCGCCCGAGGCATCGAGTTCCGACATCCTCACCGCGTATGGGTTGCAATCAATGGGTTCGATTGGCGCATTGGGCGTTCAGATTGTTGAGGTGGAGCCGGGACAGGAACAGAATATCGCCGCAGATCTCACGGCCCGGCCCGACGTGATCTATGCCGAACCAGACTATATACGTCATGCCTCGACTTCGCCTTTGGTTACGCCTAACGACACCTATTATGCAGGCTATCAATGGCAACTGCCGCATATTCGCGCCGAGCAGGCCTGGGATGTCACAACCGGCTCCGACTCGATCATCATCGCGGTGGCCGACTCCGGCGTGGATCTGACCCACCCCGATCTGGCTGCAAAAATCGTCGCAGGTTACGACTTCATCAACAATGACAACGATCCATCCGATGACAACGGTCATGGCACCCATGTAGCCAGCATAGCAGCCGCCACGACCAACAATAACAACGGGATTGCAGGGGTTTCGTGGGGTGCAAAAATCATGCCCATCAAAGTGCTCGACGCGAACGCGTCCGGCACGGATAGTCAAGTCGCCAATGGCATTGTCTGGGCCGTGAACAATGGCGCCGACATCATCAACCTGAGTTTGGGCGGCCCTAGCGCCTCGTCAACCCTGGAGTCTGCGGTGAACTACGCATACAATCAGGGCGCGCTCTTGGTGGCCGCGGCGGGAAATGACTACCAAGGCGCCAATCAACCCTCTTATCCGGCCGCGTATCCCAATGTGATGGCTGTGGCCGCAACCAATGACGCCGACGGTCACGCCAGCTACTCGAATAGCGGTTCATATGTCGACATTGCCGCACCTGGCGGGGATCCCACCGGCGTCGATGATACAAACCCTCGACATTGGATCATCGGCGCTTACTGGCGCGGCTCGCCTCTCAATTCAGAAGTGGCGTGGATGGCCGGAACCAGCCAAGCCGCGCCCCATGTAGCTGGCGTGGCTGCACTGCTTCTCTCCATCGACAACACTCTGGCTCCCGACGAGCTCCGGGGCCTTATCACCAGCACAGCCGTCGATGTGCAATTGCCGGGATGGGATGAATTTAGCGGCTATGGCCGCGTCGACGCAGCGGCCGCGGTGAACGCGGCCGTCGTTCAGCTTACACCCACGGCCACGCCGAGCCCAACGCCGACTGTCACGCCCACCCCTTCCGTCACACCCACGCCCACTGTCACGCCTACGGCCACAGCAACGCCAATTCTTGCTTGCTCCGAACGCATCGATAACGGCGGTTTCGAAGTGAATGCAGCCTGGAGCATGCCCAATACAGCCAGCGGCGCTGTGTACACCACAGCCGAAAGCCATTCCGGCGCTCGTTCAGCCCGCCTCGGCCTCCTACCCGCGGCCTCGACCTCTTTCTCGTTGCCGACGTCGCCTTTCCTCCCGCCGCAAGAGATGTACGAACGCAATCTACTTGGCGAGGTCGCGCCAGCCGGAGCAACCTACTCCACCGTCTATCAAACCTTCACCATCCCCGCCGACGCCACCCAAGTCACCCTCAACTTCTGGTATCAGCCTCACACCCTCGCGCAAGCC